>CAZYLF010000001.1:0-434006 GCA_964648765.1 uncultured Candidatus Saccharibacteria bacterium
AAAAAAGAAAGCACCGCTCACCCTAAGGCGAAACGGTGCTTTCCGGAGGGGAAAGAAGCCCGATCTTTCCTTTGTACCATGATCTCCCAAGGTAATTTGTGACGCTCCGGATATGATGAGGAGCTATCTGCTCATAATTGTAACAAAATTATTACAAAAATTATAATATTACAAAAACTCTGTGGATAACTACTCAGCCGCTTCTTGGCTCTTTTGTTCCACCAAATTCTTAACTTGATTAGCGCTCTCAATTACGCCAATTTGCCCACTTACGCTTGTAGGCGCATCAACTCCGTCCACCTCTTGCTCCCCTACTCGTGGCCCGGGTTTAAGTAAGTCTAAACTGTACCAAAGCATTAAAATAATAAGAGCAAAAGTTATAAGCAAGCCAAAAAGTCCAAAGCCACGATTTTTAGATTTCATAATTTTATCTTAACACAATTAAACAAGTTCTGGATAAAGCGTACGGATGGCATCAATTAATTTTTGTTTAGCCTCATTTAGTGGCGCGTGGATGCGCGTGGCGGCCGCTGCTTTATGCCCTCCCCCACCAATCAATTCAGCAACTTTTGAAACATCATATTTAACTGCATCACGAGTACGTAAACTGATTCTGGTAAAACCTGGTTCTGCTTCTGTTAGAGACGCCCCGATATTCCAACCAACTACCGCTTTAAGTTTGTTGGCAATAAATGAACCATTATGTTCCTCGCCCAATAAGTTATTATCCTTAAGCAAAGAATGATCTAAACAAAATATTGCAAAACCACTGAACACCTCAACATGCGAAAGTGCTAGTGCCTCAAATTTTAGAGATTCTGGGGTTAAATTATTCTGAATTTCAAAAATAACCTTGGTGTAATCCGGAACATACTGAACCAAATCTGCTAAACGAGTAAACAAAGTACTATCGACACGGTCATAAACGTAGCTACCCGTATCACCATGAATAGCCAAAATTAAATTAGTGGCAATACCATGATCTAACTTTATATTTCTAAATTTTAAAAGATCATAAATCATCACTCCCACTGCCGGCATGTTGATATCAACCCAACTCACATTTGCCATCAAGGTTGAACCTTGATGATGATCTATGCAAACTGTCCGCCAGGTGGCAGGTAAAACAAATTCGCCTTTATTTGTTAAACGATCAAGTCGTGAGAGATCTAAGATTAAAAATAAATCGTAATCTTTTGGCTCAACCTCAAAAATTGTTTTGGAAATAATCTTTTCAAACCCTGGTGCAGATTTTAAATAAGCAGGCAATGGGCCGTCACCAGCGATCACTGTTACTTTTTTGTTTAGGCTTTCAAGCGCGTGCATCATGGCCAAGTTTGAACCCACACTATCAGCATCTGGCTTTGGGTGGAGAGTGAGCAAAATATTTTGGGCCTTATCAATTTCCGCCCAAACTTTTTCAAAATCTTCCATAATTAATTATTTTCCGCTGCGTCTAGTAAATTTAAAAAGAGTGAGCACACGGTCATTGGCCCCACGCCGCCAGGCACAGGCGTGATAGCGCCCACAATATTTGCAACCTCATTTTGTGCCACGTCACCAAACAATGTTCCATCAACACCAGGTGTGAGCCCCACATCAATTACGGTTTGCCCTGGCGACACGTGATTTTTAGTAATTAACCCAGGGCTCCCGGCCGCAGAAATTAAGATCTCTGCACCCTTGGTAACTTCCGCAAGATTTAATGTTTTGCGGTGGCAAATCGTAACAGTGGCACCTCGATTAAGTAATGTGAGTGCGATTGGCCCGCCGACTAAATTGGATCGTCCCACCACCACCACGCGCTTTCCCTCAATTGGGATTTGATAATAATCTAAAATTGAAAGTATCCCGCAAGCTGTAGCTGGGATAATTCCATCACGACGTTTTGCCCAAAGTTTTTTTAAATTTATGGCGGTTAATCCATCCACATCTTTTTTAGGATCAATGGTCTCGATAACGCTCCACACATCAAGATGTGGTGGCAAAGGCAACTGCACAATAATCCCCCGCACAGACACATCTTTATTTAACTTTAAAATTTCATTTTGTAGGTCAGCAAAGGTTACCTGACCTGGGAGATTAATATGCTCAACCTTAACTCCAATCGCCTCGCCAAATTTAGTTTTTTGAGTGATAAAAAGTGAACTCGCCGACAAACTCCCCACCTGGATCACCGCGAGCGTTGGCTTACCCCCGAGTTTTTTTACCCTATCAATAAGCTCACCCTTGAGCCTATCGCGCACTAACCTACCATCTAAGACTTTAGCCATAAAAGATGATTTTAACAAAAAACCGACCGAAAATCTAATTTGTGCCTTGCGCCAGCATGGTGAGTGAGCGCTCGCGGTTATGATCTAACTCCACCAACATTAATTGTTGCCAACGCCCCCTCTCCCACTTGCCGTCTTTGATTATTAAAGTAATTGAGGGGTGGAGCATTAAAGCTTGGGCGTGCGCGTGGCCATTAATACATTCTTGGATCACACCGTTTTCGTCTGGCTCACAAAGATGAGTGTTGCGTTTGCCTTTGGGATTACTCATGTCGCACACGTCGTTGTGCCCATATTTTTCGTTTGGATTTGCAAAACGATCAAGCACTCGCGCAAGATCTGACGGCTCACCAAGTAAAGACCGTGGGCCGATTAAATTTTTTTCATCTTCATTAACCCACAGCGAGCAAGTAGTGTGGTGAGTAGCCACGGTAACCGTACCGATTTTTATGCCACTTTCTTTAATAAAACTTTCAAGATCATCTGAAATGTTAATAAACTCCAAACGTTCTTTGGTATGGTAGGTAAAAGTCTTTGAACTTGCAGAATAATTGCCAGACATAGTTTAAGAACGCACTGGGTGGAGATTGGCAGCCACCGTCACCGCCGCCGCGATAACTACTAAATTTTTAATAATATATTGACCCTCAAGGGTGGGCACTAAAAATTGTGACCACACCACTTCAGGTAACATAAAAAGTGGCATAAAGGTGGTGATCATATGGATAAACAAAAGTGGTATTACCACGCGCTCGGCGCTCCGGATAATAAAAAGCAAACCAATCAACATTTCAAAAATTCCGAACAGAAGAAAGAAAGTGCCAAAGGTCATGAAGGGTACAGTCTCCGCAAATAACTCTTGCACCAATGAACTAGCTGGGCTTAAATCTAAAACTTTAAGCAATCCAAACCAAAAAAAGATTACAAACAATCCAAACCGACACACAAACTCGGAAATCCGTTTGAAGAAATGAATAATCTGCACGTCAAAACTATGGAGTGACATGGGATTATTTTAAAACATAAAAACGTTTTTTACAACGCTCAAGCGTCAATCCAGGCACAATCTTAATATTTACCACGGCGGCAGTACGGTAGGTCAATTGAATAACCAAATACTTAGTATTACTATAGTGTAATTATGACAATGGAAACATTTAACTCCAGTACTACTCCCGAGATCCCTTTAGATATGTACGCCGTTTCTGGTCACGGCGAAGTTAATCCACAAGCGTACCTTGAGAGCAAAAAGCAAGATGAGTCAATAAAGGCCGCCGCCGAACATTCCCCCGAGGCAATTTTAAGAAGAATTTACAATGCCCCAAAAGAAAATTGGGCCGAGCTTATCTGGGAAACCCTGGAGACGGGTAGCGCCGACGCACAAGAAGAGGTTATGGGGGAAATTAGCTCAGTCCCAGCCAAAGATCGGGCCCGCCTTATCAAAAAAGCGCTCAGCATAGAGAACATTAAAGTACAAAAAACTGCAGCCGGTCAAATTGTAATGGCCTCAAAAGAGGAAGAGGGTGAACTAAGACAAATAGTCTCTCAAATAATTGACCGGGCCTTAACAACCGGCGACGAGGAGCAGCAAAGAGTGGCCGTAGAAATGATATGGACTGTGACCAAAGAAGAAAGAGCTAGTTTATTTAAAAAAGCCTTTCAGACAGGAAATATCAAAGTTCAACTAGAAGCAGCTTGCAATATCGACTCTGTACCAGGAAAAGACACCGAGGAACTCAGGCGGCTGGTGTCGGATAGGGTCAGGAGTATTTTTGCGACAGAGGGTACACAAATCAAAAAAGAAGCCGCCGCCATGATATTGGCGACCCCAACAAATGAGGCGGCAGAACTAATTAGACTAGCTCTCAAGGAAGAGGTATTGGTACAAAAAGAAGCTATCCAAACGATCAACCACGCTCCCCAAGACCAAAGAGCGGCACTCATCAAAGAAGCCTTCAGCAAACAAGATATCGACCTTTTTAAGACGGCGACATTAATGCTTAAGTACACTGAACAAGCTGATTTCGATGAGTTAAGATTACTGGTGGTGGAAAAAATTGAAGACGCTCTCGCAACAGACGATCTTAAAAAGCAAATGGGGGTAGCAGAACTGATCAAGTGGGTCCCACAAAACGAGGCAATTAAATTAAATTTGGCAATATCTCAAAAAATCAGAGAAGCTTTCGGTAAAGGCTTGGGCGACGAGATTGTCCAACCGCCACTTTATAACAAGCACCCCAATCTTAACCATTCCAGCTTTAGGCGCGAAGCCTTCAGCAAAAGTGGTTCAGAAACTACCCTAGTGAGCGGATCACTTAAAGATAAAATTATTGTTCGCCACATACAACCTGAGGCTTTTTTAACCTGGCAACGAGCTTATGAAAACCACCAGACCTGGAAAGATAACGGTTTTGACTACGTCCCGATTGAACCGATCCAATCATATCGATTAAATAAAGAAGGATTAGTTGATGTCTATTCGGGTGTATTGGATTTAAACCTTAAACAATGGCTCGCTACTTCGTGCGGTATGTTTAGTAATGAACTTGGAGAACAAAGAAAAAAAATTGACCTTACACTAAATAAGATGGGTATAGAGCATGGCCATACACATAGTCAAAACTATGTTCTCCGCTTCTTCAGAGACGAGCAGGGTCACCCCGACATCACCCGAGTACCCAGATTATATTTAATTGATTTTGACCAAGCGACCTCGCCAGGAAGATAGAGGCCGGAAAACCAACTAAATGGCTAAAGCTCGCATCATGCGAGTGAGGCCAATGCCGCCACCAAAGCGTGGAAAGAATTTGAATGATAGAAATTCTTCCAACTCTTTTTCTACCCGCGCTTTGCCAAAATGTTTGAAGAGTAATTTGGCATAGCCACCATCACTGATAGTGTAAAACTGCTTGCGCATCGCCCTCTTGTCTGTGCTCCGCTCCGCTGAACCGATCGTCTCCATGCCAGCAATAATCACGTCAATTTTCCGCGCGTGTTTGCCCTGCTTACGCATATTCCAAAATGGTGAGGTGTAAGTAGGGAAATGTTCAAGAAAAAACACTCGACCATACTCCTTCTCCATCTGCTTTTCATGCTCCCCTGTTAAGTCCTTGGCACCGTAGAGCTTAGCCATGTCATCATACTTTTTATGAGTAAAACTGGCTCGCTTACCTAAACCAAGATGCTCGCAAAGTTCAATCTCAAGTTCCCGCAAATCATCGAGCGTCCCCTTCGATTCAAACTCAAACATGGGGAAAATAATTTCATGCCGACCCGGTATTGGCTTCTTTTCATTCCGATAACTCGTACTAACACAAAAAACTCCGGGGAGCGCCGGGTCTTTGAGTAATTCATATTCAAGCCACATTTGGCCCGTTTGGGGTAAGGGCCAAACTTCTCCTGCGTACTCATAAGTGGCAATGGTAGTAGGATCCTCACAAGCCGCTAATATGCTTAAACGGTCTTGGGTATGCACTTCATGAAAGCCCTTTTTCAAAAAAAATTCTCGGAGTTTATTAACGGTTTTGCTATAACTCTTCACGTCCTTGGTCGCCATGTAATTATTTATCATATGATTTTGGCAAAAAAATAACCCGCAAATGCGGGTGGTTAGCTTATAATAATTCTTCTTTTATTTTTCACGTCCGGACAATTCTACCAAACCCGGCGCTTAGCACAATGGGGATAACTTGCCTTCAATAAATAAAATTATAAAGAAAAGGGCCCACCTGCGCAACAAAGTTGTTACGCAAGTGGGCCTGCGGCAAGGCAGCCGTTATTCAATACTCAAACGCCGACGAAGTCCGGCGCCGAGCATCATCATAATCATAAGAGCAAATGACTTCGGTTCGGGGATAGCAACAATACTCGCACTATCAAGCGAAACAGTGTCGCTTGAATGGGGAAGTAATCCCAACCAGTGAACGCCGAAAAGTGGGTTATTGTCCGCCCCGTCTGGCAACATAAAATGATCGTTGTTCCAGCCAGTTGCCGGGCCGGTGTGACCAGTCGATAGTGGAAGCCATGTTGCTCCACCATCAGGAGTCCACTCGGAATAAAAAAATTCTCCGACCTCGAGCTGGTTGTTGATCTTCCAGTAATAGTCGAGCTCAACTTCCTCATAACCCGCAGTGGAAAACAAGATGGTAAGAACATCTCCACCTGACGCAGTTGGGCCACTGAGGCTGGCCCTGTCTACACCCGAATGAGCTCCCGCTGACGACGCAACTGTCGTCCAGTTTCCAGTAGCTTGAATGGGAGGCACCAAGCCGTCCTCAAAACTGGTTGAGAAAATAGTCATCGGAACCGGTGTGGCGTTTGCCGCATTAGGCAAGACCACCACTCCAATCATCACTGCGAGCACTGCCATCATCCGTTTCATCCGTCATTCCTCCACAATAAAAACTAAATGATCTCGGCAACTCCGCGCCTACAAAGATCAATCTGCGGGAGATAGTAATATATTTTTAATTGCCTCGCAAGTTTTCTTTTGGACGATAGTAATAATGAATAAAGAAAATTGCCACAATTGCGCCGAGCATGTTGAAGACAAGATCGAGTGCGGTGTTCCAGTATCCTCCCACGCCCGTTTGGCCAAAAAAAGCCACCGCCGCAAACTCCACCACTTCATTAAGTGCGCCAAAACCCATCCCACCGAGCACTAAAAGCGGATAAAGAACTTTAAAATTAACCCGCGCACCAAGATATGGTTTAAGTAAGTGGTAAAAAATAATCGTGGTAATGCCGAAGCCCAAAAAGTGCACCACCTGATCAAACTTTAAAATTTGCTGTTCTCCAGTGCCAATCCAGTCAAACACCACATATTTATAAAGCACTCCCTCCCCCACCTTAAGCCCTCCACCAAGCATGTGGAGTAATCCCCAGAGCGACAAACCGCCAAGCACCACACCATCAAACCGAGTGCGACCCAGTGTGGATAAAATCAAAACAAGGAAAAAGGTAAGTATGGCAATATACCAAAGGAACTCATAATTTTTTACCGAGAGATAATACCAGGCAAAAATTAATACGTAGAGAACGTTAAATAAAATCAGCCACCAATACTTCTTAAAAACCATGCCTAAATTTTAGCATGGTTTTAAATTGGTTAAAAATGATTGTAGATAAGTGCCGGCGAACGATGGCGCTCAGCCTCATAAGCAATGCGATCCATAATTTTAACTGCCTCAAGTGGATTTTTACCTTTAGCAGTTTCCTCGGAGAGCATTACCGCGTCGGTGCCTTGCAAAATGGCGTGGGCCACATCTGAAACTTCAGCTCGAGTTGGCTCATCATTATCAACCATTGAGAGGAGCATTTGAGTGGCGGTGATCACTGGCTTGCCGGCGGCCTCGCACTTTTCAATAATCTCAATTTGCACAAATGGCACACGTTCAAGAGCGATGGCATCGCCAAGATCGCCGCGTGCAATCATCACCGCATCAGTGGCAGCGATAATCTCATCAAGATTATCAAGGGCAACCTGGCGCTCAATTTTGGCAATCACTTTTTGTTTGCCACCATGTGAAGCGATTATGTTTTGTGCCTTTAGCACATCTTGCGCCGAACCCACAAAGGATAAGGCAATATAATCCACACCATTTTTTACGCCAAACTCAATCAGCTTTTCATCATGCTCGGTTATTGAAGATTCTGCACTCTCGTCATTAGTATGACCTGCACCATCTTGAATGCGAGGACCAGGGATATCTTGAAGAATAAATACTCGCCTACCCGCCTCGCCTGCCAACTGACGGATCAACGCAAATTGCTCCACCGTGCGCTCATCTATGGGCGCCCAAGAAAAATTGAAGCGGATTAAATCAGCATATTTAATTACTTCTTTAAGAATTTCAGGTTTCTCGGAGGCTGGGCCGATGGTGGCAACAATTTGAGTTTGACGCATTTGTGTTTGTTTAAAATTATAATTCCAAAAAATAGGGAAGAGAAGAGTATAGCAAAATTTAAAAATAAAAAAAGGACCCCCGCGTAGAGGGTCCAGGGATGAGAAAGATTTTAAAACCCTCTCACCCAAATAACAAACTCTGCCAATTTGATCCCAATCCATCGTGCGGGTGGCGGGCAGCTAACACTCGCCGCGCAAACTACCAAAGCAACAAAAATAAAAACAAAGAAAAAATTCCAGACATTCATTCATTTCTCCTTTTCTTTTAAACTATTCCAAACTTGAGACTATCACAAAGTTAAATTACTACAAAATTTGAAATAAAAAAACCGCGAGTGAGCATGTGACGAAAATCGTCATACTCAACTCGCGGTCGCCAAAGGTAATGTACCTCTAGCAGCCTCGGGGTTCCTCACCACGCTCGCGGGCGCGCTCGGTGTCACGACGCTCCTGGCGAGTCGCCTCGCGCGGGAACGGGGGCACCCCGTCGCCCTTCACCCAGCTCACGTTAGCCGAGCCAGTGAGATTGAACACCTGCACCGACGCGCGCGCCAGCCGCGACCCGACAGTGCTGCAGGCCAAGTTGACGATGCCCAGCGCGAGCTCTTCACAGCTCGCCTTCAACATCGTCGCAGAGAAGGCCTGCTTGACAAGCTCGATGAATCCGAGATTGTCGGTAACGAAGCCCGAGCTGTCGAGCGAATCCGCGACCAGGTCGCAACTCGCCTGAAACTCGCCGTCGTAACCCCCACAAACGTGGTTGTCCGCCAGGCTGGCTTCAACGGTAAACGGCTTGAGGTGGAGAGTGATCTCCGCCTTGCCCGTCGCCTTCTTGGCGGGGGCAACCTTGGCTGCCGAAACGTGCTGCTCAACGCTGTCCGCAACCGCCGCACCGACACCTTCGTAACCATTGCTAGAGCTGTCTTCGAAACACATACCGTTCTCCTTTGGCTTGTACTTGATCCCTGATGTCAAAAGGGGGGATCTCCCTAGTTGCCTACTCCATGCAGGCTCTACTACCATCCTAGCATAATAGTATTCATTTGTCAATAGGATAACATGTATTTATTACTGTTTTTATATAAAAATGGCTCAAAATAAGGGGTTTTTAGGGATAATAAAACCCCGAGTAAATGGTGTTTTTACTCGGGGCGCTTTCTACCACTTCATTTTTTCAAAAAGTAGGACTTGACCCGTTTGGGCTAGGTAAACGGCGTCGTGATCAGATCGATGAGGCTTGATACGTCTATCTACCACACCAAGTTCACTTAAAGATGCGTCTGCTCTACCCGCATAGCCTCGATAAACTGAATCGAGGTCAAGCCCCGTCCAGCCATATGGTGAAGGACTATCTAACGAGGCAAGGAGGAGATTGATAAATCCCCCATCAAAGAACACTGTATCTGTAACTCCCACCACCTTCCTACCCTTAGCTACTCTGCGTACCCAAGCCCTAAAATTTTTGGCTACCTCTTGAGCGCTTTCACAGACTCTTTGCATATGAATCAGAACTAATCTCGGATCAAATGAAATGTATGTAGGATCGTACTTCTTGTAATTTACACGCAAAGCCTCTAAACAATCTAGGTGCAAACACCCCACTCTCATTGATTCGGGAATAAACCCGTTCAAATTTGTTGGTCTGATTTCAGAATAAAAAACCAATCCGCGCTCAACATACTCTTGATGAGTCAGCCTTTCACGAGACATCACGCACGCTCCAAGCGATAGAACATTATCTACGCCTAACCGCGGCCCACTCGCTTCCACATCATTGGCAATGTAAATCACTTCTTCTTTCAAATTTCACCTCACTTTCTATACACATAACTAACGAAAAAACCCCACCATGTCAAATAGTGGGGTTTTTCTGGAAATCTAATTAGGAGAGATGCTTGGAGACCAATTTGGTCATTTCAAACATGTTCACCACCTTTTTGCCGTCAAAAACTTTTATTAAATTCTCATCGGCGTTAATGTTACGCTTGTTGCTTGGGTCTTGAAGATTGTGCTTCTTAATGTAAACCCATAACTTCTTTACTACCTCCGAGCGTGGCATAGGGCCAGCGCCTGTAACCGCTTCAAGTTCTGGGCTTAACTTCATCTCCTTCATAAATGCTGAATTAGGCATAAAAATTTATATAATTGTTAATGCCTGGGATTATAGCACTTCTACCTACAAACGCCCAGAGCGCGTAGCGGAACTCGTTAATTTTAACCTTAACTAGCCTTGCCCATGTAGAGCACGCCACTATTGTAAACTTTATCCGTGGCCATCATTAAGGCCTCATTCGCACTGTTTGCCATCACGCTACGCACCATACCCTGATTATCTACATACCAGTAAACTCCTCCCCCAATGGTCCCTCCTCCCACACTCATGTTGTCGAAAGGCATATTTAGCTTCACCCCACTATCCACCATAGAATCTCCACGCGCCAACATCATATTTATGGCATCTGTAGAATTTACTGCCACCACCTCCTTAAGGGTGCCGTTAGCATCTACATATAGATAACTAGATGCAAACGACACTGCAGGTAGCAAAAATAGTATGCCAACCATACTTAAAATTATTTTATTTTTCATAGGTCATTTATCATTACTTGATTAATAATTCACAGTCCTTCACATACCCTATGACGTGTGAACTACCCTATGGTGACAGTGGGGCAAATAACGACAATTTTAACTCAGGGTTTCTTCGGTGCCACTGATTTTGAGTACAAGCAAAATAACAGCAAATACCAAAGTCAGGTGAATTATCCAACCTACACTATAAACTCCTACTACACCCAAAAACCACAGAATGAATAAAATAATAGAGGCGGCAAGCATACCATTAATGCCGGTTCAATGAGAAGATTATTACTTTTATAAAAAAGGCCGTTGACCAACAATTTGGTCAACGGCCAGAAGCTTAACTCTTTTCAAAGAGGATTTTGAGGTCAGGGAATAAGTAACCAACTAACGGTCGAAGATTTTTAAACTGATCCTGGGCCATTACTTGCAAAAAGTCACCTAGCGCAACCTGGGAAATCAAAGCTTGAAGTAAGTTGAGGATTTGATCCAGTTCAGCCAAACTTACCGCCGCCTGAGCAGATATCTTAAGTTCCTCCTTCAGTGCGTCGATTTGATTTCGAACCTCCATCGCCCCTTCAAAATTTGCATGGCGGATCGCATCTTCCTTTTGTAATCCAAGACAAGAAATCCGCCGCTCAAGCTCGCATTTCTTAACCAAACTCTCGAACATGGTTCACTCTCCTTCCATCTTAGCGATGGCCCTCATCGCGGCAGCGTAGGCTTTGGCAAACTCCTCGTCCAAAAAGACACTTATGCCCGCGCACTCGTTGGCAATCAAAGCCGCTCCTTGTACGTAAGCTAGACACTTTTCTTTAGTCCAACCCACCGGTGGGTCAAAGGCTACTGACCGTACGTTATCAATCTGGTCAGCCAACTTAACCCTTTTGACCGATACCGACTTGATTCGGACTCGAAGTGCTTGCTGGACCTTACGCTCACTTATTGGCAAACCTTCAAACTCTGGTGGATCGGTCAAACCATCGATAACGGCGGCCACCTCCTGGCCAAACAAAAATTCGAACAACTCTCCATTGGCCGGAGTATCTTCATCACCATCATGACCCCAGGCAGCCACGATCTCTACTTCCGTCCCACCAGACTCTTCCACCAACTTGGCCACTCTCTCCATATGAGCGATGGCCGGGGTTTTAGCCTTGTTTTTGCGTGTCTGCTTAAAGTGGATAATGTGGGCAAACAAAGCCATCCGGACAATGGGATCATTAAGATTAATGAGCTTACCAAGTTCCAACATTTTTTCCTCTCTTTCTTCAAAGAACTTTCTCGTGTTTTTCTAACCTTACTCTCTTTTTTCTAGCAAACGTACTTAAGTCTGTCAAGGACTTAAAAAACAAAAAAACTGCCCGGCGAGCTTCTCATCATAAGAGATGAAAAACTGCGCCAGGCAGCAAAAGAACTATTGAAACAAACTTACTACGGAAGGAATCTACGCGACAGCCAGAGCCTCCTCAATGTCGGCCGTCGAGCTCACCGGAACGATTTCCGCCCAGCTCACTCGCCGCAAACTGAGACTCGGCTCACCAAGTGAAGCAAGGCTCACAGTCTGCTCCATCTTGCCGGTCTTGCTATTCTTGACCGGTGTGGGAGTAATACCCTGGAACAGCTTGTTGCCGCTTTTCTCCATCGCAAACAGGATCAAGCGCTTAATGCAGCGCACCACCAGCAAACGCTTACGCACTGCCTTGGCCTTCTCCTCAGCCTCTTCAAGTGCAGTCACCCGACTAAAGTCAGGGGTTGCCGCAACCTTAAATCCCTTGAGCTCATACTTAGAGGCCGCTGCCGCGTAGCTGTCACTTGCCTCAACCTTAGTCCGCTCAGGATAAGATGGAGCAGTGCCCGTAGAAACGCGAAGCGCCTTCACTCGGGCATTGATCGCCTTCTGCTCGGCCTCCAGCATGATCTCTTCCTTCATCAAATCAATAAGGCCAAGTCCCTTAGGGTTGGCCCATGAAGAAACAATCATCGGCAACACTGTGAGGTCAAGCGTGAAGAGCTTAGTCTCCGAAAACCGGAGATTGTCAGCGATCACGCCCCACTTCTGACAAAGCTCAAAGGCCTTCTTTGTAAGATAGGCTTCGAGAGTGTCTTGGTGGAGACTACCGTCTTTGATAATGACGTAGTTCCGGAAACGCTGTCCGTCAACCCACTTGCCGGTATCCTCATCCTGTTCCTCCACATCAACTTCCGTCTTCATGGAGAAATTGAATCGTTCCTGATTCGACTGAATCTCAGTCATCTTGATCTTGGCATTCGGCTTGGGACGCACACCTTTTTCGATCACCGTGGCGGTGGTCTTTTGGTATGTGCCACGAGGGATGAATACGGTGCAATCTTCTTCAAGAAGCACCCGAAGTAAATTGACCACACAAGCGGCCTCACCAGCTCCGATAAACTTCTTGGTTGAGTAACGCTGACGGATACCCGTGTCGATAATGATTCGACGCAATTGATCCCCCACCTCGAGACGTTCTCGGTCGGTGTAAGCACTGCCCGCCATCATGCCAAGCATGTTCTGCCCAGCTTCCTGGAGAATCTTGGATGATGCAACCAGATCACCAGTTTGGAATGCCCACGAGGCAAACGCCAATGAGGCATCCAGCGCACCACCTTCAGACAAAGCCTTGGTGGTAATCGGTTCGGCATCAAACGCCTCGCCGTTCACCTTGCCACTCATGGTCAGGCTAGTTGTCCCGGTTGGGAGAACCACAAACAATGTGACCTCACCATCGTGGAGAGACCGGAGTGTTGCCACTCCATTATCCCCAACTCGATCCACTTGCGGAGTTGCTCGGAGAACCATTCCTGGCTTCCCCTTGCCGCCCGTAAATGAAAGTTGCGCGTCAACAAAACTTGTTGCGCGACCAGTGGCCAGAATATCGCTAATCACCGGACCAAAAAGTCCGATGTCATTGATATGCCGATTAACACCAGTCCCACCATTTTTGCGAACGAGATCAGCCAGAAAGCTGGCATTGTAATAATTGCCGTAACCCAAAGTGGACAAGCTTGCGTCGTGGCTCAGACCCAAAGTTTGAGCATGTTCCACAGACTGCGCGACCTCTTCAGCCTCACTCCAACGAGAGGGTACGGGGCAACCATCAGTAAACAACATCAAATGATGTTGTAGACCACCAGCATTTTCCACACTCTCAATCACCCGCTCCAGACCTTCTGAAAACACGGTGTTGCTGAGAGTGTGAACGGCCCCAATTTCTTCAACCAGCTGCTTCTTCCCCCGAGCATCGCAGACCAAAGGACCAGCCAAAAGCTTGGCTTGGTCGTGACCGCTAAAGATAATGATCGAGGCCAGGTCAGCGGGATTCAACGTGCCGATGAAGGCTTGCAGATCCCTCTTTACCTGATTCAACGCCCAGGCCATCGAGCCTGAAACGTCCCACTGAAGTAGCCAATGTACTGGCCCAGCAGTTGGTGGCCGACTTGCCCTCAGAACGACTTTTGCCACCGTGTTACCGGTGGCTTTAAGAGTACCCAACTCGCAACTCACGACCTTCAGATCGTTCCTCAATTGTCACTTCTCCTTCCTTGATGTCAAAGATCTACAGCACGAGGGCAGCGCTTTGCTGACCTATAATTCGTGCTTAAATCCTCCCGCCTGAGACCATAGCAGATAACTACATTTTAGTCAATAGGGGGTAAATCTAACTCTTTATTTCTGGAAAATATTTTTCGATATAGTTCACCACTTGGGAGTAGCCATTTTTATCTAACCATTCACGAGCAGTGGTAAAAAGACGTACTGCCTCGCAAAAATTTTCTTCATAATCTTTACCCCCTCCTTTATCATATTCTTTTGCGTAAGCCGTAATGTCACCAAGCTGATCAACTATCTCTTCCCACTCTTTTTTGTGTGGCATCTTTTTTATTAAGTGCTCAAAAATATTATGAGCAATCTCGTGGGCAAGTGATCCAAGTGCATAAAGTTTAGATCGCTCAACTTGAGGGGTTAACGATAAGTACTCTAAACCTACCTCTTTTAATTTATTATCTTTGATGCCCTTGTTCTCTTTATCAAATTCTTGATTATAAATAACTACAGGTGTGGGTAATACATTCCCAGGGTCTACTAAAGTTATTTGTAATAGTTCGTTGGTGGTAATACTGTTCCAAATGCTATAGCTTTCCGCACGATAAATATATTCTTCAAAATGCTTCTTCTGTTCCAAGGAGAGTTGCCCTAAATACTTAACGAAGACTTCTTTGGGAATATAGTAATATCTCCCCGCAGGTAATCCAAGAAAATTATCTTCTTGAGACTGATAGTAAACATCATTCAACCTAATCTTAATTGATGACACCAGTGCTTTACGTAAAATGTTCCCCTCGAAATGAGTATCGACAAACTCTCCCAACTCGGTATCAGTAAAAAGTTGTTCATCATTACTCTCAACAACAATCTCTGGCTCAGCAATTTTATCTAAAGTTTTTTTGTAAGGATAGAGCTCATTATTTTCAAACTTTTTAACCAAATCACCCACTACCTCCATTACCAAACCAGTATTATCATATTGTTCAAATTCCAATCTCATTTCTTCCAAACTAATGGGAGGACTTTCTTGCTCCACAAACTGCTCCATCTTTAAATTCATATATATTAAAGATTATCTAAAATAACTAAAATTTGCTCTGCCAGATCTTCAGTTTTCACACTCTGGCCAGCCATTAAAAGCGCTTCCTCAAGAGCGCTTATTCCTCTCGCCTTTTCTCTTGCCGAATCTAGACAAACTTTGGCAATCTTAATTTCAGCTTTTATATTTGCTCGGTTAGGGAGGTCTAAATCGTCGGGATTACTTTTAACTTCTTGATCTACTTCTGCGTGCACCCGATCAACATATTTTTGTAATAATATTTTTGTTGGTTCATGATCAACACCATTAGCACTGAGGGCCTCAACTACCATTCCTTCTAAAGCTCCAAAATCCTCAAGTGAATTAAATGATTCTTGTGACATAACTACCATTATAAGGTAAATATCACTAAATTGAGAAGTATAAAAAAACTCGGAGGAATAAAACCTCCGAGTAATTGCCTAGACCTCTAATTTACCCTCCCAAGGGACAACCGATCGATCCAAAACCAAACGAGACTGGCCATTGGATCCTTGCACTCCACGGTAAATTGTTACGGAAGCGTTAGCGTAAACCTTTCCATTGTAGCGCGCTACTGCCTCCTCAATTGAAAAGTGTTCAATCAGACGCTGAAAAAGAATCAGCCAGTGCCCATGGACTACCATCATGACCTTCTTCCCACCATAATCTCGAAAGAGGGTGCCTAAGAAGCTGTGAATTCGTAATTCCACATCGGGCCAATTTTCTCCGCCTATCGGTCTATAATGATAAAGACCTTCTCGCTCCTTCCTGATAACCTCAAAAGGGAGAGACTTTTCTACTTGCTCTTGAGTCATCACATGCCAGATACCTCGCTGTGCTTCTGCAAGCCTTGGGTCCTCATAAATTTTTGCATCAGGAAACATCTTCCTCATGGTCTGCTTAGTGCGAATATAATATGAAGAGTAGTAAGCATCAAAACCTTCAGGAAACTCATCATTTAGGTAACCGCCTGTGATCTCTGCCTGTCGATCACCTAAAGAAGTAATCCCATATTTATGAGTTCCAACATCACACTCCGCACGCTCATCAGCAGATAAAACATTACCTTTAGATTCAGCGTGTCTTACTAAAACCACCACTTCCGGCCATGCCATAAAATTACTCCTGTTTAGCTACAATTTCTTCTCTCAACTTCATCCAGATTCTGCCCAGATGATTTTGTCCCTGGTGATCTGGACCACGACCCCAAAAGGCATCTTTGGGCGAATCTTCTATCATTTTCCGCTCTCCTGTTTTGATTAACTTTTCGCGGATATATGGATGCTGTTCGAGTTTAGCTCGCAAAATTTCCTCCATAATCGCCACATTCACCTCGTGCCAATCCGGCCGCTTTTGCTCGTCATACTGCTCAGCTATTTTTTTAGCCATATGAGCGGAAGTGGCCTTCCTAATCCCCTCCTGCAAAGTTGGGTGATTAAACTTGGCCGCTTGGTAAGCGTGTTCCGATGTCGGCCAGAGTTTACCTCGCCATACTACGGCGAATGAGGCAAAGTTAGAGAACATGTAAAACGGACCTTCGTAGAATTTAACAGGCTCCAACGTTTCCATAAATCAGCTCCTTTGTTTTAGGCACTAGCTTTAGTTAACCTTATTGACTCTTTCAATAAGGGCCGATAAACCAAGACTATGTGAGGACTTGCCTTCCTCCCCGCTACGGATAATGAACCAGCAATGAATATGCTTAACACGTTGCCCAGCTCGCACCCCTTCGTTATAACTTAAATTGAAGTCGGTCTCAATTTTTTCCGCCTCTGCAAAAAAATCCCTGAGCAGACAATTCACGGATTCTTGCCACCCGTCTGGCAAATCAAAAATAGATTCAACATGTGCCTTAGGAATAATGAGGTAGCGGCCGGGCAGAGGTTGCTGGTCACTACCCAACGCCGCGATCAAATATGCGATTTGGTTTTCCTTAAGAATCTTGACCTTTCCGTTTTGAACACAAAATGGGCACTCGAGCATTTACGTATCTCCTAGTATTAACACTAACAAAGTCCTACCAACCCCCACCCTAGCAGAGTTCAGGAGAATTTTCAAAAATTAAAAGGGTGCCTAGTGGGAATCGAACCCACAACGCCGCTTCCACAGAGCGGAGTTTTACCACTAAACTATAGGCACCATACTATTTATACGTTGGCGGCTCCTCAGTTATACCAGACTCGTGGTTAACGAGTCTAGCTAAAGCGTAAAGGAGAGACGACAAACGATTGAGATAAGCCATCGAATGCTCCCCCATTTTACGCACACCTTCTTCGTTCACCTGCACCACTCGCCTCTCCGCGCGACGCGCCACGGTGCGCGCAAAGTCGAAGAGTGACGCTACTTCCGTACCACCAGAAACAAAGAAGGTTTTAATTGGTGGCAATTTTTTCTCCACTTCATCAATCACCGCTTCCACTGCCTTCACCTTATCTTCCGTCACGGTTTTGTCAGCTCCGGCAAGTTCGGCTTGAATGATAAAGAGAGTTTGCTGCACGCCGCCAATTAATTCCGCCTTAGCACTCTTAATTTTACAAAGTCCAAGCAAAGAATTAATTTCGTCTAAAGAACCAAGAGCCTCGGCAATAGCCGAGGACTTGGAAACACGTTGATCGCAACCAAAAGTTTTAGTTGTTCCACTGTCCCCTTTACGTGTGTATAGCATATGTGGACTATACCACGTTTAAGGGAAAAAGGAAATTATCGAGTGACTGAGATCGCTGTTGTGCTCTCAGCGTCACACGAGCCCACTGTTACAGAACCATTAACACTTCGGCTCATGTAATAACCCGTACGAGCTGTTGTCCAACTACCTGAACCATTTGGATTAACTGGCATTTTGCCCAAATAACCTTCGTCTACAAGCGATTGAAGATTTACACAATTTGCAGCTGCGGTAACGAAGGAACATCCAGTATCGCAAGCGGTAGTCGTTGTTCCATTACTGATTTGATAATTAGTGACCGGATTAGTAACAACGGCGGATGGCCCAGTGCCAAAGAAACGTAAACCATAAGCATACGCTCCACGATTATCAACTTGGTCAACTTTAATAGCCGAGAGAATGGCGGTAACATCAGTCCAACGGCTAGCATCGCGTGCATCACGGAAGCGAGTTAAAGGATCTAGAGACACAAACACAACACCAGCCAAGATCGCAATGATCGCGATAACGATCAAAAGCTCAATTAAGGTAAATCCCTTCTTAAAATTTTTCTTCATAATAATGTAAATTTTTAATAAATTAACCGACTAATTATCACTTGATTCTACAATACTTGCGCCAAATGCCTAGTGGATAACGCTATTTAATGGGGATATATGGGTCTCGACTTAGTCTTTCGCCTTTTATCCCCCTCATGGCCAAACCTAAAGCCTCTAGATACAAATGAGCCTCGCTAGAAAATAGCGACCGATGCTCACCAGCCTGCACCAGAATTGGCGCAATGATAGGTAAAATAGTTTTTAAGCGAAACTCTTGATTAAAATATTCTGCTAGGCCAGGTAAACGCGCCGAGCCGCCAGCAAGCACAATTAATTCTGGTGGCAAACCGGCATGCGCCGACCGGTCAGCAAAAGTTGCGCGCATGTCAGCTAAAAGTGGGGCTAATTCCTTTTTAATAATTTGCCCAACTTTTGCCTCCGGACCATTTAGACCATTTTTTATTTTTAAAGCTTCGGCAGTGGGAGTAGGGAGTTTAAGTTCCTTAGCGATAGCTCCAGTTAAAACATCCCCAGCAATCTGATTAACAAATGTGTAATAAAGTCCTGACGGTCCAAACAAAGCAATAAATGTTTGCCTTGCGCCAATATCCACCAAACAGATATTTTTTCTAGGATGACTTGGCTCTATCCCCCGCCAGGTAGCCACCGTTTCAAGTTCAAAGGCATTAACCTTAACATTAATTGATTTGAAAAAGTTATCCCAAGTGGCCACAGCATCACTGTCGGCCACCAAAATTAACACCCTGGCTTTACCAGTGGCATCATCGATAATTTTGTGTGACACAATTTGACGCGCCCTAGGTAATGGCACATGCTTTTCAGCCATTTCACCCACCAACTCTTTAAGTGCCAATTTATTTGTCACCACCGTTTCATCTGGCACAAAATAATGAGTATAAAAATGCCGCTCGGGTAAACCAAAAGTAAAAGTCTCGCCCGTCATTGAGAGGGGTTTGGCGTTTGCTAAAGTTTTTAAAACAATTTCAGCTAAGCGCTTCTCGTCTTTAATTAATCCTCCCACCACCACGCCAGCCGGTATAATTTGCCGAGCTAAAGATTTAATTTTTAGAGTTTTACCACGCGCGGCCAGCGTCACCACCTCAATGGCACTATCTGAAATATCTATTCCAGCCGACTTGTTTTCTCCCCAATTAAAATTAAACATTTAAAAATTAATTACTCTCCGTCTGTAAGTGCTGTAAGCAAAACCTGGTTGGGTAAAATGGAAATATTAGCAGAAAAATATCTAAAATATTCATCCACATTTCCAGCCACAGTAATCCTCCGCAATGTTACACCAAGCGAGGTTACATTAATTATACACGAGCCTGCTGGGAGCGAGAGATTAATTGGTGAGATTGAGAGTCCATAATTTGGGTCATTCTTAATATTCGAAAGCGTTACCTCCAAACAACCTTCAACTAGCACCCTCGCCTCCTCTCCCCGAGAAAATTGATAACCAGAAGTAATTTGCGCTAAGCCAGAAAAGGACGATCCCATACCCACCGCGAGTAAAGCGGCGCTTAAAATAATTACAGTGATAAGGGCGATAAAACCTTTTTGCTTCATGGGGTTATTTTTTGGGTTACACTTGTTCGCCAATTAATTCCACTTACGTTCAAATTAATATTTATATTTGCGGAGCCACCATTGTCGAGTCTCCTAAAACTTAAACCTGAAACTGGCACACTTTGTGAACTAAGCGACCAAGAGTTACTGGCCTGATCGGTAGCCGTTAAAACACCACCGATAACCTCAAAGGCAAGGGTCGTAGTGGAAGTAAGTTGTAATCTTAATTTATTTGAAGTTTGAAGCGGAAGTGGTTCAAGTATACTGATTGCCCCACGCGTTTTTGCTGAAATTAGATTTAGCATTACCCGAGTCTCGCCCACCATAATATTAGACCCACTTAAATCCTCGGCCGATGAAGTTACGCCGATAGTGTAATAAATAAAACTCACTAGCATCCCACTCACCAGCGCGAGGTAAATTAAAAGCTCAATTAAAGTTATACCTTTTTTCATTTATTTATAATCTAATCTTACCTCGCTCACGCTCGGAGTGCTCACGCCATCACCAGTTAGGAAAATCTGATATTGGGCAAAACGATTACCATTTAAAATTTTTGGAATTAACGTGCCACTTGCAAGTGTGAAGTAACTCCCTGCTCCGCTTGGTCCTTGCCAGGCGCTCCAGGTGCCAGGGCTCCCACCAGAATCTGGCGCCACCCGAATTTGAAATTCAGCTCTACATAGTGGGGAACAAACAGGAATAGTTTGAGTCCACTCAATTAACTCAATTGGCGAAACGCCAACCATATCAAAAATTGATGAAATTAAACTTCCGGAAGTTAAGTAACCGCCACCACTTAGACGGATAATCCGTCCGTTTGCCCCCACAGCAAAACCAGTGCTTCCATTTAATGAAATACCAAATAAATTATTGGTCGCAGGGAGTGGTGAGTAAATAGCCCACGTGCTGCCGTTCCAGCGGTAAATATCTCCACCATTTCCAACCACAAAACCGGAAGACGGTGAGGAAAAGTGAACTTCATTCCACGTATGATTACCAGTGTCTACAAACTCGCTCCACACCGTACCATTCCAACGCAATATTTTCCCAGATGCACCGACCGCCCAAGCATCAGTAGCCGAGGTAAATGCCACGCCATTTAGTGCATTGTTTACTGGTGAAGTGATGCTGGTCCACGTGCTACCATTATAGCGATAAATATCTCCACCATTACCAACAACAAAACCAAGCGCGGGTGAAGCAAAGTCGACATCATTCCAAGCTTGATTTCCGGTGTCCACAAACTGAATCCAATTGTTACCATTCACCCAACGTAAAATTTTTCCCGTGGCTCCCACAGCCCAAGCCTCACTGACCGAAACCATTTTCACCGAGTTTAAATTATTTGTTACTGGTGAGGTCATTACTGCCCAAGTGGATCCACCAGTAAAACGTCTAATTACCCCTCCATTACCGACCACAAAACCTGAGGTCCCTGAAAACATGCTGACGCCATTCCAGACGTCATTACCAGTATCTTGAAAACTTGCCCAATTACTCCCATTAAGCCGGATTATGAATCCTGCATTACCCACCGCAAAACCAGAAGTGGGAGAAACAATTGAGACATCATTTAAAGTTTGGGTTGTCGGCGAGGTGGTAGTCGCCCACACAAGTGGCGCGCCTTTAAGTCTCAACTCGCCGGGGTTTGCTACCGCTTCAATATTTCCGTTGTCACTCAGATAACGATTAGCGACTGACCAATTGGTTTGCCCCGAGCCTCCAGACCAATCAGTTTGGCTCCAACGCTTTGAATCCCAATTTGTAAGACGCGAACGGCGGACCGCCTCGCTTGTTTGCCCCGGGCGTGGCGACCAAGACACTCGCACATCCACATCGCGAGTCCGGAGATCAACGGGAGTAAAATTAATTGTCCTCGTAAGGCGACCACCGATCACCTCATTTGCTCCCTCACTCGTAAATGCCCAGACCCCAGTAGAACTTGAAACTGCCGTTTGACTGAAAGTTAACTCATTCCAACCGCGATTTTTGATTGCCTTAACAGCCCCAAAGCCCTCATTGGCCAACATATCTGCTTCCAAATTATCTTGAGATTGCAAAGCCCCGCCCCCTCCACCAAGAGTAAGTGAGGCTAAACTTGAAGCGACGATTGCAAAAATTGCCAAAGCCAAAACAGCTTCAAGAATACTGGCTCCCGTTTTACTACTCTTTGAGACTTTTATAATCATTCAATATATATTCTGCCAAACTTAGCAATCGTCACTGTAGCAACTTGCCCAACTTGATCACTAAAAATAATTTGCCCTAAAACGCTTGGCTCACCTGAGCCATAACTAAAATTAATAATATTATTTGAAAGGTTTGAACTTAAAGAAATGTTTGAATTTAAATTTGTGATCTGACTACCAGGACTTATTGTATATGAATCTGGACCAATGGGGTTGATGTTTAAAGTTACGCTATGATGGACACCGCTCACTGCAACTTGCGTACGCATTTTGGCCATACTTAATTGCTCCGCAAATGTCCGCGCCACCTCACTCAAACTCTCTTTAGGAAATAAATTTCCGTAAATAGGCAAAGCCACAATTAAAAGTAAGATCGTAATTGCCAGAGTGATTAAGACCTCAACTAAAGTAAATCCTTTATCTTTTGATATTTCCGGTGATTTCATAAATTGGGGTGATGATCGCAAGCGCTAAACCCGCCACCACCAAACCAATTAAGAGGAGCATGGCTGGCTCAATAGTGGTAGAAAGATTTTTGGTAGTCTTATTAAGTTCAAGTTCATAAAAATCACTTAGGTAAAATAGAGTTTCTTCAAACTTGCCTGACTCCTCACTCACGCGGATCATCCGCGTGAGCATCACGGGGAAAAGTTTAGGGAATTCTGCCAGCGCTTCAGAGAGTCTTCCGCCACCAGAAACGCGTGCCGCTGCGCGCTTAATTGCCAATTTATAATAATAATTATTAATTGAGCGTTCGCTTGTAGTGAGAGACTCCACCGCGTTTTGACCACTCTTAAGGAGTGAGCCGAGGCTGCGGGTAAAGCGCGCTAAGTTTAATGCGCGCGTGGCCGGACCAATAATTGGTAAACGAACAAACAAAAAATGAGTAACAGGGTAAATAAACTTTTGTCGTAAAAACCAAATTAAAAAAATAATTAAAGCAATGAGGCCGGTGAAAATTTGCCAGCCGTAATTGTCCATCAAGTTTGAAAAATAGATGAGCGCACGAGTACTAAATGGCAAAGTAACTTTAAGACCCTGAAAGAGCGGCACAATTTTAGGTAGCACTAAAAATGATAGGGCTAAACCTAAAATAAAAGTGATTATTAAAACCGCAATTGGGTAAACCATCGCGCCCTTAACCTTGCTTGAAAGCTCGCGCTCCTTCTCTAACTCTTTGGCGATATTTTCTAAATTGTCGGCCAGTGTGCCTGATGACTCCCCCACGTAAACCGTGTTAATAAATAGTCCAGAAAAAACTTTAGGGTAGGCGCCAAGCGCACCTGAAAAAGTTTGGCCCGACTCCACAGCGTGTAAAACATTTTTTAAAATACTTTGGAGTTTACCTTGTGATGAATCTACCGATACTGCGAGCGCATCAGTGAGTGTGAGCCCCGAGCGAAGCTCAAGCGAAAGTTGTTTGGCCAAAAGTGCTTTGTCCGTTAAACTAACACGCCCCCAAGAAAGATCTTTGCTCATCCTCTAATTCTACCACGCCAAAATTTAAAATAGAGAAAAAGTGTTAAAAAAGAAAAGCTGTGCCCTTTTGAGCACAGCTTCCAATGTTTACGTTTTGGAATACGTTTATTTTTTATTGGGAAAGCGAAGAACGGGATTAGCGTCGCCACACAAAAGTCTGAGCTGGCGCAAGCGGAACACAACAATATCACTGGTCTCGTAGAGACAAGGAACGATCAGGCTGTTGTCCTCATCCCGCGCCACTGATTTCCAGGCATAGATCTCCTGGCGATTGAAATGCTCTCGGAAGAACTTAGTGCCCCGTTTCTTGATTTCCTCAAGATCGCGAAAGTTAAGACAACTCTCAAGCATATTTTGAGTCTTGATATGCTCGTAGAGATTGAGGCCTCCTATCGACTTATTTCCCTTCTGCTCCTCATGGAGCCAGCGTTCGAGTTTGAGAACATCAAACTCCTCAGGTCCAGCCTTCTCAAGCTCTGGATGAATAACTTCCTTCACCGATAAAGAATAGACGGGAGCTACAGTACGATCAACATAGATAATAGAGCTTGAATTTTTTCGGTTCTTTTTGGTAGGAGTTGTAACTTGAACCTTGGGCCAACAGGTTTCGCCACGAGCAAACTTTCGAAGCTCCTTTTTCCACCTTTCTCCATCAGTACCCGCCATGTTGACGAGGATTTGATTAAAGGTCCCCGCCTCCTCCCCCATAATTTGGAGTGCCTTGCTGAGCGTGCTATTCACGGTCAGTCTCCTTTGTGAAAAACCTTTATTTTCGAGCCCGGGCTTATATAACCCAGCACAACCCGAAGACTAACCATATTATAAATGAAAAAATGTGAAAAAGTCAAGTTTTACACCCTAATTACCCGGAGAACTTCTTGGAGAGTGGTGGTGCCATCGAGGGCTTTGGTGATGCCATCTTCGAGCATCGTGCTCATACTCTCCGATTCAGCCACCTTAAGCACCTCGCCTGAAGACGCGCGTGCCACCACCAGCTCCTTAATTTTTTCTGTCATTTCAAGAACTTCAAAGATTCCCACTCGCCCGTTGAAGCCAGTGTGATTACACACGTCACAGCCCGCACCTTTATAAAAAGTAATCCCCTCTAATTTTTTATAACCATTTTCCACAAAAATCTTTTTTAAATGCTCATCGTGATCAATTAACTTTTTTTCTTCATCAGAAATTTCATATGACTCACGACAACGACTGCAAATTTTGCGCACCAAGCGTTGAGCAATCACCACATTAACTGTGGAAGCTACTAAAAACGGTTCCACCTTCATATCAAGTAAACGTGGCAAAGTGGTTGGAGCATCGTTGGCGTGCAAAGTTGAGAGCACCAAGTGCCCCGTCATCGCAGAATTAACCGCAATGCTCGCCGTTTCTTCATCTCTAATTTCTCCTACCATAATAATGTCTGGGTCCTGACGCACGATTGATCGAAGCCCAGAGGCAAAAGTTAAATTAGCTTTAGTGTTTACTTGAATTTGACTCACGCCTTTAATTTCATATTCCACCGGATCCTCGATGGTGGAAATGTGCACTTCGCGAGTATTTAAAATTTTCATCACCGCGTACACAGTGGTGGTTTTACCCGAACCGGTTGGACCGGTCACCAAGATCATGCCGTGAGGATTATCAATCGCACTTTTTACCTTGGCCATATCACCCTCTCTTAAACCCAGATCAGTGAGAGTAAAGCGGCGACTTTCTTCTGAAAGAATACGCATCACCACGTTCTCACCTGTGGTCACTGGCAAAATTGAAACACGCACATCAATGGGACTATTTTGTGAAGTAAATTGCAGTTTACCGTCTTGAGCCGTCATATGCTCATCAATGCGCAAGCGCGCCATCACTTTAATGCGACTCACTAAAGTTTCTTCAAGTGTCACAGGCAAAGTGAGCATGTCGTGCATCACTCCATCAATCCGAAAGCGGAGTAATATTTTCTCGCGTGAAGGCTCTAAGTGAATATCTGAAGCCCGAGATTGATAACCGTACTGGAGAATAGCGTCCACGGTTTTTACCGCTACTTCATTTTGTTCGTCTTTGGTTAAGTTTCCACCAAGTTTAGCCACCAATGCTAAAAGCTCATCTTTAATCCCGCCACGATAATTTTGCAAAGCCTCCTTGAGCCCACGCGGAGTAATATAAAAAACGTTAACAGGTTCACCCAGCCGCTTTTCAATCGCGTGTCGCGCCTCCACATTATTTGGATCCACCATCCCCACCTTCACCCCACTCTCCCCTCTACTAAGTGCTACGGCACCAAACTCTCGCGCCACCATCTCCGGGATCATCATTAAAACTTCTGGTTCAACTTTTTCTTGTGCAATATCCAAAAAGCGTGAGTTTAAACTTTCCGCCAATAATTTTCCTAACTGTTCATCTTTAATTAAATCGTGATCTACGAGTACCTCCACCAAATCGCGCCCACTCGCCTCACTGTCAGTAACCGCCACAGTAAAATCCTCTTCTTTAATTAATCCTGGCACCACCAGTAACTCCTTTAATTCTTCCGCTCTTTTCACCATCACTTTATTTTAAATATGTTTTCATTTTATCTACCACCTCGCCCATCTGCACGTCTGACTTTACTAAATAATCCACCGCGCCAAGATTTTTAGCCTTCTCACGATCTGACTCCTGACCCAAATTTGAAAGAACCACTACTGGGATCTTAGCTAAATCTGCATCGAGTTTTAAAGCTTCAAGCACCTGAAAACCGGTCCGTTGGGGCATAATTAAATCAAGGAGAATAATGTCTGGATGCTCTTGAGTAATTAAATTAATGGCCTCCAAACCATTTGGCGCCTTAACCACCTGAAAACCCTCACGCTCAAGCTTGTCGCCAAGCGCCACAGAGAGAAATTTGTCATCCTCAGCCAAAAGAACCTTGTATTTTGCCTTTTCCATAAACCTTATAATAACAGTTAGGAGAGCGCTCGGCTACCTGTTTTACGCTCCATCCCCGAGAGGGGTAGGGTGACGTAAAAAGTGGTGCCCTTGCCCTCGAGTGAGTCAAACCAAATCTTGCCGCCAGAATTCTCTACGATTGATTTAATTATATAAAGCCCTAAGCCCGTGCCCTCAGCGTCGGTTTCTCTAATATTGTCGGCGCGGAAGAGTTTGGTAAAAATCTTCTTTTGATCGTTAGTGGGGATACCATAACCTGAATCACCTACTCTGATCAGCAAAAATTCATCGGCCAAACTTATGGCAATCGTCACCAAACCATCTTGGGGTGTGTATTTAATTGCGTTAGAAAGTAAATTTTGGAAAATCATCCGCGCAAGTTTTTGATCCAGATTAACTTTAGGCACATCTGGGGCATAAACTTTTTCAAGCTTAATTTTTTTAGCTTCCACGGCTGGAGCAAGCTCAGTGAGCACGCTCTCAGCCAGCTCACTCACATTGGTAGGCTCTGGCTCCACCAAAAAAGTACCAAGCTCCAAACGCGATACGTTTAATAATGAGTTAACTAAATCCACCATCCGTTTATTGGAATCTGAAAGATTTTTTAAATATTCTTTTTGTTTATCATTTAAACCGCCAACCTCTTGGCTCAACATCGCCTCGGCATACCAACCAATTGCCGAAAGTGGAGTTTTAAGTTGATGCGATGCAAGCGAAACGAATTCTGTTTTGGCCCGATCCACATCACGCTCTTTAGTAATATCACGGAAAAGTAAAATTGCCCCAGTAACTTCTGCTTTTTCTAAAAGTGGCGCGGCCATTAATGAAACTGGGTAAATTTGGTCTTGGCGATTTTTGAGTGAAATGTTGTCGAGCAGCGTGAAAGTGATAATGTTTTTATCAATCATCGCGCGCTCATGAGGTGTTTCAGTTTGCGGAATATCCTTGCCGTCTTTTTGCAAAAATAAAATCTCGTGGATATTTTTGCCCATCGCCTCGGCCGGAGAAAGACGGAGCAAAATGCCCGCGGCTTGGTTCATGATTATTACCTTCCGAGAAGTGTCCACCGCAATTAAACCTTCCGCCATAGAAGAAAGGATGGCGTTTAATTGGTCTTGTCGAGCATGAACTTCATCCATTTGGCTCATTATAGCCTACGCGCGAGCAAAAAAAAATGCGCCCCGATCCAAAAGCTTGGACCAGGGCGCGGGTTTTCTTGTTAGAAAAGCAACAATTGCTTTTCTTTCACTACCGGAGCCGGCGGTTGTGGGGGGAGACATTTCACCCAACGATCAGTGACCCGAACACGCAAACCACAACGTGCCCTTGCCTCACGAGATGTCTTGCCCAAAACAACAAATATCGCGTTTTCAACAGCCTTGTCTCGGGTAGGGGCGTTGGTGTCGTGTTCGGCATATTGCTCCTGACCGTTCACAGTCCAGGCCAACTCAACGTGAAATTGATACGGCTTCCGTGCCATACGGCACCTCCTTTCTAAAATAGTGATATTTCGAAGTGCTACCTATCTACTATTATATCACTAAATGAGAAAAAAGCAAGTAGCCAAAAGACCCTTATTCTTGATCGTGGATATCAAAATACGTCTCGCCACCATCAAACGCTCTGAAAGCAAGTTTGCACATATAAAAGATTGGTTCGGGCAACTCATCCAAATCGTACCAACCCCAACCCTCGCACTTGTTTGGCTCAAGCACTTGGGGCTCGCCACTCTCCCACTCGGCAGTCAGACCAATGTGCACATAATGCTTCGGCATGTATCTGATGATGTTGGCGAGATATTGAAACCGGATATTTTTTACCTTTATCCCAGCTTCTTCAGCAATCTCACGCACAATGCAACTGAGAAATGACTCGCCGTACTCCAAGTGCCCACCAGGGAAGGAATACTCGCCCGCGCCATGCGAGCCTTTGCGTTTTCCGAGCAAAACCTTGCCGTCTTTAAAGATCATAATACCCACCCCAGCCTTGGGGTGACCACCGACAATTTGAATTTGTTTTTCCATATTTATTCCTTTCCTAAAAATTTACCTAAGCTCAAACTACATTAAATATATAAAAAATCAAGCCTGTGCCTAAAGTTATTTAACTAAATTAATAAAATTATTAAAAATTTCATCCCCGCAAGTTTTTTCTAAGAACATTTCAGGGTGAAATTGTACCCCATATATTGGTTTTGTTTTGTGTTTAAAGGCCTCTATTCCATCTCTTGAACTCGCAATGGCAACTAACTCGCCTAGAGGTTCACGAACAACCCATCTATGACTCTCAAAAACCTTGAAGTTAGGGATGTTCTCGAATATTAATTCTGGTTTGATTATTTCAATCTCGATAACTCCCTGCTCTTTTTTCCGCATAAGCTCTAGCGTTGCGCCAAACACATGAGCAATAACTTCAAAACCAAAACAAATTCCAAAAATTGGTAACTGTGTTCTCCCCACAAAATCAATTTCTTCTTTCAATTTTTCAACATTCCCCTTTACAGGAAAATCGTGACCGCCAGAAAGAACTACGGCATCAAAGTTGTTTCTATCAACAAGACCAATCTCAGAATATTTGATAATTTCAAAAGTATGGCCCTTTAGGAGATTTGTTAACTGGGACAAATAGCTCGTTCCATTATCAATTAAAAGTAATCTCATTTGCTAATTGTGCGCGGGAGAGGATTTGAACCTCCAAGCCCGTGAGGGCGCTACCACCTCAAGGTAGTGCGTCTGCCAATTTCGCCACCCGCGCTTACTGGGGATTATAGCAGAGCTAGCTCGTAACTTCAGCTACTTCCTCAGCTTTATTTTCAGCCACATGTTTAGTTTTGCGGCGGATTTCTTTAGCGGTTTTGGCACGGATGTAATAGAGTTTTGAGCGACGAGTTTTTGAGCGCTTAACCAATTCAATTTTATCAATCACTGGAGAATAAAGTGGGAAGATTTTCTCCATCCCTACACCTGAGGCAGTCTTACGTACAGTAAAAGTGGCACCTGCTTCACGGCCGTGTTTACGAGCAATTACTAGACCTTCAAAAAGCTGGAGGCGAGACTTCTCCCCTTCCACAATTTTTTGCCACACCTTAATAGTGTCACCAGAACGGAAGTCTAAACCCGCCCGGGTGTCTCGGTCTACTGATGAAATCTTAAAATTCGCGGTTGTCATATAAGCAGGCAATTTAGCACATCCCTTTAAGATAATCAATGGTCGCGAGCATATCCTTAGGCAAAGGTGCCTCAAACGTCATTTGCCCCGCTTCTTTAGTGCTAAAACGTATTGAAGAGGCGTGCAGGGCTTGCCTCGTAATTGTGGGAACAGTGGGTGAATTAGTGGAAGAATATAATGCATCGCCAGCAATGGGGTAACCAATGGCTTTAAGATGCGCTCGGAGCTGATGAGTGCGGCCAGTCTTAGGAAAAAGATTTAGCAAAGTAAATCCTTTATATTTTTCCGCAACCTCATATCGAGTAATCGCCTCGCGGAGCTTACCGTGAGCTTGAGCACTCGCCACGCGCTTGCGCGGATCATTTTTACTCCTCCCGATTGGCAAATCGATCACACCCTTATCCTTTTTTACTTCACCAATCACAATCGCTTGGTAAGTTTTCTCTACTTCGTGATTTTTAAATTTCTCTTTCAGTTCTAAAAATGTCGGTTGATTTTTAGCAATCACCAAAACTCCGCTCGTGTCTTTATCTAACCGGTGCACAATCCCCGGGCGGGAAATTTTGGTGCCATTTGCAAGAATCATATCCTCCCCCACTCCTTCAACTTGCGGATAATTTTTAATTATCCAATCAGTGAGAGTTGAGGCAACATTAAATCCATCTGGATGCACCGACAAACCCGCCGGCTTATTTATTACCAGCAAATTCTCGTCTTCAAAAATTATAGGAATTTCAGGCATAGAGTGATTGAAAAATACTAGCAGATAAGCTATTGTAAGCAATAACGCACGCTTAGCTCAGTTGGTAGAGCAACCCGTTTACACCGGGTAGGTCGTAGGTTCAAGTCCTACAGCGTGCACCACTGCCCCTGTAGTTAAATGGATATAACTGCGGACTTCTAAGCCGCTATTGTAGGTTCGATTCCTACCGGGGGCACAAAATAATCAATGGAAGGATTTAATAATAGATCAAACTCAAACGAGGAAATTTCAGTTGATTTTAATGAAGCAATTGGCGACCCTCAAAAACTGAGGTCACTTGTGGAGGGTAGTCATGTTTACAATAATGACGAAACTTGTACTCCCAAGGAAATGTGGCAAGAATGGGAACGTGCACGACGTTTCATTACTTTAGCTATCAACAAGGATGGCTCCTTCCTCGACTACGGAAGTGCCAACGGTTTACTTTTAAAATCTCTTCAAGTTTGGTCGCCATATAAAATTGATCCCTACGGTTTGGATATAGATAAAAAAGCAATTGAAAAAGCTAAGGAACTTTTCCCGAACCAAACAGATCATTTTGTAACCCCCGAAGACGCAGAAATAGCAAAAAATTTCCCGAAAAACTTTGATTTTGTGTATTGGAATGTTTGGGACAATTATGAGATTCGCCATAATGATAGTCTAATTAAAAAATTAAAAGGCTCGACAAATAATGGTGGTCGACTAATTTTAGGTTTTTATGAGTCAAAGGAGAGTAACAAAAAGAAAATCGAACAACTAATAACCTTGGGTTTTAAGTCGTCTCAAATTATAGAAAATCCTGCAGGCGGGGATGAAATGATTGTTTGGTTTGATTAAAAGATCCCCAGCACCAAAGTTTCGGTGCTGGGGAAATAAATTTTACCTTCCGATTTTTCGGGCAAGAGTACGAACTTTATCTGGATTCAATTCCGTATGAGAATCACTAACACCTGTTGCAACCAAAAAACAATCACAATGCGGCATATACTCCTCAACGTTTTCAGAAGTAATACCGCTGGCAATGGCTAAAGGATGATCTCCGATCGCATTTTTCATTGCACGGATTTTTCTAAGACTCGGGGCCAAGCCTGTGCCCTCACCGCTGGTAGTAACCACGTCCACAAACGGCACGGCTAACTTCGCCACCTTGCCCACATCAACGACCTCTTCTTGATACTTGAAAGCAACTCCACCAAAATAGATTCCTTGCCAGCCACATTTTTCTCGCAAATGACGGAACTCTAGGGCCATTTTAACATTGCCATCTTCCTTGACCCCGGTGTCATCCACCCACAACCCGGAGATATTTTTTGGAACAACTTCAATGGCAGACCTCCCGAGGTCGAGGCAATTCAGGCCAATCCACAAATCTGGCAATCGCTCCCTTATAGCTCGATAACACTCAAAAAGCTGATTGTAAGTAATATGGTGATTAATGAGAAAAATTCCACCCGCCCCGCCGTCTGCGGCGATGCGAGCATTTCGCAAAGCCTGAACCTTGTCTTCGGCATGCACGACAGCAAGAAAGACATGACTAAACCGAAACACCCTTCTAAAACTACTCATTATTCGCTCTCCTTATTTACTGTTCAAACCTAACCCAACCTAAACTAAACTAACTATGTCCCAACATGGCTCAGAAGTCAAAGAAGATTTTATTTCGGAGCAACTTCAGACTATTTAATTTTGAACCCCACGACTATATTTTTTTCTATCTCGAGCATGGCCTTGTCTAAGTCAAAATTTTCTGACTTGATCACTAATGCGCAATTTTTCATTCCTGAAGAAATCGCTGGATCCGGCACGTCTGGTGTGTCATCTTTTAGATAAACTTCTTCAATTCTATGCTCTCTACCATCTAAATCTACGAGAGTCATTCCGGGTCCGATCGACACATTAAATGGTTCGCCAAAAAATTGGATTAATCCCCTATCTGGAGACTCCACAGAGTCCGCAATAAAAAATTTTTCACCCCGCATTTGTTTTTTTAATTCCTCCACCTTAGAGTCAATTACTTCTGTATTTCTTTTTTGAAACAAACTCAAAAGATAAGACGCTAAATAAAGCACAATAAAGACCGGCACGAGTTTAAGCACTAACTCAAAAAATATTGTTTTTATAATCAACATATTGAGGAGAAATAATTACTTCGGAGCTACAGACGGATCAGGGAGGAGAGGTTTTTGGGATTGGTATTTTTTTAAATTTTCGGCTCGGAGGTCAAGATAATTTGAGAGTTTGGTGATATCCTCCCGGCTAATGTTTTCAATTCTTGCTGCAGATTGCCCACCTTCACCCACTACCTCCTTTTGTGTAGCCGAAAAAAGGTAATACAACCCAGCCAAGCCACCAACTAACAATATCACCGAGACAAGCACAAAGGTTCGCCAAGCAAAATTAGGATGAAAATGGAGTTGGGTTTTATCTTTCCCTTTTATCTTAAACTTACCCCCCTTCCCTTTTTTAAAAATATTCCAATTCATATTTTAATTTTCTTTAAAACTTAAAAGCGTGGCATCAAAACTGGCCGACCACCATGCAGTATTTTTATTTGCTGCAGTGGGCAAATCCACAAGCTTAAGATCAACTCGGTTAAAAAATAATTTAAACTGAGAATTCTCGATCAAATTCATAAACTGCATTAAATTATTAAACGGCCCCTCAGCACTAAAGTTTGCTGCCAAAGCGTCTCGCTTTTCAAAACTGGTTTTACCAACTGACTGAAAACGAAAATCAACACCAGAGGTTTTTGAGAGAGCTTCCATCCTTTCAATCACCAAATTGAAGGTATCGGTATCCACAAAATACGGGTCGAGCTTAGGGCGGAAATCTTTAAGCTCTGTGGCAAGCTTTGAAAGGTTCTCCACGTCATTTCGTTTTTGAGATAAGTCTTTGAGCTCAACGGCACTTTTAAGCAAGTCTCGCTCCGCTCGCAAGAGTAAAACAGACAATCCCGCCACCCCCGCAATAAGGAGCACGGTAAAAACTAGTGAGATAATTAAAGCTGAACCTTTCTGTAAATTAGTTTTCATTTTATTTTTTTTCATCGTTGAAGTCTAAGTTGATGATGAAATTAACATCTCTCTCATTTAAAAGCACATCAATCGGGTAAGAAATATCGGTAAGCAATGGATCCAATTTAAGAGCATTGATAAAATCCAAAAATTGCTGCCTTGTGGCGGCGTTACCATCAAGCGCTAGTTCAACTTTGTTTAAAGCTTGAGGACTCCGAGTATAAAACAAACCTCGCCAAGTAATGCCCGGGCGACGCACCTCAAGCATGTGTTGCCACACCTCCGTAACTGGAATATTAGTTTCAAGATCTACTTTAAGAATTTTTACCTTGTCAGCCAACCCCCCCAATTCGCTTTGTAAAGTATTTACTTCAAATTTTTCTGACTCTTTGCGAGCCGTCTCAAGCTCCCTCATAAGTGCAGATTGACGCAAGCTTACCACTAAATAAAGCGAGCCAATCCCCACAAAAAAAATGATTAACAAACTCATTAAAAGCCCCGCGGCCACCGTGGCTAAGCGCGCGCGATAAGTGTGACGCACTCGATCCTTATCTTCAGGTAAAATTAAATTAATCATAAATTTATCGTGGTACGTTACGGAGCGCCAAACCCATGGCCGTGGCGTAGCGGAGTGATTGATTAAAGGTCATGGGTGGGAGAGTGGTATCCATAAGGTGGGTGTTGGTCCACACATTTCCAATCTCAACCGGTACGCCCAAGCTCATGGCTAAATATTCCGCAAGTCCTGGTAAAGTGGCCTGACCGCCGCCAAGTACCACGCGTTCAATTTTTTCTTTTTTACGTCCAGTAGTTTTAGACTCCCAAAAATTATACTGCTTAGCGATTTCATCTTTAAGAATTGAGACGATTGGGATTACAGAAAATAATAACTCTTTCTCCCGCCTAGAATGAAGTAAGCCCTTAGTGATTTTAATTTTTTCTGCAGTAGCATAATCTACCTTTAAATTTTTTTGAATAGCTTTGGTAATATCCTCGCCGCCAATATTATTAACCGTTGAAGAAAAAAAGGCTTTATGTCCACTTACCACCAAAAAACTGGTTCGGGTTTTACCAAAATCTACCACTAACGTGGTTTCGCGGGTGTGGAAAGGTGTAAGAGCGCGAGCAATCGCCTGTGCCTCAATCTCAAGTGCGAGTAGTTCAAGCCCAGCATTTTTAAGCGTATTTGAGTAACTTGCCACAGTACTAATAGGCATTACCGACACCACAACATCAAAGGTATCTGCTTCAGATTCAGGGTGATGTAAAATCTCATAATCAAACACAGCCTCCTTGGCAGGAATTGGCACATGTTCCTCAAGTCCAAGCTCAATCGCCCCTCTTAATTCATCTAAACCCATCGCCGGCATGGGGATACGCACAATATACGCCTCCTCCTCAGGCAATGAAGCAAAGACTTTCTTAATTCCCTGCTCCACTTTTAGTGAGCGTAGAATCTCTTCCAGCTTTTTTTGATCCTTTATTTCACCAGCCTCAATGATTCCTACTGGAATCTCCTTCTCTCCAAATTTTTTAACTAGGTAAGAATCACCCTTTGGCATCAATTCCAAATACTTCACCGACTGATCGGAAATGTCTAAGCCCACGGCCGGCATCTCAAGATATTTTGGAGTCGGAAAAAGTTTGTGAAATAAGCTACGAGGCATCCATTATATTATAAATGAAGACTCTCCAGGTAGCGAGTGAGTATCACCGTGGCCGCCCGAGCGTCTACGTTTCTTTTTGATTTTATCTCGCGAGTTGCTTCATTGGTAGTGAATCTTTCATCACACCAATTTATCTCTAAACCGCTCTTCAGACCAAGCTCCCGAGCAAAACTCTCGCTTTCAGTTTGCATTGGATTTGGCGCGCCATCTTGATTTAGTGATTTGCCCACCACGATCTTCCCCACCCCTTTTTCATTAATTATTTTTAAAATATTCCCTAAGAGATTTTTGTCATTTTTAATTACGTCACCAGGAAAAGCCACTCTGCCCTCCTCGTCTGAGGTGGCCCAACCTATTTTATGACTGCCGTAATCGATTCCTAAATATCGCACAAGTTTGGCTTACACGCCGAGTTCTTGATTTAGTTTTTCTAATCTTATTTCATCGTTAGCTTTTCCCTCTTCTTTATCTATTTTTTTGAGACTCGTCAGGGCGTCAGCAAGAACTGCTTTGTAATCCTCGTTGGCCGTATTGCAAATATTTAAGTAAATAAAAGCCAAGTTGACCAAAGCCTCCCCCTTTTCCTCCTCAGACATTGGCTGTGTTATGAACTCAGCAATCAATGAGCGGGCACCAGTAAGGTCATTTTCTTCAAGAAGATTTTCTAATTTAATAATATCAATCGTCATAAATTATATTTTAAATTGTTTTGACCAAAAGCCGAGCAATCATAATCTTTTTAGCTTTTGAATCAGTGTCAGCACCGGTTAATTTGGCACTCTCCTCAGTAAGTATCGTTCTTACAAAATCTTTTATTGCCACACCAGTTTTATTACCAATATTTTCCCGCGTTATCAACTTCTCAATCGTGTCTGACAACTCTTTAAAAGAGCCCGTATTTAAACCATTATTTTCAACCGCATCCTTGATTGCCCTAACCACCTTGGCATCAGTTTTTTGGTTAATTGTTTCAGTCAAACTGATTTGACCAGCTTTATCCTCAAAAATATCTACCTTAAACTGGCTTTTTTCTGAAGCTGCACTAAAATCCCTCATCTTTTTTACTGCTTCATCTAAACTCTCAAGAGTGCTCTCCTTGTTAGTTAGCTCCTTTAAAATAGATGTGGCCCGCGCCTGTATCACCTCTTTAATACCGCCTATCTCGCCAGCCAATTCCAAAACGCTACCCCTTAGAACTTTGAGGCTTTTCTCGTGTTGGTGTTTTTTGGCTTCTAGATCCTTAACTTTTTTCAGCTCTATATTTATTTGTAGATATTCTTCAGTGGTGGCAATAAACATATCGCTTCTCTCTCGTTCATTTATAACTTGATTACTATCACTAAACTCCTTTGCTAAATCACGTTTCTTTTTTGCATCCTCAAAAAAGTAACCCCTAGAGAGAATATTTATCCCATGCTTACCGATCGTGCTCCAATCGTAGGCCCCCTTCATCTCCTCTAACTTTTTAGCTTTTATCACCTTTTCCCTATAACTAATTGCGAGATCATTTCTTTTACCCAAACCGCTTAATTCATTTTCGAGTTCTGCAATTTTCTTTGGTGTTTCAACAAAACTTGCCAAGCTCTGCTCCAAAAGAATAATTTTCTCTGGGTTTTCTAGTGCCTGTTTATCTAAATACACATCCATTGAGTTTAGGTCCGCATCGCCTAATTCTACCCCAAGCTGTTCTTTAATCTGATTACGATATAAATCTTTAAGTTCAGTTTTTACTTTTTCTTTAAAATTAAAGACATCAAAACGTTCTTTGAGTTTAGCCTCGTCACTCATGTTAAACGACTCAGAATCAGCGTGACTAGCTAAAAATTTAAGGAAATCCTTATTTGAGAGCTCTTGATCAATATTAAATTTTTTCGCTTCCATATTTTAGATATTATCACTTATTTTTATATTTTTCCATCACCTCCTCTTCCACCTCACTGCGAGGTCGACCGAAGGTAATTAGCGACACTTCTCTCAATTTAGCAACTTGCTCAAAATTGCCTTTACTTGGTGGCAAAGTTTCAACATTAAAGGGCTTAACTGGGCGTCCGTTTGAAAGTAACCTGAGGTATGCGTGTCGATTATCCAAATTAATAATATCGTTTTTGGTAAATATTGGAGTAAATTGTCGTTCTAAAAATTCGGCATCCTCAATACCTACCCGAAACACCGCCATCGACCCCACGTTGCCAAACACGGCATTTTTAATCTTTTCTTCAACCTGACCAATAAATTGGTGAGCAATTGTTAAGGAGAGGCGATATTTGCGAGCTTCCGACAAAATGGTCGCAATCGAATCGGTGGTAATGTTTTGGAACTCATCAAGATACAAAAAGAAGTCAGACATCCGCGATCCTAAATTATCAACGCGGGAAAGTGCTGCCATTAAAATCTTACCCACTAAAATCAAACCAATTAAATGTGAGTTGATATCGCCCAAACGACCCTTTGATAAGTTAACGAGTAAAATCTTTTTACTATCCATAATTTCTCGAAGATTAAAAGAGGATTTTTCTTGAGAAATAATCGGTCGCATTATTTCATTTGCTAAAAACACATCAAACTTAGAGGTGATGTAAGGCACAATGTTGGCAAGTGAGGCCTCACCACCCGCCTTCTCGGCGATCTCCTTCCAAAACTGCACGACGATTGGATTTTTGCAACGAGAAATTTTTAAGTCACGAAACGCCTTGTTCGCCATCACTCGCGACACATCAAGCAAGGTTGAACCAGATTCAGGATCCTCAATTACCAACATGGTGGCATTACGGAAATATTGCTCAAACATCGGACCCATCGACTCAGGCACTGCTCCATAAAGTTTTTGAAAAATACTAAACATCTCATTAACCACAAAAGTTTTTTGTTCTGGAAAATTGTGATCAAACTCAAGCATATTAAGTGCCATGGCTCGAGTAGTGTCAGCAGGGTCAAAATAAATAACGTCTTTGAAACGTTCCTGCGGAATATTAGCTAGAATATCTTGGACATCTGAACCGTGAGGATCAATAAAACAAACTCCGGAACCATCTTTAATATCCTGCACAATCATATTTTTAAGTAATGTGGTTTTACCAGTGCCAGTTTGACCAATTACATAAAAGTGGCGCATTCGATCCTCTGCCCCCACATACACACTAGTCTCCTCACCACGGTGGCGGTTAATACCAATCAACGTGCCAGATGTAGGCAGATCAAGCGGCGGTGACGCCGTGCCAGCTTTATTTTGCTTTAATTGTGGTGCGGCTTTACCTTCAGAAGTGGCAGGAAAATGAATAAGGGTTGTTGCTTCTGATAAATTAATTACAAACTGTTCGTCCTCATTAAAAATTCTGAATGAAAAATTTCTCAAAACTTTTTTAAGGTCTCCTTTTTTATATCGATTCCAATTTAAACGATTACCATAACCATTTTCAAATTGATTAAAACTTGATTCAATATCCTCAATTATTGCATCAGCTTCAGCCTCACTTTTAGAAGAAACGATTAGGCGTAAATTAACACCCACTAGTGGTGATTTGAGTTTTTTTACAAACTGCTCAATTGCTACCTGATCTACCGCTCCGGCAAGTTTTGTTTTTTCTTGTTTTTCTTTCTCCTTACTTTCATTACTCTTAAAAAAGCTGAGAAATTCCTTTGCTACAACAGTGCCAAAAGTCTGCTTCATCTCCTTAAGCGCCTCACTTATTTTTGCTCCTTTTCTGATTTTTTCGATTGCTTTTTGTGATTTTTTCACCAATTCGTCTTGTCTACCACCAAAAATAAATTGGATGGCAGCCCCTTCGCCATCACGATCAATTTTAGAAAAACTGTTTAAAATTGTACTGAGTGGGTCGAAATCAAACTCTTCATAAAACTTTAGTGGGTAAAGAAAATTATTAGCTAACTTGGCCACCGACCCCACGGTTACTCCGTCCGGGTTAAAAATATTATAATCATTTTTATGTTCTTCAATTCGTGCCCCAGGGAAAATGGCAATGATTTGCTTCTCGAGTAATATTTTTTTATTTGTCGGGACAGAGACATAAAAAACAAATTGGTCACTGCCATTTGCATTTGCAATTTCAATTGAAAAATTATTTTCATTACTCAAGCTACTTTGCCCCGAAAGCATGCCAGCATAAAATTGCTCCATGCTTGAGATGAGCTCTTTCAATCTCTTACCCTTATCTTCATTAAAGCTTTCGGGCAGACTAACCTCAAAAAGTGCCATATGTAAAGGTTTCCACATCGGGCTCGATTCCTTGAGGTCGTTTGCCTTATGACCAGTGGAAATATACTGGATTAAAAAACGATGAAAATCGTCCTCAAGATGAGGGTTGCCCATCTTAGCTAAAACCGAAAGCGCATTCTTTAACCCCCTACTTTCCATCACCCCCAAAAGATGTTCAATTTGCTTATCATGAGCTTCGGGCGCCAAATCTAGGGTAATTGCCTCGGCTTCAGTCTGACTTATCTGACGATTAGGGGCTAATACCTTTTCTGGTGCAGTATTTGCATAGGCTTTAATCACCTCAGCGCCCACTTGGGCCGGTGCCGCCTCCCGACCCTCGGCCTTTTCGGCTTCAATGTGACGCTTAACCTCATTTTTGAGGTGAGCAATTTCTGCCTCCGGGCTATCAAAAACTATCGGTTGCTCTGGAGTAAATTTATCCATTTATCAGATTATGTTATCATATAATAATGAATCTTTTAACCCAGGTTAGTAATCTAGTTGAAACGAATCCAGAGATCTTTATTGCTCTCACAGTGTGGAGCTTGTTTTGGAAAGGTTTAGCGCTTTGGCGCGCCGCCCGTCTCTCCTCACGCAATTGGTTTATTGTGATCCTTATCCTAAACACCATTGGCATTTTAGAGATTATCTACCTCTACGTCATCACCCGCGAAAAAAGCCCAGAATCAGAAATTATTTAGAAAAAATAGTTTTACTCGGGAAATTCGAACTTTCTGTTATTTTCTGCTATAAATGAAGCCACGGAGGAGTGGCTGAGTGGTTTAAGGCAACGGTCTTGAAAACCGTCATATCCGAAAGGGTATCGTGAGTTCGAATCTCACCTCCTCCGCCATGAATGAAGAAAAAATTGAGGCTACCTACTACAAAGACTTAAGTGATCAAATTAGATCGGCTTTATCTGAGTTTTATCAGGTCAATTCAGTGTTCGTATTGGCTGACACTTTTTTTATTACATTTGAACAAAACCCTAACAAGATTAACATTATAATTTTTATTATTATAAATTTGATCTGGCTAAAGACCATAGACCTAACTAATGAATGGATCACATTTTATATAGAAAAAGCCCGTAAATTATCAGAGGGGGAAACCCCTAGAATTACCAAAGAAAATAATCTTTGGTATGAAAAAACAGAAACTAGAAAGGGCCTTAGAAATTGGTTTTATTTTATTCCCATACTTTTCATAATCTTATTGGCTTCAAGACTTTAAAAAATATAATTTCCCAAAAAATAAACACTATTTCAAAAAGTACAAAATAATTTTATGAATCAAGACACAATTGAACTAGGAAAATATCGACACTATAAAACTGGCAAAGAATACGAGGTTATCGGCGTGGCTCATCATAGTGAAACTTTGGAACCGCTCGTTGTTTACAAAGCTCTATACGACTCCCCCGACTTTGGTGTTAATGCCATCTGGGTCCGACCACTTAAAATGTTTAAAGAAAAAGTAGCAAAAGGCGGAAAAGAAGTTTTAAGATTTGAAAAAATCAACTAAATTTCATGCTATAATCGTCGCATGAAATTCGATTTTGGGGCAAGTTTGGTGCCAAATGATTATATTAAGTCCACGCTTCCAAAATTGGTAGCTTATCGCGAAGAGCTGAAGGAAGCCTCCCACTCCCCACTCTACCAAGCGCCTGAATCTTCACTCTTTCTCCCTCACCACACCGAGCAGTTAAAAAACGTGCGCGAGGTGCTCACCACACTTGGTGGTAATTTAAAGTTAGTAATTGTGATCGGCATTGGTGGCTCAAGCTTGGGCGCCAAAGCGGTTTACGACGCCACCTTTGGCCACAGTGATGAACTCACCCCGGAGCGCTTCCCCAAACTCCACTTCCTTGAAGCGCCAGACGAAAATGAGGTTGAGAAGCTGGTGAATTACATCCGCGACCAAAAGTTAACCGACTCAGAAATTTTAATAAATGTAATCAGCAAGTCGGGTCACACTAGCGAGACTCTAATTAATTTTAAATCATTAATTTCTAACCTCTCATCCTCTCTCCCACTAATTAGCGATCGGGTCGTTATAACTGGCGATGCCGACTCACCTCTGGTTTTAGAAGCTAAAAAAACTTTAATTATTCCTAAACCAGTCGGCGGGAGATTTTCAATTTTTTCAGCTGTTGGACTACTCCCTTTACTCGCCGCGGAAGTGGATGTGGAAGGTTTACTTGCGGGCGCTCGTGAAGCGCAAAATATTTGTTTGGGCGATGAAGAAGAAAATCCTGCCTCGCTTATGTCTATCTTCCACAGCTATCACTTAAGTCAAAATAAAAACATTCACGACACTTTTAGCTTTGACAGCGCTTGGGAAACTTTAGGTAAATGGTATCGCCAACTTTTGGCTGAAAGTATTGGAAAGGACGGCAAAGGCATCACCCCCACAGTCTCGATCGGCCCAAACGATCTCCACAGCGTGGCGCAACTTGATCTCGGTGGGCCGAAAGATAAAACCACGCTCTTTGTTTTAAATCCTACCAACGAATTTAATTTACCAATTTTCCACGGCGTTGAAACTGCATACAAAAATCACGAGTTGCCCTTTGTAAAATTAGAAATGGAAAATAATCCTAAAGAAATTGGCGCCTATATGATGTGGCGGATGATTGAAGTAATGCTTTTAGGAAAGCTTTTGGGAGTAAATACTTTCAACCAACCCAATGTTGAAGATTATAAACATGCTATTATAGATAGCGATGGAAGAACTAATTGAGTGGCAAGCTTGGGAACATAATGATGGCGAACCTCGATCAATAAGATGGTTTGCTTGGATTGGTGGCGGGGCGCTCGTGCTCATTATTATATCTTTGCTAGTACAAAACTTTCTGCTTGCAATAATTTTACTAGTAGGAACAGCTGCAGTTTTGGCTCACCACGCGCGAGCTCCAGAAATGGTGAACTTTGCGCTCAGCACCAAAGGAGTAAGAGTGGGGAAGCGTCTCTATCCGTATAAAGAGATAAAGGCCTTCTCACTTTCAGAACCTGAGGAGCGTCCTGAACTCCGTCTCCACACTGATAAAATTCTCCTCCCCCACATTGTGATCCCACTTGAAGATCAAATTGACCCAGACGCTGTGCGAGGTTACCTACTTGCCTATTTGCCAGAAGAAAGGCATGATGAGAACCTAATCGAGAATTTCATCAGATTTCTTGATTTGTAAATAAGGCTCCCGTAGTTCAATGGATAGAACACGAGATTGCGGATCTCGTGATATAGGTTCGATTCCTGTCGGGAGCAAAAAATGAACGAAGTGAATGTTTGCTCCCGAAGCGAGTGAACCACTTCACTCGTGTCAGGAATCGAAAGACTTTTCGCTGCAGAAGAATGAGGCCGAAAAGTACCCGCGCCCGTGGGGCGAGATTCTGCCGGGAGCACCACGTTTGACTATTTTCATAAATATGATAGTTGTGTAAGCAGAAAGGAGGTGATCTAAATGATCATCAAACATGGAACATATCGGTTAGTGCTAATTTTTGATCATTTTGTGATCAAAATAGCAAAGATTCAATTTTTCGAGGCGTTAATAATGCTCGTAAAGTGGGCTTGGGCAGGAAAACTAAAAACATACCTTGCTTTAACTTTTGGATCTTTTGATGGCCCAAAGGAGTGGTTACTAAAAGGAATTATTGAAAACTGGGAGGAGTTTACTTTCTGCATCCTCCGAAAAGAACTCTTTGTGATGCCAACATACTTCTCATTTTTTGGTTTGTTAAATATCCAAAAAAGGGGTTCCTCTTCAGAAGTAAACTATCGAGACTTAGACAGATTATTTCTGCCAATTCTCGGTAAAAAAATCTACAGCACTCACCACTGGTCTAATTCCGATAATTTTGTTTTGGACGAATTCGGCCACATCAGAATGTGCGACTATGGCTCAACTGAAACGAAAAAGGAAATTATCCGTTACGGCAGTGAGCTCTGTGTTGCCACATCAACCTAAAACCCCCACCAATTGCATAAGCTTTTGGCGGGGGTCTTTTTGTTTATTTATTTAATTACTTCTTCTTTGGAGCTACGGCTACAAATTTAGCCATTTGAGACTTCTTACGGGCGGCGGTGTTTGGCTTTAAAACTCCGCGCTTTGTGGCTTTATCAATCGCTTGGTAAACCCCAGCGAGGTCGCCTTTACCCTTTTTGAAATCCTTAACGGCCTCTTTGTAAGCATCTTTACGGCTCACATTAAACGCCCGTTTGTTTTTGGAGTTTCGCAAAGCTTTTTTGGCTGATTTTGTGATTGGCATAAGTTGTGTGAGGAGTATACATCAATTAGAGAAAAAGGCAATAATGCGCTAAGATACTAAATTATGATCAGGCGTTTAACCGGCCAAGTGCTTGAAGTAACCGAAAAATCAGTAATTCTCGACGTTAATGCTGTAGGGTATGAGATTGCCGTTACCCCAGAAGTTAAAAACCTCTTGGCGAAAAAAGAGGGCAAAGTAAGTCTCCACACTTATTTGGCAGTACGTGAGGATGCTTTAGATCTCTACGGCTTTTTAGACAAAAAGGATCTAAGGCTCTTTGAACTCTTAATTTCGGTGTCGGGCATTGGCCCAAAAGGCGCAATTGCCATACTCTCTATGGCCTCAAGCTCCACACTTTATCAATCAATTGTCACCGGCAATCTTGAGCACCTCACCTCTGTGTCTGGTATTGGCCGTAAACGGGCGGAAAAAATTATTTTAGAACTTAAAGACAAAGTTTCTGGAGAACAAAGTGATAATGAAGAATTTAATCAATCATTAAAAAATGAGTCAGAGGCTGTGGAGGCCCTGCGCGCGCTGGGCTACACTTTGGCTGAAAGTCGCGACGCGCTCAAAAAACTCCCAAGTGATCTTGATACCAAAACAAGAATCAAAGAGGCTTTACGTCACTTAGGTAAATAAATATGAAACTCGAACCAATCTTAAATTTGGGCCGCAAAATAATTCCTAAAAAACTATTTCGCGCTACCCAACCAATTTATCATTACTTGCTCTCTTTTTCTGGAGCGCTTTACTACCGCTTTCCGGCTCGTAAGTTAGAAGTGATTTTGGTCACCGGCACCAAAGGTAAATCCACGGTCACAGAAATGGTGAACGCAATTTTAGAAGAAGCGGGTAAACAAACTATTGTGGCCAGTACAATCCGCCACAAAATCCCTGGTCGGAGTGAGCCTAATAAATTTAAAATGACGGTGCAGGGTCGCTGGTTCCTCCAAAAACTTTTAGCCGAGGGATTAAAAGCTGGCGCCACTCACGCAATAATTGAGATGACATCAGAAGCCGTGCTCCAATTCCGTCATAAATTCCTATCACCCAACGCCCTTATTTTTACCAACATCTCGCCAGAACACATTGAGTCTCATGGCTCGTATGAGAATTATCTAAAAGCTAAATTAAAAATCGCGCGCGAGCTTGAACGCTCAAAAAAGAAAGACAGAATTATCATCGCTAATGCTGATGATAAGGAAGCGGGCAAATTTTTGGCAATTAATGCAGAACACAAACTCCCCTTTAGTCTTGATCATGGTGTGCCTTGGCAAACCACTGATGCGGGAATAACTCTTACGGTTGAAAAGACTAAATTTACTTCTAGCCTGCCTGGGATATTTAATATTTATAATTTGCTTGGGGCTATTGTGTACGCCCGTCAAAGATTAATAGGCCCAGAAATAATCGAGCGCGCAATAAGAAAACTTAACTTAGTGCGCGGCAGAATGGAGTTAGTAATCTCCTCCCCTTTTAGGGTAATTGTGGATTATGCTCACACCGCCGACTCACTTACCAAGGCGTATCAAGTTTACAAAAATGATTCCAAGATTTGCGTGCTTGGTGGCACTGGTGGGGGCCGCGACAAGTGGAAGCGCCCAGTGATGGGCTCAATTGCCGGAGAATATTGTAAACAGATAATTCTCACAAACGAGGATCCCTATGATGAAGACCCACGCGCAATTGTGGAAGATATTGCAAGAGGGATAAAGAAAAATAATTTTGAAATTATAATGGATCGTCGAGAAGCGATTAATAAAGCCCTCTCAAGTGCCAAACCTGGAGAAGTAATTTTAATCACCGGTAAGGGCACGGACCCGTATATTATGGAAGCCAATAACACCAAAACTCCTTGGGACGATGCCGAGGTGGTACGCGAAGAATATGCCCGAATTACCCGAAGTTGAAACACTAAGAAGAGACCTCGCGCGCGTGGTGATTGGTAAAATTATCTCCCACGCGGAATTTCTGTGGGTAAAAAGTCTCCACTTCTCTCTCCCTAAAAAATTTAATGCGCAAATTAAAAATCAAAAAATTATAAGTGTTGAGCGCCGAGCAAAAATCTTAAACTTTGAACTTTTAAATAATTTTAAAATTGCCGTGCATCTTAAAATGACCGGGCAATTAATTTATAAGCCCACAAAGGGTAAGTTGGTAATTGGTGGCCACCCGGGCGATCCAACCAAACACACGCGAGTAATTTTCCATTTCACTGATGGCTCTAAACTTTACTTCAACGACTTACGCAAGTTTGGCTGGATTAAATTAATCCCAAATGGAGATTGGCCAAAATTTACCGCTCACCTCGGCCCCGAGCCGTTAGAAAAGAATTTCACTCTAAAATATTTTGAATCAATTCTCACTAAACATCCAAAAAAGAAAATTAAACAATTCCTTCTTGATCAAACTTTAATTTCTGGTATTGGCAACATTTACGCTGATGAGAGTTTATTTGCCTCCAAGGTTTTGCCAAGTCGCACAGTGAATAAGTTAAATGAAAGCGAAATAAATTTACTTTATCAAAACATTAAAAAAATTTTAAAATTAGCAATTACTAAAGGCGGCACCTCAATCCGTGATTACCGCCGCGCCGGTGGTGAAGAAGGCGGCTTTGCTAAATTCTTAAAAGTTTATGATCGCGCGGGTGACAAATGTTTAACTTGCGCTAAAATGATTCAGAAAGTTAAACAAAACGGTCGCGGCACGCACTTCTGCCCTACTTGCCAAAAATAAAATGTTCAAAAAAGAAAAATTAATTGATATCGGTATTGTGATTGTATTTATTGCGCTTATTTATTTAATGGGCAACAAACCTAAAAGTCCATTAATTTTTGAGTGGGCCGAGAGTGGTGATTATTTAATTGCTAGTTTGGAGGAAGAAGTAATAACCCCACTTAAACTTTCAGGATTAAAAATTGAGATTGCTGATAAGCAAATCACCATACCTCAAGGCGCAAGCACCTTTATTGCAAGCCAAATTAATAATCTTGAAGACATCTACCTCGCCCCAGGCGAAAAAGTTTATTTAAATATGGGCCGCTCGCCAGTGGGCGTGTCATTCAAAGAAAATCTCTGTAGTGGTTATTTAGCTGAAACTCAAAGTTTTACCCCGCAGTTTATTGGCTCTTGCCCCAGGCTCGCTCCACCCGCCGGCTGTGAGAGCGAGTTTGAAAGCATCCCAAAGTGTACAAGCCCAATTAAAATTAATCATGTCTTCACTCCCCTTTGCTTAGAGGCAGTGTTGAAACTTAATTACAACGACTGCTTGGCAGAAAATTTAAATCAAAAAAACTTTTTAGGTCAGTGGCGGATTTACTTAAATCAAGAAGGCAATTTGAAATTTGAAAAGGACGATGAGGTAGAACTAGTGCTCGAGTAAGTTAAATGCAAAAATCCCAAAGGCCACCGCCACGTTGAGTGACTCTTTGCGACCACTCATTGGTATCTCGGCAATCACATCAACTTTGTTTAAAATACTTTTTTCTATCCCCCCTACTTCGTTACCCACAATTATAGCCGCCTTACTTTTTAATTTTATTTTTTTGTAATTAACCGACTTTGGATCTTGCTCAAGAGCGACTAACTCGTAATTTAGACCTTTCAATTTATTAAACAAAACTGAAACACTTGGTATTGCCTCCCACTTCACAAACCCCTCTGCCCCAAGTGAGGCTTTGGTGAGCTTTTTATTGGCCCTACCAAAACGATCTAGTGGTGAGGGTGTGTAGCCAGTGAGGTAAATTTTGCTCACCCCGGCCGCTTCTGCGGTACGGAAAATGCTACCCACGTTCTCCGTGCTGCGTACATTATGAATTATTACCACTATGTCCTTTTTCATTTAGTTGATTCACGCTACAATAGCCTAATGTTTAATCTTTTTCCAGATCTTTTGAATTATAGTTTTTTTGCTCCCTTAATTTTGCGCTTGGGGCTTGGGGTATTATTAATAATTAGTGGACTTAAAAATTATAATGGTTTAACTACCGACAAACTTAATCAGACCTTAAATCTCATCTCACTGGTGGCTGGATTTTTAATTTTTCTTGGTGCTTACACCCAAATCACGGCAATTGTTTTGGTTATCGCAACTTTATTTAGTAAAACCAGTTGGCAGAACAAAATACTCATTACCGCCATAGCCCTCTCCCTCATCCTCTCCGGCGCCGGCGCCTTCGCTCTCGACTGGCCACTTTAAAATTTTAGACAAAAAATAATAGGCGTTGCATCTTAACGACGCAACGCCTATTTTTTTGAGCCACCGAAGCAGTCTAGTTATTAATCAATCAGCTTGGTGGGGAAAAAATTACCCGCCCGCTCGAGACTGACTGCCCCCTCTTCAACCTGGTTGAAAAGCACCTCAAACAACTCCATGACTCCGAGGTTGTAGTCCATCTCGCCCTGATCGGGCACAATCACTTCAGCTGCTTCATTCACTAACTTTTTCATGACCTGTCCCTTTTTTCAAAGTTCTGTTTATCCCGAGCGCACGCTCGAGAATTTTTTTGCCATGTCCTCGTGGATCGTGGTCCAAATGTCCTTACTTCCCGCCTCCTCCCCTTCCCTTCTGCAGAGAAGAGCAGTAGAACCATACATAGACAAGGTCACAACGACCACCAGCAACACAACCTTCAATTTCTCTTTCATTACTGATTCACCCTTTCGTATCTTCAAAAGCGCACCTGAGAATCACCACCACGCCTTACATTACTATTTCCATTGTAGCATAAAATAGCCCAATTTGTCAAGTACTCCTGGCTTTTAGCCATACATTGTGGTAAAAATAAGCATTCCGCCCGTAGCTCAGTCGGTAGAGCAGCTGCCTTTTAAGCAGACGGTCGTAGGTTCGATTCCTACCGGGCGGACACTGTTTAACAAAAAAAAGGACGCATAGCATGTGCTACGCGCCCTGTGTGACCTAACTTGCTTCCGGTTTCTTATCAGGATAAAGTGGCCTGACTTCTGCCCTCGAACGCCCGTTGGGTTTACACTTCGGGCAACTCTCCTCAAAAACTAAAACGGCCCCTACCGCCCCTTTCTTAAAATGGTCCTCCAAAGTCTCTTCCACTTTTACTGTGGTAAATTTTCTGAAGGTTTTTTCCCCCACCCTATAGTGCTTACCGCACGCGAGACACCGAAACTCCAACTTCAAAGGTACTTTCATTTTCCCCCCTTTCTGCTCTGGAGGCTAGCACACCTAACAAATAATGTCAATTTTAGGCCACCCTTCTTTTCTCCATCATTTTGGCGTTCCCATCTGAAATTAATTTTCGAGAAAGTGATTTCCCGATTATTTCTGCATGAACTTTGGTCTGTTGAGCATTTTTAAGATCACCAAGCAAAATAACTATGTCACCGTTTGTTTTTACCTTTTCTGGATTAGTAGTCACATCTATTCTTAAAACACTTCCTTTAAACTCAAAAAAGGCGTCCGTGCCGTAGAGTGTGTCTAGGGGTGTATCTGCTGAGGTAAAAAATTTAAGTTCATGTAAATCCTCCATATCAATATTTAAAGCTTCCGCAACCTCGGCATATAAATCGCCAGCGAAAACATTATGCTTTTCACCATTTTCATCCATGCTTAGAGGCTCGAGGGGATTCCAATGTTTAGGTTGATTATTTTTTGCCCAATCGAGTAGTATATTTATTTTATCCTCCCTTCTCATCCTACCCCATTTATCCGCATCTTCTTTAGGCAAATGTTTCTCCACCCAATCACGGACTATCATTTGGGCTGAATCGTTATCGTCCTTATCCTGTGCACTCAAATAACCGCCACTATTCCAGTCACACTCAATAGTAGACACAGCTTCAAACTCCTTTGTTTTGCCATCATCTCCTGAATATGTTTCCCATGAATTTTTCATAATTGTTCCATTATAACCATATCAGTATTCCAATACCAACCTCTCGAGCGCGGTAGCAAAATCTTGTTTGCCTTTACGGGCATCGGTGTAAATGTGGAGTAAGCGCGAGGAGAGTTTACTCAACTCGTCATGAGTAAAATTTTTAACATACCCCCTAGCCTTGCTTAGAGGGTATGGCTTCATAGACGCCACGGACCTATCCCCCATCGCCTTAACTAAAAGCAAATTTTTTACCTGCCAAACAAACTTCCAAAAAATTTCTTCGGCTTCTAACCCCTCCTCCAAACCTTGAGTTAACAAAATCCAAACTTGCTTACGATTACGCGCAGCGAGCGCGTCGGTAATTGAATAAATATTAAATCCCTCATATTGATTTACGATCTTTTGTTTTAATTCAAAATTTTCAACTTTCGACTCAACCTTCTCTAACTTTTTTAAGAGATCTTTTGAAATTTCCGTTTCTAAAAGCAAAAAGTTATTTGGGGAATTTACTAAATCTTCTGCTCTCTTTGCAACAAATTCTTCCGCTTCAACGTTTGTAAGCAAGTGATCACAAATAATTGCCAGTTTATTACCAAAAATATTCTGGCCATTAATTAATTCCTCAAACTTTTCTTCACTCCAACTTTCACTGTGAAAGGTAAAAATTTCACTGTCTTTCTCTTTCGCCCCTTCCACTAACTTCCGCCACTTGGCGCGCGCCTTATCTTTATCTGTGCCATAAATTATTGTGATCATCTTATCTCTAAACTTACAGGGCAATGATCCGAACCATAAATATCTTTTAAAATTTCTGCACTTTTTACCTTTTTCTCTAAATCTTTAGAAACAAAAAAATAATCAATTCTCCAGCCCACGTTACGATCGCGAGCGTTCGACTTCTGATCCCACCAACTATAATTCTCACCTTTTTTATTAAACATTCTGAAAGTGTCAACAAAGCCGAGCTTAATGATTTCATCCATCCAGGCTCGTTCTCCGGGCAAGAATCCCGACACGTCTTGGTTCTCCTTCGGTCGCGCCAAATCAATTTCTGTGTGAGCGGTGTTTACATCACCACAAAAAATTACTGATTTTTTCTTCTTCAGCAAATCTCCTAAATAACTTTTGAACTGCTCATAAAACTTCATTTTATAATCCAAGCGCTCTTGGCGGGCCTTGCCGTTAGGAAAGTAGATATTAAAAAATTCAAAATCGGGGAAGCTGAGCTGGATCAATCTCCCCTCTTTGGTCAGGAGATCATATTTGCCAAAATCTTTAGTAACTTTTTCCGGCTTAATTTTAGAATAAATTACAACACCGCTGTAGCCTTTTCTCTCAGTTGAATAATCCCAAAATGATTCGTAACCTTTCGGCCTTGTTAGCGCGTCAGATAATTTGGTATCAGCCGAAACCTTGGTTTCTTGCAGGCCGACAATATCGTATTCAACACCCTCAAGAATCTTGAGCGCATCTTTACGCTCCACCGCCCGCAAACCGTTAACATTCCAAGATAGTAATTTCATAAAATATTTTTAAAATCTTTTTTCAATTCAGGAATTTTGCCAGCATTATAAACTCCCACGGCTGGATGATAAAGCGACACGAACTTCACCTTACCATATGGCATTTCGGCTTCAAACTTTTTACCATGCAATTTACTAATCGGTTCAAACAAGTGCATCAAATTAAATTTCTCCATCAAATATTTCATCGAGTGCCTCCCAAGCGAGGCCACGGTTTTAGGTTTTATTATTTCTAACTGTCGATCAAGGAAAGGGCCATAAAGTCTAATTTCTTCTGGTGTTGGGTCGCGATTCTCTGGCGGTCGATCCTTCACAATATTGGTTATGTAAACTTTATCTCGCGCGAGTCCCGCTGAAGCTAGAAGTTGATCGAGTACGCGTCCAGATGATCCACAAAATGGTCGGCCAGTTTTAGCCTCATTTTGCCCTGGTGCCTCACCCACCAACATTATTTCCGCCGAGTGACTCCCCTCGCCAATAACGGGAAAGAAATTATTTTCAGTGCGATAAGAATAAAGTGGAGAAGAAACTAAATTTAAAACTTCGTTTTTTATTTGTTTGAGTTGTTCAGTTCTCGGCATGGTCGCCAGCTCGAGCCTTCAATTTATTCTCGATCATCCAAAGTACTACAAGCACAAACAGAGTAAGAATGAGTGCAATAATCGAAAGGAAGTAAAGTCCAAAGCCGGCGGCGATTCCGAGACCCGCTGACACCCAAAGTCCTGCGGCCGTGGTTAAACCACTTAACTTTGATTCTTTAAAAATAATTAAACCTGCACCCAAGAAGCCGATGCCCACCACCACTTGCGAAGCCATACGGATTGGATCAATACCATAACCACCGGCGGTTTGAGCAACCACCTCACCAATAATTACAAACAAAGCTGAGCCTAAACTCACCAAGGCAAAGGTGCGTAATCCGGCCACCTTGTGGGCCAAAGTGCGCTCGAGACCCAAGAAACCGCCTAATAATAAGGCGAGCACTAAACGTAAAATGATTTCCCAGTATTCCATAATTACTTCATTATATCAGCACAAGCCACAAGTTCAATTAAAGGCTCGAGGCCTGAAAAGACTTTAAGCGAAAGCGGGGCTTGATCTAGTAAGGTGCTTGGCAACATCTCTAGCGTGGTTTCAGACCGTTCATTTACTATTTTATTTACAGGCCAAAGCGGAGTTGTAAATTCATCTTTACACTCACCCGTGTGGAGTGCCGCGAGCTCTGGAGTATCCTTTTCTCCACCAGAAAGTTTAATGGAAATTAAAGTGAAATCATCTGGTTTAGTTTGTGTAATCTCCACCTCGCCCTTCCGGCCTGAATCATTTACTTCATTAATTTTAAAATTAAATTTACTTACCTCATTTTTGTCTTCAAATTTTACTTCCGTTTGGACATCGTTTGGTTTAATAAATTGCCACGCTAAAAAAACTACTAACCCAAGAACAATAATAAAAAATAATTTTTTCATAATTTTAATTAAATAATGTGGATTGAGGGTTAGGATTTTTACGTTTAGCTACTTCATGATTTCTGAAGGCCATGCCAGCATGCTCTCGATAAAGACAATAATCGCAAGCAGTATCAGCCGGTGGAATATCTTGGCCGACCAAACACTCTTTTAACTTTAACAAAGTTGGCTCTACCCAAGAAGGGTCGCCATCGTATGGAATTAACTTAACCTCAAACTCTAACTTAGCATCAAAAGCTTCGGCATCACGCTTACCATTTACATACACAAAGTAACCGGTGGGAGAAACCTTGAATCCATTCTGTCGGAATAGCCACTGATAAATCTCCATCTGATTTTTATAACCCTTTTGCCACTCGGCATCCAAACTCACCTCCTCATCTTTACTCGTGGCTTTATAATCCACCACGATTAAATCACCGTTTTCTAATTGCCACACATCATCCACGGCGCCGGTGATTAATAAATTAGTTGGCGAGTGTAAATGTTCCACGCCCACAAAATTCTCTCGCCACTTGTCTAAATCTTTGTGTTTAAATGGGATGGCCTTAACTCCATAACTTTTCATCAGTGGATGCGCCTCGCCCAGCCGCCGATGTGAGTCAAACTCTTTTTTAAGCAAATGATCAACTGCCGCGTTTAAGGAGAAAGGGAAACCTGGCGGTTGGTCAACACCCAAACGACGGTCTAGGTAAAAACAGCGCGGGCAACGCAAATAATTCTCAATTTTTGAGCGACTTAGGCGGTATGGTTTTTTATCCTCCGGATCAAAAATATTTCTTGACCTTTGCCCTCGATAATACTGTGACATGCGGAGATTGTAGCATAAGTGCTACACTGGTTAAGGATAGAACTTTGTTTAAACGAAAGGAGGTAATCATGGTAAAGTCTGACGAATTCGGGCCAATCCCAGGATATGATTGGCAAAAGGTAACTGTGGTTGCCTTTGTGCACGTTGTGGCATTTTTCGGAATACTTTGTTGGTGTTTAGGTGTTGAAAGTGTGACTGGCACCTGGCGGAGCGGCGTACTTGCGGTGGTGTGGTTTGTTCTCACCTCCACCGCCATCACGGCGGGTTATCATCGCTACTTCTCTCATCGCTCACATAAAGCGAGGGGGGTTTTGGAATGGTATTACCTGCTATTTGGCGCAGGAGCCTTTCAAGGTTCAGCTATTAGTTGGCCGGCACTCCACCGTGCCCACCACACATATGTGGATAAAGGTGGTGATCCGTACAACGCCAAACGAGGATTCCTTTGGGCGCATTTGGGTTGGGTACTACGAAAAACTTACCCAGATGAAAAAATGGTTAAGGATTTACTCAAGAACCCACGCGTGGCCTGGCAAAACAAGTGGGATCTGCCACTTGAAGTAACAATGACGTTTATTGTGCCGATGATTATTGGCGGCCTCTTGTTTGGCGAATGGTTAGGGAGCTTGATGACCGCTGGATTTATCAAACTTTTAATCCAGTGGCACATGACCTTCAGCGTAAACTCGATCGCTCACTTTTTTGGCGATCAAGAATACAACACCGAGAACACCTCGCGTTCAAGTTTTATTGTTTCTCTCCTCACTTGGGGCGAGGGCAATAGTCACAATCGACACCACGATCTGCCGCACGATTACCGTACCGGTATTGAGTGGTGGGCCTTTGATCCGGCGAAGTGGTTTATTTGGACTTGTTCAAAAATTGGACTAGCTTCTAATTTGCGAATTTCGCGTGTGTTACCAAACAAAAAAGCCGCGTAAAAACAAAACAGGGGCGAATGCACAAGTGCATCCGCCCCCTTTTTTTTACTCGCCTCTCTGGTGGGCTTTCCCCACGTCCAGTCCCGAACGAAGCTTCCTCTTTTTCTTTGTGGCCTCCTGCACCAACGATCGCGGATCTGCGCAGTGCACCCACGTGCCACCATCCCGAGACTGCGCGTCAGGCTTGTAGCGTTCCCACTTCAGGCCACCCATCTCGGAGAGCAGCATTGAGCCGTCACTCGTCTCCAGAGCGGTGAGGTGGATGTCGTAGCCAGCCTTCTCAGCGAGCTGCCATAACGTCACTCCCTCAACAGGTGTGAGGGGTGAGAAGTCCAACCCCTCATCCAGCCCTTCCATCACGAGCGACACCCGAAAGGTGCCGAAGGCGCGCTTGGCATACTCACCAACAAATGCCCAGCGCTCCGCACGGAGCTTGCCGTCACCCGAAGGTTCCCCCTCAATGAAGACGACGGTCTTCCCGACCATGTCTTCGTTCACATCCGCTGCCCCATGGGCAGAAATGTGAATTTTGGGCAGGGCGTACTTCCGATCTGGCATTACCCGACCGTAGGTCTTCTTGTGAAGACCGAAAATGAGCTGCGTCTCAGCCTCGTAGGCAAAGACAAGTCCACGGTCCGCCAAAACCTTGGTGATTGTTGCCACACGCACTCGGCCGTTCTTCTTGCCCAACATAATAGTTCTCCCATATCTCAATGTTCACTTTAGGGGGGGCGACAATCGCCTACTCCATTTGTTTGTTTCCGACTTACATCCTACACTATTTTAAACTAAAAGTCAAGTACTAATTAAACAAAAAAATGGGTCGGTCAATGTTTTCACATCAACCGGCCCGGCATTTGGCCCCCGCCATTTGCCTACCCCCTTTGAGAACTACTTAGCCGCACCCACCGCCGCCCGCTCACGTTGAAGCCTACGCAACTTCTTCGTCTTCGCCGGTCGGAGGTAGAAAGGACGAGCATTCTTCCTATTTCCGTCGGGTGGAACCATGATCACCTGTCGACCCGAACGCGACAGCTCCTTCCAATCAAGCTCAATTGCTCGCTCCAAGCTTGGCGGTTTCAGACAATCTTCTTCATCACGAACCTTCTTGAGCATGGCTTGTTCCGCTTCAATGCGCTTCAGATTCTTCTCAACCTGAAACATCTCGCGATCACACTCCATCACAAACTCAAGCTGATCGGTTCGCGCTGACTCGAACTGTCCCAAGTGACACCAGCCAGTGGCGCTTGGGTTCTTCTTTGCCGCGTCTTCGGCCGAAACCGAGGCGATAACGACAATGGTCTTTCCGGCCACGGGCGGGACAATCTCGTCCCCATGAACTTCCTGAAATGAGAGGTTGCCCTTTCCCCAATCGAAACTGACGTCACGACAACCCAGCTGCCCGAACCAGTACTCGACACCATTCGCATCAACGGCTTTGCCCCAAAAGAGGCCATTTGCAGCTGTCACTACCGTTCTGACTGTCACATTGAACATCGCTTTCTCCGTAAAGATCTGCCCATTATCTCCACCACACGGCGAAGATTTATATCAACTTACATCCTACACTATTTTAAACTAAAAGTCAAGGGGTAATGAGGTAAAGAAATAGGCCAGTTAGTGTCTTCACACTAACTGGCCCGTCCGCACTCTGCGGGGCTATACTAGCCAACCAATTCGGCAAACTGACTGAGCAGCTCCTGACTCTGCGCCTGGAGCTTCTGCTCCCCTTCTTCCTGCGCCGCTTCGAGATTTTCAACGAGCTCCCAGTACAACTTGGACGCCTCGTCCAGATCGAACGTTTCGCCAGAGACGTACTGTTCCAGTTCCCACGCCATCTGGCGAATGTCGTTGATGTCGTCCTCACTTACATTTTGGAGATCATCAATCGCAACTTTCAAGTTCGGAATCGTCGATGACCTCAGGAATTTCACCTGCTTGTTTCTGAAATGCTGCGTCACTTCGACGAGCACATCAACCGCGCGCTGCGGCGCAGTCCCCCACAGCGTGACGACATCCTTAATCTTCTGTTTGATGTCTGCCGTAAGTATGAAATGCCGAAATCGCGAGCGGCCATCACCCACCTCTTCACCTTTGAGATCCCTCCCCGTGGCCTTCTCAATCTCCACCTTGAGTGTATTGAGAAGCCCAGTGAAAAGTGCAACGGTTGGTACAGTGTTTGGTCCTGCCATGTGATTCTCCTTCCAAATCAAGTTGCTTTTGCAGTGCCGAAGTGACACTACCTGCAGTCCATTATACACGAATCAAGATATTTGTCAAGCCCCCCCCTTCACACGGGTCGCTTTTGGGACAAATGAAAAGGCCGGTTGATGTTTTTAATACCAACCGGCCCGGCTATTGCCTAGTTACATGATATCAGCAAACTGCTCGACCAGGGACTGGCCCTGGTTTGCGAGCGCCGCCTGCTTTTGGGCCTCGCTCTGCTGCTCGCGCTGCTTGGCCGCCTGCGCTTGCGCCTTCTTGCGATCGGCGTTCCGCTTCTCCTGAGCGGTGACGGCAGCTTCGCAAGTGTCGACAATCACCCAGTAGTCCTTCGACGCCTTGGTGACATCCACATTCTTGCTTTCAACCGCGCACGTGTCCAACGCTTGGAGCAACAATCGGGCCGGATCGAGAAGATCATTCTCGACACCCTTGGTCGAAAGCTCCGCGATGAGCGATGCTAGCTTCTCCGTCGCGTGGGCCCGCAGGTACGCAACCTGTTGGCGCTTGAAGTGACTCTCCGCATTTCGGAGTGTTTCAACCGCCTCCTCGGACTTCCCTTCGCCCCACTGCGCGGCCGCCGTCCGGATCTTCTCCCGGATCTTGAACGAGAGTTCAAATCCAACAAAGCACGGGCGGCCACCATTGGCGCCAACTGCGGCGATGATGACAGCTTTGAAAGCCGCCATCATTTCACAAAACTGCTTGTAGGTAACGCTGACCATAATTCGTCTCCTCTATCTCAACGAACGTTCTGAGGTGCCGCATTGACACCATCTACCTACCATTATACACGAATCAGGATATTTGTCAAGCGCTTTAGGCTAATTCGGCCCAGTTGAGCCCTTTTTTGGCGGTGACGGTGAACGGGATTGGGTCGGTGATGATAGATTCCATGGCGGGCTTTATTATCTCAATCGCTTTTGGGAGATCCTCCGTTTTAACTTCATACATCAGCTCATCGTGGATTTGGAGGAGGAGAAAGGCGCTGTTTTTTAGTGGAGATTCAGCGATCGCATTGTCGGCCTTAATCATCGCGAGCTTCACAATGTCGGCGGCCGTACCTTGCAGTGGCGCATTCATCGCCATACGCTCAGCCGAAGCGCGGATAAATGGCACTTTAGATTTAAGCCCAGGGAATTGTCTGCGACGCCCAAAAAATGTTTCTGTATATCCTTTGGCTGTGGCATCGGCGATCACGTTATCAAAATAATTTTTAATTTTTGGGAAGGTGGCAAAATAATTTTCATAAAAGAGCGCCGCCTCCTCGCGCGTGCTCCCAAGATTGGCGCGTAAAGCATTTACGCCCATGCCGTAGATAATCCCGAAATTAATTACTTTGGCTTTTCTCCTCATCTCTTTTGTCACCTCGCCTTCCGCCACGCGGAAAACGCGCGCAGCAACGCTCGTGTGCACGTCGGCGCCGGTTTTAAAAATTTCGGTTAAAACTTCATCGCCCGAGAGTAGCGCGAGCACGCGCATTTCAATTTGTGAGTAATCAAAAGCTAAAAGTTCAAACCCGGGCCCCGCCCCGCTAGCAGCGGGGGTCGCCACAAACGTCCGCCGAATTTCTTTCGCCAATCCCTCGCCAGCTGGAATGTTTTGGAGATTTGGATCGATTGAAGAAAATCTCCCCGTGGCCGCGCCCATTGGGTTCAGTGTGGTGTGCAATCGCCCATCTGCCGCCACAAGTTTAGGAATTGCGTCAATGTAAGTGGAGAGCAATTTTTGTAATTCGCGCTGTTTGAGAATTGCCGGGATAATGGCGTGTGTGTCTTTTAACTTTAAAAGTTCTGACTCTCGCGTGCTGCGCGCACCACCAGCCGTCTTCTTTAACCCTTTGGCTGTTAACTTTAATCCATCAAACAAAACTTCACCAAGCTGCTTAGGAGAATTTATATTAAACTCTCGTCCGGCTAATTTATAAATTTCACCTTCAAGTTTAGTAAGTTCCACATGTGAATCTTTTGAAAGTTTCTCCATCTGCTTCACATCAATCAGCATCCCCCGCTCGTTCTGGCGCTTAAGAATTGGGATTAGGGGTAACTCAATTTTTTCATAAACCTCCCAAAGTTTGCCGGTTTTTTTCAGTTCCGCCTCCAACTCACTTAAACTTTTCTCCGGTTCTGGATTTGTGTCCTCGGAATTTAATAACCAAGCGGCAAGTATTGCTTTGGGTTCTATTATTTTTTTCTCGATCTGCTCGACCTCCTTTTCTTCTGATTTACCGTTTAGATTCTGAAGTCGGGCGAAGAGACTTTTGAATCCATATTCGGTAAAAACTTTTTCGGCAACCTTAACGTCAAAGGTTTCTTTCCAAACTTTTTCAGGGAATTTAAACTCAATCGGTGCATCGCGACGAATCGTGGCGAGGGTTTTAGAAAACAGCGCCTCTTCTTCACCAGCTTTTAAAAGTTCCAAGGTTCGGGCCTTCACTCCCGCTTTTAAGAATTCTTCATCACTCTTTTTTAACTTTTTATAAATACTTTCAAGTGAGCCGAAGGTTCCGATTAAAGTTGTGGCACTCTTTTCGCCAATCCCGCGGATGCCAATAATGTTGTCGGAATTGTCTCCCGCCAAACCTTTATAATCCGGCAAAAGTTTGGGTTCAAAACCAAATCTGGCCACCATCGCCTTTTCGTCATACAAAATTGTGTCGTTCAAACCTTTTTTTAAAGTGTAAACGAGCACGCGATCATCATCCACGAGTTGCATGGTGTCCATATCGCCGGAGGCAATAATTACTCGCAGATCTTTATGATCCTTTAATTCTTCTACCGCCGTGCCGATAATATCGTCCGCCTCAAAGCCGGCTTTGTCGTAAATTGGAATATTAAATCCTTCAAATATTTTTCGGGAAGAAATAATTTGCGCCACCAACGCTTCATCAGTTTTTGGTCGACCAGCTTTGTAATTATCATAAATTTCTTTCCTAAACGTTGCTTCAGCGCGATCGTAGCAAGCGATAATATAATCCGGTTTTAGTTCCGTAATAATCCGCATCAACATACTCGACAAGCCATAAAGCCCGCCCGTTGGCTCCCCCGACGCCGACACAAAGTCCGGTATCGCATGATACGCCCGATGCAATATCGCATGCACATCAAGCAAAACTACCGTGTGTTTAAAATTCAATTTCTCTTTCATTTGCCTGCATTTTAGCATAATAACCCTTTGCAAAATAAAAAAGCCCCATCCACCAATCGGTGAACGGGGCCCAAGGTCTAAGGATCCAAAAGATTTAGGATTCCAAGACCTGCGGACTAACCGGAGGGACAAGAACGGCAAAGCCATCGTCAATACCCCATTGATAGTCAGGGCTGTCTTCGCCTACAATAAAACCACCACCAGCGCCACGACTGGAAACTCCGATGAAATGCGGACGTGAGAACCGAGCGATTTTGATGGGCTCGTGCAGACCAAAGATAGACTTAAGCCCCATCGCCCCGATCTCATCATTAGGGAAAATCCGGCGAACCCAGCAGATAATTTCAGCACTCTGATCCTTACCGTAGATAAGGTTATGCCAGTCACAATATCTGCGAATGTTCCGAAGGGTTCGTCCTTCGTCCTCCCAGAGCCTACCTGGCAAAATTACCACTTCGTACGTTGTGCCTCTCGGTGTGACCATAACTGGTGACTCATGCAACATACTTGCCGCCACGTTATCCACATTGTATCCATTCTCGTGGAACCAATTTGGCCACCCCCAATTAGGTGTCCCTGTCGAGAAGAAAGAGAAACGAATCCATCCGTTCTTGTCTATTCTCCAACGACGCTTTTTTTCAGAGACAGCAAGTTCACCACTGAGTAACCGCTTCGCCCCTTCAGGCCCGCCGAGTTTATTAAACACGGCTTCAACACTAACGCCACCAACAGAAAGTTCATACTTAGGAGGCATCACAACACCCTTTCTCCGACTATTAGTCAGACTTCCCTCAACCTATTAGATCAAGGGGCTTGTCCTCGCGGGTAGGCAACACACCTCCCCAAATCAAAGAACTGCAAAGATTCTACACCATTGGAAGCTAGAAGTCAAGGTCTTATTAAGCAGAAAAGATTATTTCTCGGGAGTTTTCGTCGAGGGTGCGGAAGTGGAGATGGAAGTTGGAATTAACCGAACCCTCCCCCACGCGCTCCGGCCATTCTACTAAAATTAAATTTTCAGGATTTTTTAAAATTTCTTCCCAGCCAATTGTTTTAAGTTCCTCCGGACCTTTCAGTCGATAAAAGTCGATATGAATTAATTTTTTGTAGCCACCTGAATTTTCTTTAAGATCATAATCACGACGGATAACAAACGTCGGACTTGGCACCGTGCGCTCTACTCCAAGCGACTTAGCCAAGTGTTGAGTAAACGTGGTTTTACCACTCCCCAAATCACCAGATAAAAACACCACCGTGGCCTGTTTTGGTGAACCTTTTTGTAAAAAAAGATGATTTTTAAGCCACTCCTCGGCCAAAGTTTGCGTCGTTTCCAAATTTTCACTTAACCGCTTCATTACGTCATTCTATCATACCGCGTCAATCTATTATTTATCCTTAAATATGCTAGTTGTTATGTTACAATAGTTTTATGACGATTGATTTTAAAGAAGAGAAGCAAGAAAAAAAACTGGATGAATTAAAAACCAGAGAAGCTGAGGCTCTTGCTCAAACTCTTTCAATAAAATACGGCATTCCTTACATCGATCTCACTAAATTCCCAATTAATACCGACGCCCTGCGTTTAATCCCCGAGGCCGAAGCGCATGAGGCTCATCTCGCCGCGTTTAAAGTGGTAGGTAAAGAGCTATATGTGGCCATTCAATCCCCTAATCAGCTCCCAACCCAAAGAGTTATCCAAGAATTGAAAGATAAAAATTACCAACTAAATGTTTACCTCGCCTCAGCGGAAAGTTTAAATCATGCTTGGGAGCGTTATTTAGAAATCTCCGCTTCATCCAAGGCTAAATCAGGGGTAATTGATATTTCTGATGAAGAAATTGCCAGTCTGCTTGAAAAGTTAGTGACCACTGACGAAATTATAAAAATGTTTGCCGAAGAAAGCGAAACTTCACTAAAAACCGGAAGCATCTCCAGTGTTTTAGAAATTATGTTGGCTGGGGCGATTAAAATTGGTGCCTCCGACATTCACATTGAGCCCGAGGAGGCCGACACGCGACTCCGCTACCGCTTAGACGGCGTGCTCCACAACATCACCACCTTCAATAAAAAGATTTACAATCAAATCCTCTCTCGAGTTAAATTAATTTCTGGCCTTAAACTAAATATCAAAAGCAATTCTCAAGACGGCCGCTTTAGTATTAAAATCCGTGATATGGAAATTGAGGTCAGAACCTCGATGCTTCCAGGCGCCTACGGAGAATCGATAGTGCTTAGAATTTTGAATCCGGAAACTTTAACGATCCCCTTTGAGGGTTTAGGGATGGAAAACCGCTTGCTTGAAATGGTAAATCAAGAAATTGCCAAGCCAAATGGCCTGATCCTCCTCACTGGCCCTACCGGAAGTGGTAAAACCACCACGCTTTACGCTTTTTTGAAGAAGATTAACTCTTCAGAAACTAAAATTATTACGATTGAAGACCCAATTGAGTACCACTTAAAAGGCATCAACCAAACGCAAGTAAATCGTGAAAAGGGTTACGACTTCCTCTCTGGACTCCGCTCCGCTCTCCGCCAAGATCCAGATGTGATAATGGTAGGAGAAATTAGAGATGAAGAAACAGCCAGCATTGCTCTTAATGCGGCGCTCACTGGTCACTTGGTATTTTCTACCCTTCACACCAACAACGCCTTTGGCGTAATTCCAAGACTCATTGATCTTAAGATTAATCCTAAAATCCTCGATGCCGCGCTCCGAATCTCAATCGCCCAACGCCTTGTGCGCACCCTTTGCCAAAAGTGCAAAAAAACCGCCAAGGCGGATGAAAAGAATACCAAGATGATCACCGCCGTGCTCGGAGCGATTAAAGAAAAGCGGCCCGACCTCGCGCATGAATGGGCCGGCGAGGTGTGGGTGGCCGAGGGTTGCGACGCCTGCCAGCACACTGGTTACAAAGGGCGGCTGGGGGTGTTTGAAGCAATTAAAATGGACAGTGCCGTAACAAAGTTATTGGAAAGTAATCCCAATGAGGCAGAAATAAAAAAGGCCTCCGCGCCTCAAGGGATTCTTGATATGCGAGAGGATGGTATACTTAAAGTTATCGCTGGAGTGACGTCGCTAGATGAGCTAGCGCGAGTGGTAGATTTAGATACAGATCTTTAAAAGTCAAAGTCATAAACCCCTAAACAATCCTTTTAATGCAAAGCATTTAAAGTTAGGTTGATTCTCAAGGATAGCACCAGCAAATCTCCCGAAGGAGATGAACCAAAACGTCCTTTTGAATAACCCGTTTAAGCCGGTGGGCTCAGTTGCTTAGGGGTTTATGCTTTTGACAAGAAATCAACGCCTCAAATGAACGAACCAGATACTAGCATAAAAACAAATCAATGTCAAGCACTAAACCAGAGAAAGATTGGTTCCTCGATAGCGCTCTCCGGCCCGCTATTTGGGACGAATACATTGGCCAAACTCATATAAAAGACAACCTAAAGATCTTACTTTCAGCCGCGCGCGAGCGTTCACACCCTCCAGAACATCTCCTCTTCTACGGACCGCCAGGATTAGGCAAAACCACCCTCGCCCACCTTATTGCTAAGGAAATAGGCGCTCAAATCAAGGTCACCTCCGGCCCGGCAATTGAACGGGTTGGGGATTTGGCCTCAATTTTGAGTAATTTAGCCGCTGGCGATATCCTATTTATTGACGAGGTCCATCGCTTGAACAAAACTATTGAAGAAGTGCTCTACCCAGCGATGGAATCTGGGACCCTCGATATTATCATTGGTAAGGGTCCGGGCGCAAGGGTAATCCAACTTGACCTCCCCGCCTTCACCCTAATCGCCGCCACCACGCGCGTGGCCCTACTCTCCTCACCTTTACGCTCACGCTTTGGTGGTGGGACCTTCCGACTTGAGTTTTATACCCCTGATGAGCTGATGCAAATCGTGAATCGCTCGGCCAAAATTTTAAATATCACGGTGACTCCTGAAGCGGCAAAGATAATTGCCGAGCGCTCACGCTTTACTCCGCGCTTAGCCAACCAACTCCTCAAACGCTGTCGTGATTATGCTCAAATGCAAAAAAAAGATATGGTGGATGAGAGCGTTGTAAAAAATACTTTGAACTTAATGGGTGTGGACGAGCACGGCTTAAACGGCGCCGACAGGCAAGTGCTCCAAACCGTGATTGAGAAGTTTGGTGGCGGACCAGTGGGTTTGGGCACGATCGCTGCCGCCACGAGCGAGGAGGAAGCGACGATTGAAGAGGTTCATGAACCCTATCTCCTCCAACTCGGTTTTATTGAACGCACCCCCCGCGGCCGACTCATCACCAAAAAAGCCTATGACCATCTTGGCTTTGATTACCCTAAAGATAGGCAAGAAAAATTATTGTAAACTAAACTTTATGGCTGGACATAATAAATGGACACAAATTAAACGCCAGAAGGCCGCAGTGGATGGCAAGAAGAGCAAACTCTTCTCGATTTTAGCGCGCAACATTACGATGGAAGCCAAGAGAGTAAATGGAGACAAAAATAGCGCGAACTTACGCACAATCATCGAGAAGGCGCGCGCGGCCAATATGCCGAGCGATAATATTGATCGAGCGATTGCTAAAGCCACGGGCGCGGGAGCCGAGAACTTTGAAGAAGTAATTTACGAAGCCTACGGCCCAGGTGGCGCGGCTATAATTATTGAAGGTATCACTGACAGCAAAAATCGCACGTCGCAAGAAATTAAACACTTACTTTCACTCCATGAAGCTTCACTCGGTGGTAGTGGCTCCGTAACTTGGGCATTCTCTAAATCCCCCGCTGGAGAATGGAAAGCAGGCAACTTAATGGAAATTTCTGATGAAGCCACAATGCAAGCGTTAGTAAATTTAATCGATGCGCTTGAAAATCACGCAGACATTAAAAGAGTGAGCGTGAATGTGGAATTACCAGAAGAGAATCAATAATGAAAATACTTGGCATTGATCCGGGTTATGATAAGTTGGGAATTGCAGTGGTGGAAAAGGTGGAAGGTGAAAAAGAAAAATTAGTTTATTCAGCTTGTATTAAAACCACGCGCGGAGCACCGTTCAATGAGAGGTTGATGCAAATTGCAGAAATTGTGGAACAGACAATTTCTGCCCACTCCCCCGCCGCGCTCGCGATTGAAAAACTTTTTTTCACCTCAAACCAAAAAACCGCCATGCAAGTAAGCGAGGTGCGCGGATTAATAATTTATTTAGCGTCAAAAAATAATTTACAAATTTTTGAGTACACACCATCGCAAGTTAAAAGCACGGTGGCCGGATCCGGCAATGCGAGTAAAGACCAAATAATAAATATGGTGCCAAGGTTAATAAAAATTAATAAAGAAATTAAAGAGGATGATGAGTATGACGCTATTGCACTAGCTCTAACTTGCCTCGCCTGCGAGCCTCTTATCCACAACTAAGTAGTGGAGGATTTGCAAAAAAAACCGATTATGTTAATAATGAAGCGGTCCAAAAATGAACGAGTTAAAAAGGTCGTTATTTTAAAGGTTTAATTTGTAAAATATATGCCAGAAGAAGATGAATTATTGGGTGCCGATGGCGATGACGTTGATATGCCTGAGGGAGATGACGTAGACCTCGGTGATGATGATGAGGAAGAAGCTGAGGAAGATTTTAGTTAAAAAATAAGTTTATAAAGAAATTCCTTAAACTAAAACTTTAAGGAATTTCTTTTTGCCCACACGGAAAATATTAGTCTCCTCAACCTTAAACCATTGATCAGTAATCTTAATTTCTCCATTTATGGTCACCGCTCCCGCTTCCACTAAATTTTTAAAAGCGGTTTTAGAATCAATTAACTTTTGCTCAAGTAAAATGTCGGCGAGTAAACTCCCCCTCTCCACCTTCACCTCTTTAATCTCAGTTGGCAATTCTTTAGTTTGAAATACTTTTACAAAATTTTTCTCGGCTTTGTTTGCCTTAGACTCTCCATGAAATAGTTTAGTGATCTCTTTAGCCAAGCGCATTTTGCCGTCACGAGGATTGGTGCTAATTAAATTTTTAAATTCTTGTTCCGGAAGACGAGTGCAAATTTCAAATCCGAGCGCGAGCAAACCATCTGGCCAGCTCATCACTTTGCCATACACATCATTTGGTAAATCCTCAAACGTCACCATGTTGCCTTCCGTCTTCCCCATTTTTTTGCCAGTGGCATCAACTAAAAGTTTAGTGGCAATTACAAACTTTTCTTTACCGCGCTTCGTCATCATGGTGCGACCAGTGAGCATGTTGAAGGTTTGATCATTTGCGCCGATCTCCGCATCCACACCCATCGCCACACTGTCGTAACCTTGTAGCATTGGGTAAAACATTTCATGAAAGTGCACTGGTAAGTTAGATTTTATTCTCTCCTGAAACATGTCGCGCTCAAGAAGTTGTGCAACCGTAAATTCTGAAGCCAAATTAAGCACCTCAGCCAACTTTAATTTGCCCAACCAATCATTATTCTTTTTAAAAACAATTTTTTTAAGATCAAGAATCTTTCCAATTTGTTTTCGATATTTCTGATAATTAGCCTTAACCTCGTCTGGGGTTTGTTGTTTGCGAGTAGAAATCTTATCTGGATCACCAATTTGGGCAGTAAATGTGCCATAGAGAATAATTATCTCGTGCCCCGCGTCTTGGAGTTCACGAAGTTTAAGTAAAACCGTGGCGTGGCCCAAATGTAAAGTCGGTCCGGTGGGGTCAATACCTAAATAAATTTTAATCGGGCCACCTGCGAGCCTCGTTTTAAACAATTCAGGCGATGGATAAATTCTCTCCACCCCTCGAGTAAAAAATTCTTCATTCATCTTTAAAAATTTACCACACTTTACCCCTTGATTCCAGATGTGTTAGCATGGTGAAGTGAAGAGTTTCCTCAATCATTGCTTAAAACACAAAGGGTTACTCGGCCAAGGGATTATTGTTTTAATAATCATTGGCTTTATCAGCGCGGGGATAATCGCAATTTGGATAGTCACCCTCGACATTCCGAGCTTTGACCAATTTGAGGAGCGCTTAGTAACTCAATCTACCAAGATTTATGACCGCACTGGTAAAATTTTACTCTACAACGTTCATGATACCGTGCGCCGAAAAGTGGTCTCGGGTGACGATATCTCTCGTCATATTAAAAATGCCACCGTGGCAATTGAGGACAACGAGTTTTATGAGCATTTTGGTATCAAACCAATGGCCATCCTCCGCTCGGTGTTTGTAAATATTCTAGCGGGTGGATATGCCCAAGGCGGTTCCACTATTACCCAGCAATTAATTAAAAATTCTCTCTTAACTCAAGAGAAGAAGATCTCCCGCAAAATTAAGGAGTGGCTCCTGGCAATCAAGATCGAAAAGGTAATGACAAAGGAAGAAATTTTGAACTTATATTTAAACGAGTCACCTTATGGTGGTAATTTATACGGCGTGGAGGAGGCAGCAGAAAGCTTTTTTGGCAAACAAGCTAAGGACGTTACTTTGGCACAATCGGCTTATCTTGCGGCTATTCCTAAAGCCCCGACTTTTTACTCCCCTTACGGCAACAATCGGGAGAAATTAGAGGAACGTAAGAGCTTAGTGCTCCGCCGAATGCGTGAACTCAACTTCATCACCGATGAAGAACTGAAGCAGGCCTCAGAAGAAAAAGTGACATTTTCACCACCGGAAGATCGTGGAATAAAAGCCCCCCACTTTGCTTTGTGGGTAAGAGATTATTTGGAGGAAAAATATGGAGAAGAAGCTTTGGTGAACGATGGATTAAAAGTAATCACCACGATTGATTGGGAATTACAGCAAAAAGCGGAGGAGATTGTAAAAAAGTACGGTGAGGAAAACCGCACTAAATTTAATGCTAAAAATGCCTCAATGGTGGCCATTGATCCTAAAACGGGTGAGATTTTGGTGATGGTGGGCTCGGTAAATTACTTTGACACTGCAAACGAGGGCAACTTTAACGTGGCCCTATCTCATCGCCAACCCGGATCATCTTTTAAACCAATTGTTTACGCCACGGCCTTTAACGAGGGTTACACTCCCGAGACTGTGGTGTTTGATCTTGAAACTCAATTTGATACTAATTGTGAAGACGATAAAAGCAAATGTTATACCCCGCAAAACTACGACAACCTTTTCCGTGGCCCAATCTCCCTCCGGAACGCTCTCGCCCAATCCATCAACATCCCCGCGCTTAAAACGCTTTATTTAGTAGGAATCCGCGACGCTCTTAAAACAGCTCAGGTTTTGGGTATCACCAGTTTAACCAACGTAAACAACTACGGTTTGCCACTAGTGCTTGGTGGTGGAGAAGTCTCTCCACTTGAACTTACTAGCGCTTATAGCGTATTTGCCAATGATGGAGTACGAAATCCTTATGAAAAAATTCTCTCGGTTGAAACGTCAAGTGGCCAAGTGTTAGAAAAGTTCACTCCCCGCCCCCAAACCGCCCTACCCGCAAACACCGCGCGCTTAATCTCTGATGTGCTCTCGGATAACGTGGCGCGCACTCCGGCCTTTGGCGCCAACTCCGTGCTCAACTTCCCTGGTCGCCAGGTGGCGGCCAAAACTGGTACCACCAACGATTATCGTGACGCATGGGTGGTAGGCTACACCCCAAGCATCGCCATTGGCGCCTGGGTAGGAAATAACGACAATACACCAATGGAAAAGAAGGTGGCAGGATTTATTGTGGCCCCGATGTGGAATGCGGTGATGAAGGAGGCGTTAAAAAAATTCCCAATTGAGAACTTTAAAAAACCAGAACCAACCTCAAACGAGCTAAAACCTGTTCTGCGTGGTTTTTGGCAAGGTGGCATTTCATATAATATTGATAAAATTTCTGGCAAACTCGCCACCGAGTATACTCCAGCGAGTATGCAGGAAGAACGCGTGATTAAACAAGTCCATTCAATTCTTTATTGGTTAGACAAAGATAACCCAAATGGCCCAGCACCACGTAATCCTGAGTCTGACCAGCAATTTAAACTTTGGGAGGAGCCTGTTAAAGCGTGGGCAAAGAGGCAAGGAATAAAAGAGGAGACAGAAAATGATCTCCCGAAGGAGTACGACAACATCCACACAGCAGCAAATCAGCCAGAAATCAAAATCCTTTCACCAAACAGCAACGGAAACTACCGAAAAGGTGAAACTTTGAACCTAAAGTTAGATATTGATGCTAAATTTGCTATTGATCGCGTAGACTTATTCTTAAACCAAAATTATTTGCAAACAGTGCGCCGCGCACCATTTGAAGCAAGCTTCGTCTTAAGCGAGGATCTTTTAACCACCAGCGGTAAACAAGAACTACGTGTGGTGGTCTACGACAACATTGGCAACACCGGGGAAGACAAGGTGAGATTTGATTTGACAAACTAGTCAAAATATGGAAGTAATATTGGTAGGTCTTTGAAAGGGAACTGAGGTTCCTTAAAGTTAATGGGTGTTCAAGAATAAGGAGAAAATCATGAAAAAAGGCCAAGTTTGGTTGTCCTGTCTCTTGGGTGGAATCATTGGTGGAGCAATTTCTTTCGCGTGCCACCTGCAGTATGCTTGGGCATCTTGGCTGGCGTTGCCGGTTGGCGCGTTAGTGGGTGGACTCATCGCCTACATATGGTATGACCTTGAGGGTGCGAAAAATGGTGTTTTTAGAGCGTGGAACGAAACATACCTTGAGGCCAGAGAAACCTGGAAATCGTTGGTGACCTTCTGTCGACTTTCTTTCTGGTCAATTCTTTTTGTTCATTTGTCTATGTACACAAGCGTCGTGTATATAATCATACTCTTGTCTCTCTTCATACCCGCTAAAGATCTCCATTACTCGGTGGGGTTTGTATTCTGCGAAGTTCTCTCTATTCTAATATCGGTAATTATAGTAAATGGGGTTATCTTAAATGAACACGACCACAAAAAAATGAGCAGTTTTTTCAAAACATGCACATGGAAGTATTCTAATCCTGTGGCGGTAGCTGTTTGGATTGTAGTAAGTGTAATCTGGGCAATCGTTCGAGTTCCTAACGGCCTGTCATTTTTGCTTAATTTCCTGAAAGGATGTATGAAATTCCTAAAAACCTCATTTACCTACATCCACAGCCAGGGACGGTTGATAGTCGCGGTAGATACTGCCTTGGGAGTACTGCTTGGTGTAGCTCTCGGGCTTCATTACAACAATCCATTGATGGGGACATTGGCTTGTGGATTTATTGGAATGATACTCGGTGAAGTTAACTACCGAATCGTTTCCATCCGCTGGCTGAAAGTTCAGCCTACTTAATAAAGTAGTTCCTCTTGAAAAACATCGCGCCACACTTTTATCGTGTGGCGCTTTTTATTTTGCGAAATTTAAGAAATTGGGAAGCCGAAGGATTTTTCAATTAATTTTTTCTTCGAAAAAATATGGCTTTTGGCGGTGGGCGGTAAATTTATGTAAAACGATCGCGGTTTTGGGGTAATATTATCCTCCCCCACCTCGACTTTGGTTTGTTCTAAAATAATTCTAGCTAATTTCTGGCGAATCGCCTTAGGATTTTGGAGATTTTCAAACTTTTTTAAAAATTCCGCTAATGGTCCCATTTTTCTAGCGGTTTATTGGCATTATTAAGTAAGTAAAAGACTGATCACCAGCCCCACTTACCACCATAGGCTTACCTGGAGCCACAATTCTTAAGTTAATATTTTCAGAATTTGTGGAATTTAAACAATCAAATAAATATTTACTGTTAATCACCAACTCCGCGCCATCACCAGAAACAGTGGCCCCAAGTCTTGATGTATTTTCCCCCACACTATCATTATGAGTTTTAACCTCAATCGCTCCATCTTTAGGTAAGATTGAAATATTGGTTTGATTTAATTTGTCAGTAAAAATTGACGTGATTTTAAGTGTATTTAAAAGCTCGGTTTTAGAAACTGCCACCTCGGTTTTAAAATCTTTTGGCATAATTTGGCGATAGTCAGGGAAAACTCCATCTATTAATCTTGAAGTTAAATACAAACTATCTGTTGAAAAGGCAATTTGATTTTTATCCCAATTCACCTTCATTTCGCCAGTTAAATTATCAAAAACTCTCACCACCTCAAACACATTCTTAAGGGGAATAATTAAATTTAACTTATCAAACATCTCATTTACTCCCAAATCGAGCTTTTTCTCCGCCAACCTAAAAGAGTCAGTGGCCACAAACACTAATTTGCCCTCATCATAATAAAGATAAACACTGGCAATCTCGGGCTTAATACTCGAGAGCGACGCTGCATAAGCCACAGCACGTAACGCGGCCACAAAACGCGCCGCATCAATCTCAAAACCAGCCTCGGGGGCCACCCTTGGGATGGTGGGGAAGTCGTCAGTGGGTTGGCATTTAATAGTGGCTCGATTTTTCCCCGCCACCACTAAAAGATTACCATTTACCTCACTAGCCTCAATTTTCTGATCATTTCCAATATTCCCTAAAAAATTCCCAAGCACCGACCCGGGTATTGCCACACTCCCAACCTCACTCGTCTCGACAGGAACCTCAACCTCAAGTCCCACATCCAAATTAGTGGCTTTAATTATTAACTTTTTCTCAATCACCTCGACCAAAATCGAACTTAAAATTGGCAGGGATAGATTTTTCCCAGTTATTTTTTCAGCCAATCCAATTAAATGACCGAGATTATTTTTTTTAAGAGAAAATTTCATCTTTATATTAATAATTTATTTTTTAAGAGAAGGGTTTATTACTATTAGGGCTGTGGATAATCTGGATAACTTTTTTAGCGCTTAAAATATGGTTTTAATTCACTAATTAATTATTTCGGCTGTGGATTGTGATGTTGGTAAGTTACTCACCTAATCTCAACCCCTTTTAACTAACAAATTAACCTAAACTAATCCACTGTGTTACCAACAGGTTATCCACCTACTCATTATAGAGTATGAGGCGGATTTGCTCTAAGTCGGTGGTGAGGCTTGGATCTTTCTTTAGATCCTCCTTAATTTTTTCACAGGCGTAGATAACTGTGGTGTGGTCACGTCCTCCAAGCTTTTGGCCAATATATGGGTAAGAGGTGTTAAAGTCCTCTCTTAAGAGATACATTACCATTTGGCGGGGTTTTACCACCTCTTTACGTCTTGTTTTCTCATAAAGGTTCTTTTCATCAATGTTGTAGTAATCTGCCACGATTGTGGTTACGTTTTTAATCGAGACTGACTTTTTGGGTTTAATGTTGTTTTTTATAAGAGATTTAACCTCTTGGATGGTTAAATTACGCTTTTTAAAGTAGCACTGGCAAATAATAGAGTTGAGAACCCCCTCGAGTTCCCTAATGTTTTCTTCAATTATTGAAGCCAAAAATTCAATAATCTCGTCAGATGGAGTAAAGTTAGCATTTTTTGCCTTAGCCCTAAGGATTGCTAATCGAGACTCATAATCTGGTTTAGCCACCATCGCCATCATCCCCCCCTCAAACCGTGATCTTAGGCGCTCTTCAAGATTTGTGATGTGTTTGGGTGGTTTATCTGAAGAAAATATAATTTGTTTGTTGCTCTCATAAAAATTATTAAACAAATGAAATAGTTCTTCTTGAGTTCGCTCTTTATTAGAGAGGAATTGAATATCGTCCATGATTAAAACGTCGTATTTGCGATATTTGTCTTTAAAAGCATTAACTTTGTTGTTTTGAACGGAGTTTACGTAATCAATAGTGAATTTTTCTGAAGTAACATAGTAAATTTTCTTGTTACTATTGTTTTTTTTTATGTGGTTGCCTATTCCTTGAATTAAGTGGGTTTTACCAAGTCCGGTGCCACCATAAATAAACAATGGGTTATAATTCATCCCGGGGCTTTTAATAACCGCCTGCGCGGCCGCGTGGGCCAACTCATTGAATTGCCCCACCACAAAGCCATCAAGCATGTACTTTGGATTTAAATTGTCCTCACGGTTGATATAGAGCTCATTTAGGCCCAATTGATCACCTAATGGTGGCTTGTTGTAGTAATCATCTTTAACTTGTTTGGCCTTGTCGTCGTTTTTGAAAATAATATATTCCACTCCCCTGATTTCTGGGTGTATGTTTCGAAGTGATTTTAAAATAAACTTATGGTATTTGTTTAAAAGCCAGTCGCGAACAAATGCGTTAGGTACTCCAAGATGAATTGTGCCACTATCTTGTCTTACAATGTTGGTATTTTTAAACCAGGTGCCAAAATTAGCTTGCGAAACATTAGTTTCGATTTCTACTAACGCTTGATCCCAAAGTTTTTTATTTTCAACCATAATTATTTAGATATTGAATTCGTTCTCATCTTACTATAGACTGTCTACATGTCGCAAACATATCAACCCAAAAAACGAAAAAGAGCAAAAACTCACGGTTTTTTGACTCGGAAAAAGACCTCAAATGGCCGAAGGGTTATCAAGGCCCGTAGACAAAAGGGTCGACGCCGTCTCGCGGTTTAGTTTATATCAATGCCAGCACCTTTTTTAATCAAAAGAGGTGAACCTTTAAGCCCTAAAAGTAAGGTTTTTTTGGTTGTTGTGGTGTCTAAAAAGGTGGCACCACTTGCCACCAAGCGGAACTTAATTAAAAGGCGTTCCCGCCACATTTTCAGTGAGCTGAAGCCCCAATTAAAGCTTTTAAATCGGAAGCTTGTTATAATTTACCATCCAGGCTCGGCCGAGATCCCCTTTTCAGAGCTAAAACACTTAATAATTGCTGATTTAAAACGTTTAAATTATGTTTAGAACTTATTTATATACCCCACTTTATAACGCGCTAATTTACTTAAGTGATATTATTCCTGGCCACAGTATTGGTTTGGCGATTATTGCTTTAACTTTAATAATCAAACTCATTCTCCTCCCCCTTTATCATCAGCTCTGGCGCACTCAAGTGGCCATGAAGGCGGTGGAACCGGAATTAAAGTTAATTAAAGAGAAGTATAAAGATAATCGTGAGGAACAGGCCCGGCAAACAATGGCACTTTATAAAAAATACAAAATCAATCCATTTTCTGGAATTATTATTGTTTTTATTCAACTCCCTATTCTTTTAGCCCTTTTTTACGTTTTTAAAGATAGTTTTAATTTACACGCTGATCTGCTTTATTCTTTTGTTAAGGCGCCAGAGGCACTCAACACTAATTTATTTGGAATATTTGATTTAACGGCGCGGAGCTACCCACTTGCGATTTTAGTGGGCTTAACTCAATTTATTCAAATTAAACTTTCTCTCCCCCCTACTTCGCCAAAACTACCAAACGTAACGGGTGCCAATAACTTCGGTGAGGATTTTAAGGCAATGATGGGCTGGCAAATGCGTTATATTATGCCAGTGTTTATTACTTTTATTTCTTTAGGTTTGCCTGGCGCTATCACTGTTTACTGGATTACCAGTAACTTATTTACTATTGGTCACGAACTTATTAAAAAGTTTTATCTTACAGAGACTCCTTTAAATCAAACGCCATTAAGCGCGAATTAAGTCTGTTGGTGAGGAAGAGGGTAGTATTTTCCTTATTTAAAAATAGATTTTCCGCGTCCACTAATCTTTCCTTTGAGACAGTTTTTAATAGTTTTGTTTCCCCTGAATTTATATTAATTCGCCAAAGTTCATCATTAAATGTAATTTCTCCACGGTACCAAGAATCAGGATAATCACTAAACAGCAAGTCTTTTGGAACCGCACAAAACAAGAATTCCTCGTCTGACGACCACACACATTTTTCAGCCAAAGTATTTAACGTCGGGCTTAAGTATTCACCACTGTTAATTTTAAAAATACTAAGTTTTGTTTGGTTAGACACAGATTCCGACAAAGCAATCATTCCTCCTTTTGGACTTGGGAGTGTAGAGAGGCCCAGCTTGTCACCCAAAATTTTTACGATTTTTTTGGTTTTTAAATCCAAAAAATAAACAAAACCAAAAGCTTGGACAGAGGGTTTGCTTTGGAGAGCGATAGTCGTTGAGGAAAACCAGTTTATTTTCCATGAAGCAAAGGGAGAGGAAAATATTTTATCTCTTTTTTTAAATTCCAAATCGGTGCTATATCCAGTGACCCCTCCCCCAGTTTCTTCTATATAAAATAACCTTTTTTTATCTGGGGAGATTGTGAGGTCATAAACATTTCCTAATTGTGGCGTAGTGGAGGCTTCTGGCCAAGTGACTATTTTGAGTAATCTAGTATCCCTGTCTTGCTCTATTGCGATTAACTTCGGGAGACTATTTTCGATTGCCCAAACCCATTTTTTTATCTTTGTTGTTTCTAGATTACCCACCTTTACAGCATCAGAGAGACCTAAATTTTTTTTGAAGATACCATCGTTATTTTGGCCAAGGTACAAAACATAAGGATCAGTGGTGCTTGCGGTAGTTGAAGAGGTTGCTGGATCTTCAACAAAAAGGGCACTTATAATAGGCTCTGTATCAATTTCATTTGGGCCAAGATTACTAATTAGTGAGTTTTCAGTTGGAACCTCCTCCCCCACTAGGTCTAATCCTGTGCTGGCCGGCTCAGTGAAAATTTGTGATTCGGCAATTGGTAAACCAGCTGAGCTATCTACCGTTGGCTCATCAATCTCGACCTCATTTACTTCATCTTTATTATATAAAGCAACGTAGATTGCAAGGCCAATTAGCATTAATACGAGAAGAAAAATTATTGTTTTAAGAATTGTCCTCATTATCTATTAAATATATCAAAAGTTAATAAATCTGGGTTGATTGTGTATAAAATTAAATATGATACTAGGGCCAGAACTAAACCCCATACTGCACTCATCATCCTCTCCTTTGCGTTACTTTTCGCTCCAGGCACAGCACTTGCGGCGTATTGAACTCCCGCAAAAACCACCATTAGTATTGCTGCAACAATTATAAAACCAAGAACTCGGTCGTAAACAACTTTTGCGTAACTACCAAACTCTTGCGGTGGTGCTCCAGTGCCTGCGGTGACCAAACCCTCTTCGAGTAATTTGATTTCTGTTGCCATTTTTAAAATTTAACTTCTAAACTTTTTTCGACACTTTTATTAGATAAATAGTCTGAGGCTTTTAATTTAACGAGAGACCGGTTTTCTTTTGTGGTTGATTGGGGAGGAACTAGTTTAATAACGCTGGGCTCATTTGGATCACTGTCAATTTTTTTGTCATTATAGAACCATTCAAATTTCGGCTCGGTAGTTGTATATCTACTTGGTAAATAAAACGGCCAGGCGGCCACCACCTCTTCTCTAAAGGTAAGTGTAAGGGGGCTTTTAACATTTTGTTTAAAAATTGTCTCACCAGCCGCATTAACCGGGTAAAAGTTAATTCTTGGCTCAACCGCTTTTATGCTTAATGTTTCGGTTATTTTTGTAAGTTCATTTGGGGTTGAGGCAGTAATTCTTATGTTGTTTTCCTTTTCCGCAATAAAAGTTAATTTTTGTTTTCCAACTCCAGAAGAATCGGCCAACAATTTACCATTTTTTTCCCAACGGTAATTTACCTTAAGTGGATCAAGTGGCTGCCCGGCAGTATAAAGATTGGGCATAATTACAACTTTAATTTCGCTTCCAACACTTGGGAGAGGAAGACCCTGGAAAAAAGATGGAACATACGAGTCAGCCTCCCAAAGAATGTCGAACCCCGCACTAGCTTGAACTGAGTTGGTGACAAGAAATCCCAAAATTATTATAAAAAATTTTTTCATTTATTTTTTACTCCCCCAGCTAGCTTAGAAGCATTTTCGAGACCTGGTACAACCCCGATTTTTTTTACAGCAATTGTTTTTGTTACTAGCGGCCAAATAGTAGCAGTCCAAGCTGGAACCCCTACACAACCCGAAGTAAAAGGGGCGATTAATAGGGATGTCTTACCTATTGTTATTTCACCCTTTATTGTAAGCCAAAGAGTAAAGGTCATGAGGGCAAACAGACTAGGTATCCAGGCTACTATAATCACAATAACGAAGCCGATAATTGAGAAATTGAGTAGGCCAATTATCCCAATAATTAAATCATAAAAAGTTGCTACGCCAATCATTATACCACCGTCGCTCCACGAAAGACCATTTTTTTTATTATTACTATCCATATTTAGCTACCAGTGGTGGCCAGCTCTTCCTTTGCTTTTTTAATGGAGAGAAGTTGGGCTGGGTCAGAAGTTATTATCTGGTCTTCGGTGTAAGATGCGATAATTTTAATGGCGACATGTTTCAAGCCCGCAAAGAAGATCCCCTCCCCTACATTTGACTCAAGGAGCAAGAACTTTTCTTCATCAGTGAGTTGGAAAGTTTTTTGCACTAAATCAATTGAGGCTGGACTTTGTTTGAGCAGTAATTGAATTGAGGAGTTGGTGATGATGGGCAAACCGTAATCACTTTTTAAGAAGTCACCCACGTCTTGAGTGATGGTGGCTACGCCAAGGAAATATTTACGACCGCGCTTTACGAGTGAGAATAAGAAAGATGCGGTATCTTTGCTCTTCATCATCCACCAGGCCTCATCAACTACCAACAAACGTTTTTTTAGGTTACGACGAATCGTGTTCCAGATATTGTGCATGACGATATACATCGCTACCGGCTTAAGCTCATCCTCCATATCGCGCACTGAGAACACCACAAACTTTTTATTAATATCTACGTTGGTGGGTTGGTTAATAAAGCCCGCCCAAGTGCCTTGGGTGTACTTAAGCATTCTTTGCGCCAAACTCTCCCCTCCTTCCATACCAGCTAGCACCATCTCAAGATCAGATAAAAGCGGTGCGGGCTTACCAGAAAAGTCGGCATCAGGCGTGATGTCTTTAAGAGCGTAAGTCTCAGTAATGGCGCTATCCATAATAGCGTCTTCTTCCGGCGTTAAGCCTCCGAGCATAATGCGGAAAAGGCCTACTAAATTAATAATATTACCTCGAAGAACGTCGGCTGGTGACTCATCCTCGCGTGGATAAGGTAAATCAAAAGGATTAATATGGTGCTCCGAAGTGAGAGAGATATTAAAATATCGTCCACCCACAGCCTCGGCTAAAAATTCATACTCGCGCTCTGGGTCAATCACAATTACATCGCTATCAAACATTAGGCTACGCAAAATTTCGAGCTTGGTGGAGTAAGATTTACCGGCACCAGATTGGGCAAAAACTACAGAGTTATAGTTCTCAAGTGAGAAGCGGTCAAAGAGTACCAAGCTTGAATTATGACGGTTGATGCCATATAAAATTCCTTTGTTTGAGGTGAGGTCGAAGGAGACAAACGGAAACAGTGAGGAAAGTGGAGTGGAGTTGAGCTTATAATTTACCGACAAAAGATCAGTGGCCACCGGGAGCACACTCTTAAACCCCTCCCCTTGCTGGAAGAGGGCTGGCTTAATGTAAACTAATTTTGCGTCGAGAATCGTTTTAATTTCACTTTCAATTTTGTTGAGCTCTTCTTCGTTGTCACCATAGATAGTGATATAAAGACCAACATCAAAAATTTTTTCTCTAGCTTGCTGAAGACTATCGCGCAAGGTCTCAATATCTTCATAGGCGATATCAAGAACTGGATCACGCACCAAACCTTTCTCCTCTTTTAAATTAATTTGACTTTGCACCTCAGCCACCTTCTTTTCAAGTTGCCTTAGGGCAATCGCGGTATCAATCGGGTGGATTAAAATGGAAACATCAAAAATTTTATCAAGGTTAATTACTGGCGAGAACCAATCTTCAGAAAGAAAGCGAGGATAAGAAATGACAAAAAAAGTTCGAGCCATTTTTTCCCCTAGATTTAGAAGCCGCGGGGTAATTTTAAGTGCGGAGGGGGCAATAATATCTTTAAGCTCCAAGACGCCAGCTTGATAAATATCCTCCGGCATAATCGGGGTTAGCCGCTCTTCTTTTTTTTGCTTGTTACCTAAACGATCAAGAAAAGACATAAAAATATTATACTCTACTAATTGAGGTAGGCGCCTCAGCCTCGCCTGGGTTAAATAGTTTAAAGAAGAGCTCTACCAACTCTTCGGTGCCAAGGAGCGCAGTGCGGAGCCCCATCCGAGATAAACCTTGCGCTACCACCTCCGCCCGTTGTTCTAGCTGGGTCTTACGGTCGGCAAAATCTTTTACGTTGCTTGCCTCCTGCTCTTTAGCTGTTTTTTTGCCAAAAAAGCGAGAGAATAGGCCATTTGATTTATTAAAAACTGGTGGACTGTACGGGACTACTGCAAAGAAAGTTTTAGCCATTATGTTTGTACTTTCTGTAAAGTTTTTTATAAACTCAATATATTCTCGAGTTTGAATTTTTATTAAATCATTTACTTGCTCTTTTTCCCTTTCTTCTAGGGTCTGAATATATGGGTGGATATCTAATCGTCGTGACTGAATAAAAAATTGCACGTGAAAATCTAGTGAATTTAAGAAATTTTGGTATTGAGCAAAGATCGCCTGTTGTTCTGGAGCAGATTTGAGGGCAAAATTTAAGGATGAAACCATTAGTATCATCCGCATGCCACCGTCACGCAAAATCACAACCCCATCACGAATTTCATCGATAATTAAAAAATCCTGTGAGGCGCTAGCGCTATTTTGATTTGGTGTACTCGTTGTGGCCATTTTATTTTAGATTTTCTTTAATATCCAAGCTCCATGAAAGGTCTCTGAGTTTACTCCCTGATACTTTTGGTAAACTAACACTCGCTTGCTTGGTAGCCTCGATTAAACTTTGCTCCGAAATTTTCTTTTGCCTCCTTTTCCAAATATAAAGTTTTTTTGTAAAGGCAAAGCGGAATGCCGATTCTGCCATATTTATAAATGGTCGGTTGTTAATTTTATAAAAAGCCAACGCTAGACCAAAACCTACTATCGCAACCATGGGGAAAATTGCAATAATAAACGGAAAGTAAGAGTAAAACAAAAAAGCCGTGCCGAGTGAACCCGCAACATACACAAACTGTTTGAACGTTAAGGGCCCAAATATTTTATCCTCAACTTCAATGAACTGTGGCACCTGAAAATTCATGGCCTAATTTTAGCACATTGTAAAAATTATTTTCCCCAATTAACCCCACCCCACCCTCCCCAAGGGAGAGGGTTCTCAATTTAAACTTGTTCCAAATATGGGTCTGGGCCACGCTTTTTGCCATCCAAGTCTACCTCCTCACGTGGAATACGGAAAAGTTGCCCCATCTTTTGTTCAAAGAGGTTTTTACTAGCTTCTCCACTCTCCGGCTTTGGTTCATAAGCCTTTATGTTTGTGGCGGCTTGTTGGATAAGATCTCGGATTTTAATAAAAATTGCCAAATTTACATCGTCGGCAACAGCGCTAGCCTTCTCCCTCTCTACTCCTAACTCCTTCTCTATTTCTGCTACGTAGTCCTTCATGGCGAGTAAACCAAGCATCACCAAACCAGTGATACTAGCCAACTTGCCTGTTTGCTCAATAGTTAAGCCATTTTTCTTTTCAATCTTCATCATCTCATCGGCAGTTTCTACCGAAAAGATGGCTTCCTGAAGGGCTTCAGGTAAGGTGTTAAATTTCTCTCTTAATTGTTCTCTTGTGTAATTCATATTTTTTTATTTAGATTCCTGTTCCTCCCGCGGGTACATCAATGCCCGAAACCGTGTCGGGTGGGGTGCCGGTTGCTCCACCAGCAGTTGCGCTCCCACCCCCACCACCTGGACCTGATGGAATATCTCGCCCTGTTGAGCGCATTACATAACCGTAAGCGTCATGACTTTCTCCAACTTGGATAACTCGTTCTTTTACCAATCGTTCTGTTTCCCCAGACAAATTCCCATGCTCAAGAAGTTCTCTAACCATCTGAGCAGACATGGCCCTAACGACTGCGGGGCTGGTTATTTGTTCGGTCGGCAGTCTCTTTAGAACTTTTGGTTCGTAACCATTTACAACTTTATTAATTTCATTTTGATACATTGCTTTAAAGTTGTCTTTATCAACTTGCGGTGCGTCGTCTTTTGGCTCTGCAGAGACGAAACCTGCGAGCTTGCTTCCAAAGGCTGTCTTAATTTTCTCAAACTCCCCTGATTCCATATCGTTTTCTAAGGCATCGAGGTAGCTGGAATTAAGAAGGTGGGCAATTTTTTCCAGCTTCTTTTTGTCCAATTTTGTGATTTGTTCTTTCGTAATTGTCTTAAGGAAATCCTTTACCTTTTTTAATTTTTCTTCATCCTCTAGATTATCTAAATCAAGAGCCTTAAAGTCAGATATCTTCTTATTTAATTTATCCTCTCTCTCGGCGTCTTTGGCATCCTTCTCTTTCTTTTTCTTCTCTGCTAGCTCATCCTTGGTTGGACCTAGTACGCCAGACTTAAACCCAAACGGAAGTTCTGCGGTGAGTGTGGCGATATGTTCAGACCCAGTAGAAAGGGGTTTTTTCAGGAACTCACCCACCTCTTTACCTAAAGGCACATTCTTTTCTCCAAATTTGGCTGTTCTGACTCCCGCCTTCCATGCGGCACCAGCCAATCCTCCCTCACCCTTCTTGTCTTTATTCCAATTTTCTCCAACTTTCTTTTTCCAATCTTTTAGCGTGCCACTAATTCTTGCCCCACTCTCCCTATTTCGGTCTCTTCCTTCTTTGCTTAGTACGTTTGCGGCCGTACGAATACCACCTTTACCTAGTTTGGTTAATGTCCCAAAGGCAGTCCTATTCATCTTCCCCGCCCAGCCCACAGCTTTTTGGGCCCCGAAGGCACCCATTTGGGAAGCGATGATAAGTGAAGCAATTAGGAAGCCGATCACCACAAAAAATTGAAGCCACACATTCATGGCTGTGTTAGTGCCTTGTGAAAAATCAATTCCGCTGATTAATTTTGATGAAACAAAAAGGAAGATGAGGTAAGCGGGCGCAAAGAAGCATTGACTCACTAAGCTCGAGAACCATTTATCAAACTGACCACTCATTTTCCCTGGCATGGCGAGGGCAAAAAAGGCAAGTGGCGAGAGAATAATTAGAAATACCAAAGTCACAATCCTGATTAGGAGCATTATTGTGCCCGCTAAGATCACAAAGGTTGAGACCACAATTACAAATATTGCTCCAAGTAACGACGAAATAATTTGAACAAAAGTGCCTTTTACTACCGGGGTGGTGCTGCCATCTGGGTTGGTTTTTATACCCGTAAACTGCTTTTCAAGGCTTAATCCACTCATTAGCGCTCCAGCCACACCTTTTATACTTTTTGTGCCACCAAAAATCTTGTATTCTTTGCTGCTAGCATCTATACCATTATAAAATTGATAGGCTAAGAGATTAGAAGCGTCTATTACAACCCTAGTGAAGAAGGCACTGAAGTTAATAAGTAGAGCAATAACGATTACTCTAACGATGATTTTTTTGGCGTCGATATCCTTTAAGCGGAGAGTCATTCCAATAGCCGCATAAAGGAGGATAAAGATAAAGAAGATATTGGCCAGATCACGGATAATCGCCCAAGTGCTCTGCATTGAACCAAGGCCGCCAATAGTGTCGGCAAATGAGGTAACAGAGAAGAATATCGCCTTGTCAAAAAGAAAAGCTGCACCAACCAAAATGCTACCGAACAGTGGAATGATTATTCCTGTGCTTACATAAATAATCATTGCTTTGGCACAAGAGATAACATCAAAGTTCAAGTCGAAGGAACACTTTATTTCATCTCTAGTAATGTTGGCGACATTAACAGCTACACTTTTTGTATCTGAGCTTGCTATATCGTGAACTGCACCCTGATCTTCATCTGGTGAGGTGTACTGTTCGTCAATTTCTTCTTGGCTCAATCCATTTAATGCGGCGCGCTGTCTTTGAAACCTATTTATCTCAGCGTCATATTCAACCATTCTGTTGTTTAATAAGTTTGCCTCCTCAATATTTACATCTCTTCCTCCTGGATTGAGCGTAAGAGCCTGGAACCATAGTGGGGTAAATACCTCGCCTGGTATCACTCTTGCTAACTCACCTTGTATCCCCAACATTTTACTTATGCCATTATCTAGCGCTGTTATACTTCTTTGCTTGTCTGCGTCGTTTGTTGGATTTTGTATCACCTGTGATCGTGTTTCATCAATTGCCGCACGGAAGCGTTCATCTATCTCTGTTACTCGTCTTTGAAAGTCACCTGATACCTCTGCTTCGGCGGCCCTGAATACAGAAAAAAAAGAAATTAGAACAAAAATTAAACTCAGGAGAAGTTTTTTATTTCCAAATAATTTCTTTAAAAAGTTCATGTTTTAATTTGAAAAGGCCGACTCATCAAGTGGCGGGCAGGCGCCTGGCGATGGGCAGTTGTAAGCTGGTGGCTCTGGCGCCAATGTACCCTCTGGGTCAGCTAAAAAGTTCTCATTTATTTTACTTTGAACTGGTAAATCACCTTTATTTACATCAAGTCCAAATTTTTGAACGTTCTCCATTTGTCTAATGATGCTTGTTGTGAGGGCTTCGATCTCGGCTCTTTGGATACTTGGCGGGGTAACACCTTCCACACCCTCAAAGCCCTGACCCCAACCAAGTTTGGTCATAACATTATTTACCATCTCACTTCTCAATCTCTCTAGTTTTGCTTTCTCCGCTACATATGAACCCACGGCATAATTATTAGGATTACTCGTCATTCTTCCAAAAAGTTCAAGATCTAATTCGTTTGGAGTTGTTGAAGTTTCTTCTGCACCATCTTCAACTTGGCCAAGTAATCTCTGCCAAAAACTCGGACGTTTCTTTGCTGTAGCAAAAGCGCTATTGCTCGATTCGGTTTGAGGAATTAAACCAAGCCTGGCGCGCTCTTCAGTTGTTAGGGTGGGTTCATCCGCGTTATCAGCTTCACTCTCTAGTGCTGAGGCGGTATCTTCAGCAAAAGGCCCGCCCTTTTCTCTTAAGATTTCCAGCATAACATCGGTGGCTTTTTGAATCTCCTCTATTTTACGAGCAGTGATGTTGTTTGGTGTAAATGAACCCATCTCGCCGTCTTTTATTTCTCTCCCCTCTCTAATAAATTTTAGTTTTTCTTCATAATAATTTCTTATTGCCGTGGCCGCTGCCTCGCGAGCTTTGCGATCGCCATAAAGCTCCCTCTCTTCCATTGCCAACTGCACGCGTTGGATGACCTTAAGATGGGTACAAGATTCCACTTGGAGCTGGAGGATCTTACCCGTCATGTCTTTAATGGCATTGTTAGAGGCAAGTATTTCCCCGGTGTTGGCGGCCGTTAAGCCGCTTGATATGAGCACTCCGCCTACTTCGGTGACGGGCACAGATACGGCTGCGGTGGTCACTCCAGCCGCTGAGGCACCGGCGTTTATTGCTTCACCGAAGATTGCTTCTGAGGCGGCGGTGAAGGCATATTTGACTACCTGTCCGCTAATTAAATCAACAATTGGGTTACCGGTTTTAAGCATGTCGGCTACAACGGTTGAGGCAGCGCCAGTTGCACTATTAATGATACTTTTTGTGGCCGGTGATAGTGTGGGGGAAGTTTGTTTGCTGATTGCGCCAGTAACTGCTCGTTCAGAGTTTGCGGTAACCTGTCCACTCACTGCCCCTGCAGTGTCGGTGGTGACATTGTCCAAAGGCATTACAGAAGGACTGGCAGCGGGATCGCCCAAATTATTTCCACCCGTGGCGAAGAGGTTCTCGGTGTAATTATTTAAGGTGACTTGTGGTGGCGCGCCAGCGGCTGGTGGTGTGGCCCCGCTCACTGTGCCGTTTGGCATGATTTCTACAACACCGCCGGCCGCTAGGGCTTGATTGTAATCACCCTCATACATTTGGCCGGCGGCGAGCGGGGTTGTTCCCCTCAGACTTTCTGGAATTATTTCCACCGACATTGGTGGATAAAAGAAGTCTTGCACGTTGTTTCCCACTCCTCTGATTCCACCAGCCACCCACTCACCTGCTCCTCCGGCGCCACCAGTAATGTTAAGAGCTAGTGGATAAAGTCGCCCACCAATTTCCCTATCGATGAGTGTGGTGATCTCTCCGCTCACGTGATCAATAATTGTGTCGGTGGTAGCGTTTACGGCCCCAACGGCTGCATTAATTTGGAAATCAACTTCGTTGATAATTGGATTTAAAAAGGCTTCGTCCATGTTATCGATTGCTTCTTCCACTGCGGCGATTGGGCCGGTGAGCGAAGCGGTAATATCTTTCAGACCATCTTGAAGTGAAGCGTTGAGTGGCCCTTCCATGGCGTCAATAATTTGATCACCGAGGCGATTGATGTTGGCAGGCGCGGTAATTGATTGCTCAAGCTCGAAGGCCAAGTTGGTAATCATGTCCTCTTTGAGTTGATTAATGTCTAGTTGGGCAATCCACTCGATCATCTCTTTGGTGATGGTGATTTGATTGCCAATTTCCTCAATCATTAAAGCAAGTTGTTGGAATTCTGGTGGCCCAGTCACGTTACTTCCGTTGAACAACTGAAGAATGGCGGTAACTCCGTCCAAGGCACAGGAAATTGGATTACTAAAACATTTCTGAATATAGCTTTGTACTGCAGTTAAAGCATCCTTGGTTGATTCAAGAGTGCCTTGGATTTCTTTAAACCGTTGGTCAAGCATTTGAGGAATTGCCTGTACCATCCCCTCAATCTGGATTCCATATTGCGCCTCCACGATTGGTCGGGCCAAATCTCTAAAGCTCACGGTTAAGGCGTCGCCAACTGTGCCTTGTAAGCCGTTTCTCACCGCAGTAGAAATACTACGATTGAAGATATCGTCATTGAAAACTTCGGGTAAGGTGTCGCGAATCGATTCATTAATAAGATTCCGGAAGCGGCCTTGGCCCTCGGGGTCTTCAAAACTACCGTTAAAACCAGAGGCTCTTAGTGCTTGGATTTTTTGAGCTAGGGTAATTGGGAACTTATCTTTTAGGGCGGTGGTAATGTTTTGGGTAAAGGCGCTACGGAACTCACGTTGAATTGCCCCGTTGGCATTCACAAATGTCTGCTCCAAAGCATCGGGTGTGCCTTTGAGTGTAACGGCGTCTCTTACTACATCCTCAAATGGTTGTAGAAGTTGTCTAGAGCTAAAGGCTCCTCCACTTCCCCCTCCACCTCTCCCCTGACTTTCTTCCAAGCACTGGCGTGAGTCGTCGGCTCTTACTTGGCTTAAGGCTTGGTTGGCATTTTGTTGTTGATATGGTCGAGGAACACCAGGAGCAAAAAAGTTTGGTTGAGCAGGTGGGGTGGCTGGAGTGGTGGGGGTTCCCGGATTAGCTCGAGTTACTGGCACGGTGATTGTGCCGCTGGGTCTTGGTGTGCCAAAAGGGGTGCCACCCATGCCGAAACTTCTCTGGGCTTCAGCTTGACTCGGAATTAAAACTAAAGCTGTTGGCAGGAGCAAGCCAGTTAAGAGTAATCCGGAAGTTAATTTTTTAAATAAATTTTTCACAATCCAAATGTAAGGTTTAGTTTTTTATCTTTATTGAAAGCAAAACCTTGACCTGTAAAATATAAGTTCAAAATATTTATCGAGGAAAGAAAGTTTTGGAGATTGTCCCCGTATTTATTTACTGCGCCCAATGCCAAGGCTGGCTCCTTCTCTACTAGCGACATCATAAAACTAGCTTCTCCTAGTTTTATTAAAGCGTTTAATAAATTAAGGTGAATTTTTTCTGCTCCTCTCGGTACCTCAAGTTTGATAAGCGAGGCAATTACTTGATTGTGGGCATTATTAATTTCCTCAATTTTCTCCACGTTTTCTTTTTTGCCTTGATCGATAATTTCGAGAGTCAGCTTTGCTTCATTGATACCCTTTAACTCGTCGTATGTTCTCATTGCTGTTTGGATTTGCTCCCCGTACAACAAGATAAATTCTCTGGTTGGAGATTCTTTAATTTTAAGATCAGACTCAACTATGATTGGCGCAATTCTTGCCGCAGAACCCCCCGAAATTAAGGGGGAATTTTTGGAGTCACTAGCCGTGCGTGCCATGGCTAACAAGCGCTCAGTGGGATTACTTACCTTATCGTTTGGCCCGGCCACAATTGGACTTCTCCCCACCAACACTTCTGCTCCGTCATCTGCTCCGTCGCCATCCGTATCTTTATTTAGAGGATTGCTTCCCCAAAATTCTTCTTCCCAATCGGCTAAGTTGTCGGCGTCACGATCAACGGCGTCTTTTTTTATTAACTCCCCTTGTTTGTTATTTGCCGCTGCTTGATAATTTACTGGTTCTTGTCCGCCGAGAAAATAAATAAAGCCAACAAAAATTATCACCATCAGCAACAAAACGATGAATGCCTTTTTCATCACTACTTATTATAGTATAATTAAATGCATATGACGAAGTGGATTACTCTAACTATCATTATCTCTATTTTTTTATTTTCTAATTTTGCATTTGCTCAAAATTCTGACCCTTTTATTTCTCAAGTAAGTTCTCTTTTGCAAACTATTCGTAACTTGGCCAGCCAAATTGGTGCCTTAGAAAATGCGCCCGTCTTACCTCAAAATCCTTTACCGGCGCCACTTACCCCCGCCCCCATTTCATCGCCAGTTACCCCCTTAACCACCGGCTCATACTTTCGAAGATCAGAAACTTCATATTTTGACCAAGTTAGGGCCAACCAAGCACAAAAAATGTCTGTTTACGCAAGCACCACTCAATTAACTACCTCACTTTTACCCACAATTTCACTAGTTAGTCCTGATTCCGGAAAAATCGGCACAAGAATCACCCTAAAAGGCCAAAATTTTACCAAAACTGGCAACATCGTCTACACTGGGTTTGGTTATTTGAGCTTAGGCTCTGTGGACGGTCAGACTTTATCCTTCACAATCACTCGCCCCCCATCATTGCCGGCTGGATTTGAGGCTCAGGCACAAGGTTTTTGGAACGAAAATTACGAGGGGGTGGTGCGGCCAGGCTTACCACTTGGCTTTTATGTTAAAAACCCTAACGGCCAGACGGCTAAGCCTGGTCTATTCTTCCTTAACTTCTAGTTTTATGGCCATTTTTAAATTAAAAATTAATTATTTGGCAGTTTTAATGGCTATAACGCTTATTTTAGGCGCTTTGGGTTTAAAAAGCGAAAAGACTCAAGCCCAGGCGGTATTGCCAATTGGTGGCCCCATTGTGGCTGTTTATTATTGTTGCAATGGGGTAATGCTTACCTTGGGCGCTCCAACTCCGGGTACATATATGTATTATTGGGGTACACCACTCTTTGCTCATTATAATGTCTGGGAACCTGGGCCTTATGTGCTTGGCCGTGGTGGCACTCCTGGTGTTTGCAGTATCCCAACCGCCTTCCCCCCGTGTGCTTATGTTACTGCTACCACCGGCTTCTTTACCATGGTTGGTACGTCGGGCCTCTAGTGAAACTTTAAAACGTCACCGACAGAGATATTTTGACGGGTGGTGTAACCAGCGTTTACTTCAAGTACATAAGACACAGGCGCGGGCGCCATGAAGATTTTAGGATAAGTTTCTGGCCCCACACTCTTTTCAATCCCTAACACTTTATAATTTTCATCAAGCCAAATAATGTCGAGCGCGAAGTTCATGTCCTTCATCCAGAAGCCGGTAAGTTCTGGCGGAGAAAAGATGAAAAGCATTCCTTCATCTTTACCTAAACTCTCTCTGCCACTTAAACCTAGATTTTGTTCTGCTTGCGTTCTTACTTCTTCAATTTTTAAATTTAAAATTTTTTCGCTTACGTTGATAACTTTCACCTCACTTTTTTTATAAAGAAAAAACAAAGAGAAAATAATTACCACGACCAATATAATAATTAAATATTTTCTGCGAGACATAACCAATCATTTAATGATAACTCTTCTGCTCTCTTTTTTAAATCTAAATCGGTGTGTGAAGGATCGATAGTTAACAAATTATTTTTAAGTTGTTTACGCTTGTGAGCAAAACCTTGATGAATAATTTCAAAAAACTTTTTCTCATGCTCTTTGCTCTTAAAATTATTTCTATTTATATTCTTGATAGAAATTACCGCAGAATCAACTTTAGGCGCGGGATTAAATGATCCGGCCTTCACGATAAATTCCTTTTTCGGTTCACCGTAAACTTTTACACTTAAAGAAAGTAAACTTTCTTTTTTATCGTGTGCCACAATTCTATCCACTACTTCCTTTTGTAAAAGTAAGGTCATGGACTGCGGCTGATTTTCACCCGATAAAAATTTTCGTAAAATTTCTCCAGAAATATAATACGGAATATTGGCTACAATCTTAAAATTTTTCTCCGAAAAATTAAGATCCAATATGTCTCCCTCAATTATTTTTAATTTCTTGTTTGAAATTTCTTTTGCAAACTTTTCTTCAAGCGGCGCAATTAAACGATTGTCTTTTTCTACCGCAATAACATTCGCGCCGGTGGCGAGAATTACTTCCGTGAGCGTGCCGAGACCGGGGCCGATTTCTAAAACTATGTCCCCTGCTTTTACTTCCGACACAGTCACAATCTTTTTTAAGATCGCCGGATCAGAGAGAAAGTTTTGGCCTAAAGATTTTTTAGCTAACATAAATTAAAAGTCGATTAACCAACCTGATTGTTTTTTATCTAACTCTGCTTCATTTAAATCTGCTAAAAATTCTGACGGTAAACGTGGCTGAAGGCTACCAAATATTGTCCTGGCTTCAGCGTAGCATAAATATAATTTTTTCCTCGCGCGCGTGATCGCCACATAAAATAATCTGCGCTCCTCCTCATTATCCCTTTCAGATTCCTCGCCCATTCTTGGTGCCGATGGAAATAAATCTTGCTCCAAGCCCATCACAAAAACGTAATCAAATTCTAAACCTTTGGCCGCGTGCACGGTCATAAGGCGCACGCCACCGCCATCTTTAATTGTGTCTTGATCAGCAATTAATGCGGTGTCGGTGAGCATTTGTTCTAGTCCCTCGCCGAGAGGGAAGATGTCATAACGCTTGGCGAGAGTTACTAATTCCTTAATGTTTTCCAACCGCTCTTTATCTTGCTCATCTTTAGATTCAGCTAATTGATCCCCTAACCCAGATCGTTTCACGATGAGTTTAATAAGCTCTGAGGGCAACTCTTTTTCTCCCGCGTTTTTAATCTCTGTTTGTAATTTACGAAAGTTCTCAACTTTAATTTGCGTAGCTTTTGGCAAAGTGCTGGCAAGTCCAGAAAATATTTTAGCAATTGTGGCTTTACCAATTCCGCGCGGTGGCACATTGATCACACGCTTGGTACTCTCAATATCTTCCGGATTTAGCGAACATTTAAGTAAACTTAAAACATCTTTAATTTCTTGTCGGTCGAAAAATCTTGTGCCCACCACTTGATACGGCGTGCGATTATTTATCAACGCTTCTTCAATTGCTCGCGATTGATAATTGGCGCGATAAAGTACACCAATATTTTTCGCTTGCGCTTGTTCGCTCTGAATTAACTTTTCAATTGCTTCAGCCACGAGCCCGGCCTCCTCATTTTCATCCATACCTACGATCAGCGCAATTTCTTCCCCACCTTTTTTACGAGTAAATAAATTTTTCTCTTTCCGTTTTTTATTTTTAGCGATTACGGAATTGGCGAAGTCGAGGATTACCTGCGTGCTCCGATAATTTTCTTCAAGTGTTACCACTTTGGCTTCCGGATAATCTTCTTCAAATCTTAAAATATTTGTGAAGTCGGCACCGCGCCAACTGTAAATAGATTGATCCACGTCACCAACCACACAAATATTTCTGCGCTCGCCAGCGAGCAATTTAGAGAGTGCATATTGCACAGCGTTTGTGTCTTGGTATTCATCAATGTGGATGTACTGCCAACGCTCTTGATAAATTTTTAAACGCTCCGGATTATCGCGCAAGAGTAAAGTAGCTTTTAATAATAAATCGTCGAAGTCGAGAGAGTGGCTCGCCTTCTTTAAACTTTCATATTTCTTCCACGCCTCAACCACGAGATTAATGAAGAACTCATTGGAACCTTGCGCGTAGGTTAAATATTCGTCGGGGCCGCGCATTAAGTTTTTCTGTTTCGAAATAGTGCTAGAAATTTTTTGCGGCAAACCGTTATCAATTGGCGCGCCGCCTTCCTTGAGCGCTTGTTTAATTAACTTCACCGATTCGTCCTTATCAATAATTTGGAAGAATTTCGGTAAATTAAAATATGCCAGATTTTCTTTAATCAATCTCACGCCGAGCGCATGAAACGTACTAACCCAGGGCCTCCCGCCAGAGGCGGGTAAATTTGCCCACATACTGTTTCCGCTTTCTTCCATTAAGCCCCTGAGACGCTCCCCCATTTCCTTGGCTGCTTTGTTGGTAAAAGTGATGGCCATAATACTCTCCGGTGCCACCCCATTTTTAATTAAATGAAAAATCCGATGAGTGATCGTTTTGGTTTTGCCTGCGCCCGCACCCGCCACAATCAAAAGCGGTCCTCGCTCGTGCAAGACCGCTTCCTTTTGCGCCTCATTGAGACCCGCCAAATAATCCATTAACTATTTATAACATTTTTATACTACTTGCCGAAATAATTTGCCAAAAAACTTATCCCCATGTGTAGTTTGTAACAGTTCGCGAGAAGGGTGTTTTTTTGCTATAGTAACCCTTATCCAGATTTGACTGATTTGCTGTAATGTCACCGCCTCGCCGACTCGCTATACAATAGGCTTATTTTATCCAAAACCTCTAAAATAGTCATATTTACCAAGCTTTTTTACAAAAAGCCTATTTTTGTTTTACTTATTACGACTATTATTTTTAGTCCAATCTTAATCGTTTTGCCCTTGGCTCGGGCCAACACCACTCCACTCTCTAGTACTGGGGTGGTTTTAAATTCACAAAATGTTCCGCTTGTTGGAACTTCCGGCACTAGCAACCAGCTCCCTTTCCGCGGTGGCGGTGACATTACAATTTTGGACGACAGCGCCTTGATGCCAGAGTCACCACTCTCTTTACTTGCCTCAGAGGCCTCGGAAGTGGCAGCTGGCAAAGGCGACATTAGTATTTATGTGGTACGCGAAGGAGATTCGCTCTCGGGGATTGCTCAAATGTTTGATGTTTCCGTTAACACAATTGTGTGGGCCAACGACATTCCTCGTGCCACCGCTATTTACGAGGGTCAGGTGCTGGTGATTTTGCCAGTTTCTGGGCTTAAGTATGAGGTGAAGAAGGGCGACACTCTTGCCTCCCTCGCTAAGCGTTACCATGGCGATTTGGAGGAAATTGCCCAGTTTAATGATCTTGACCCAAATGGCGCGCTCGCTGTGGGTACCGAGATTATTATCCCTGACGGTGAGATGGTGGCTGTGGAAGGAAGTAGTGGTCCGGCCCCGGTTTTTGTGGACTTCTTTATGAGGCCAATTAAGGTGGGTAAAAAGACCCAAGGAATCCATGGTTACAACGGTGTGGATATTGGCGCTCCAACTGGCACACCAGTCCTCGCCTCCGCGGCTGGCACGGTGATGGTGAGCCGAAGTGGTGGTTGGAACGGCGGTTACGGCAACTTTATTGTGATCAAACATAGCAATGGCACCCAGACTTTGTATGCGCACAATAGTGAGAATTTGGTAAAAGTGGGTGCCAAGGTGGTGCAGGGTCAGGTGATTGGTTATGTGGGTTCAACTGGTAAATCCACAGGGCCTCACCTCCACTTTGAGGTTCGTGGAGCAAAGAACCCGTTTTAAATAAGATCTAGATAATACCTTAAGCAAAAAAATACCCCGCAAGGGGCTATTTTTTTGGCCTGTATTGAAGTGCCTCGAGGAGATGTTCTTCTTTAATATCGGGTGCAGAGGCGAGGTCGGCGATGGTGCGGGCAAGTTTGATGATGCGGTGATAGGCGCGCGCGGAGAGTTCAAGTTGTTTGGCAGATGAATTTAAAAGTTTTACACACGAGTCAGAAAGTGGGGCCAACTTCTCAATTTCTTTGGCGCTGATTTGGCTATTTAACTTTTCGCTCACGTTTAATTTTTGCGAGCGCGCTTTCTGCCTTTCGCGCGCGGCCATTACTCGCTCTTTAATTTTCAGTGATGTCTCACCTCCTCCACCTTTTTGTGAAAGTTTTTCATATTCCACTACGGGCACGTCGAGCCACAGGTCGATGCGGTCGATGATGGGGCCAGAGATTTTACGTTCATATTTCATTAATGCTCCAGCCGAGCACACACATTCTTTTCCTCGCACGCCTTTGTGTCCGCAGGGGCAAGGATTCATGGTAGCGATTAGAATGAAGCTTGCCGGGAAGGTCATAGACCCCCGCGCTCTCGCGATCTGGATCACGCGGTCCTCAAGTGGTTGGCGCAGAGATTCAATTACCCTGCGATCAAATTCTGGGAATTCATCGAGGAATAAAACGCCGTGATGGGCTAAAGTAATCTCGCCCGGTTTGGGCCAAGCACCACCACCCACGAGTGAGATGTAGGACGCGGTGTGATGTGGCGCGCGCAGTGGGGGCCGAGTTACGAGCAAGTTACCAAGCACGCCAGCGGCGGAGTGGATGCCCGTGGCCTCCATCATTTGATTAAAATTTAAGTTGGGGAGAATACTAGTGAAGGCTTTAGCGAGCATTGATTTACCCGTGCCTGGCGGGCCCGACATCGCTAAGTTGTGACCACCAGCCGCGGCAATCTCAAGTCCGCGCTTGGCGGAGAATTGCCCCTTCACATCACTCATATCAAATAAGTGATCCAGAATAATTTCTGACTCATCCACCTCTGTCGGCGGTTCAGGATTGAGGATCACAATCACCCTTTCTTCTGGCTCCTCTTTTGGTGATAAATGATTGGTGAGTTCGGCGAGATTTTTAATTCCAAAGACTTTTAAATTTTTTATTAATGCTGCTTCTTTAGCATTTTCTTTCGGTAAATAAAGTTCGATGAAGCCGGCTTTGGCTAACTTCTCGGCGATCATTAGCGCGCCTTTAATCCCCCGCACTTCACCGTTGAGCGCAAGCTCTCCGAGAAAGGCTACCTTTTTTGGTTCAAATTTAATTTCTTTAGCGGCCAGCAGAAAGCCCACCGCGATTGCAAGATCAAAAACTGGCCCCTCCTTCTTTACATCCGCTGGGGCTAAACTCACAATCACTTTTTTGTTCCCCTTCTGTGGAGATTTAAATCCCGAATTTTTTATAGCGGCACTAATGCGATCTTCAGCTTCTTGAATTGCTTTGTCGGGCAAACCCACAATCGAGAACGAGTGGAGACCTTTTGAAATATCCACTTCCACACTTACCAGATCAACTTTAAGTCCCACCACTTGAGCGCTATGAACTTTTGCGAGCATTGCTCAATTATAGCAAAATAAAAAACCCGCAAAGTTTTTAACTTGCGGGCGTATAGGCATTAACGACGCTGAAGCTTTACCAGTTGTTCAATCCTCGATGAATAAATTTCTCCTTTTGGGGCCCAAAGCAGTCTCGCTAATTCCTCGTGTTGTCGCCAGATATTAGTCCCTTGTTTACATTCTCCCACAACTATTTTGAAGATAGAAATCGGGTTGAGGAAAAACAAAATTTTTCTTATGTAGTGCATCATCTACCTCCTTTAAAAAGGTTTGTTTGAAGAACAACTAACTACTCACAACCTACCACTTTACAGATGCGCTTTGCAAGTGAGAGCTGCAGGGTTGGCGTCGAGACGTTCCTCCTCAATTGATTGTCCGCAAACATTGCAAATTCCGTAAGTCCCCTCACTCATTCTGGCTAAAGCCGATTTTACTTCATGCAAACGGCTTTCAAGTGGCAAAGTTTCCGCCTCGCGATCATCGAGTTCTTCCAAACGTTCGGCTACATCCTCACGGAATTCAATTTCTGATAGATCGTCAGATTTGGCTTGCCAGTTTTCTGGATTTTTTGGATCTTTGGTAGCGATACCGCTTAACTCCTCTTCGAGCACTGCTCGCTCATCCTCGAGTTTGGCTTTTAATTCAGCTTTTTTAGCATCATTTAACATATAAGCAATATATCAAACGGTCTAATTTTTACAATAGCGACAAGCGGCTAATTAGGTATTCTAGAGATTTGTCGTTGGTGGTTATCACCAAATAACGATTACCTACAATGGTGTAAATCATTTGACTGGCACCAAAAGCGTCGGGGAGCACGCGCACTTCAAGATTTTGAAAGAGTCGAGAATTAAATACTGCCGTGGCATTTTTGCTTCCGATTAAGGTTGTTAATCTTGAGGCCAGATTTGGCTCCCACTCCATAATATTTTCGTTTGTGGCGCCACTTACCTCAGCAATCAAGAAGCCGTTTTTAGTTTCATTAATATTTAAAATTCCGTACAAAAATTTTGATCCAAATTTTGAAATTAAGGTTGCCGGTGCACCAAGTGCCAGCTTACTTTGGAAGCGGGCAAAATCAATTTGCTTTTCGCCTTCCACAAATGCGAGGCCCGTGAGCGCCTTGTCTTCTTTGGCGTTAGTGAAAACTTGATCAATTTGCGAGCGTAAACCTTCAGCGTCGAGTTTGCTTACTTCTACTTCAACCTCTTCATCCGCGGGGATTAAATAAGTAGGTTTAAAGGTTGGAGTATTTGTGGTGACGGTTTCACCGTTTATTAAATTCTTAACTTTTTCAGTGATTTGGGTGGCCGTGTTGGGGAAGAAGATAAGTAACACCGCGCTCCCACTGGCGGCAAGGAGTAAGATTATTAAAAAAATTAGCAAACCAATCTTCCCTCCCCTTTTAGGTTTTTCGGTTGTCATTCCGCCTGGCATTGATAAACCCATCCTTGCGCGATCCTTTTCTTGGATAACCATTTTGGTCATACTCATTTCCTCGTCGCGAATGGTGCGAGCCATGTCACTTTTTAGTGTATGAATGGAGCTGAGTGTACTTACTGGAGCTTGTCTAACTGTGTTTATCTTTAATTCTGATTGTTTAATTTTGCGGAGACGGTCGTCGTATTGCTCCTTCTCCTTTTTGCCTTCTGAAGCTAGTTTTTGTTTTAAAGCTTCGGCTTTTGCGTTTTCTTCTTGTCGACGCTTTTCCATATCTTGTGCTAAGCGCTCTTTAGCAATGGCGCGTGAACGTTCAGTCTGCTCAGCATTGATTCGAACACGTTTTTGTTCCTCGCTTTCCATGGCGGCACGAGCATCAGATCTACGTTTGGTTAGCACCGCAGTTTCAGCCTCCCGGCGTTTTGCCACCTCCTCACCTTCCATAGCTTTACGCGCCTCCTCTCGGCGAGCTTGGAGATCGTCAGGACCCATACTTATTTTATTCCTCCAGTTACCTTCAGTTCTTGTAACCGATTTTTGAGTCTGTCTTCCTCGGCTAAAATTTCTCGATACTCTTTAGTGTTAGTTTCAATCACGCTTTCAATCTCCCACAGATTTTGCTGGAGATCCCATTTTTCCTTTTCAGCTTTTCGGCGAGCGTCATCAGCCTCCCAGCGCTTTTTCTCTACTTCAATTTTTTGTTGAGGCAAGGTGGCCTTAGCCTCTTCAAGTTCAAGTGTGGCCTCGGCATCCTCGGCTAACTTCTCTGCTTCCAAAATTGGCTTAAGGGCGTTATTAATAATTTTACGTTTGTCGTCTTGCTTAACCCACTCAAGTTCGTAATGCTCTTTATTTTTTTCAAGCTTGGCGAGCTTGGCCTCAATCTCGGCGATTTCTTTGCCGGCTGTTTGACTCCTCTCCTCTTCCAAACGCTTTTCGGTGTGCTCTAAACCTTCCATCGCCATTTTGGCTTCGGATAATTTTTTCTCTAATGATTTTTGTAAATCTACTTCCGGGTTTACTACTGGAGCTGCATTTACTGGCGTCGGGTTTGTTGCTGGTTGGGTGTTGTTAGGTTCATCCATAAAATAATTATAGACGAAAATGTTTTTTATTCCAGAGTAGTTGTGATTTGTTCAGGAGATTCCGCTATTGCGGGAGTTTCTTTAACGGTTGTTTGGCGGCGATTTGTACTGCGGTTGTTGTTAGTCCCGTTACCTCCACCTAAAAGATATTTGCGAGGATTGTTGCACAAATCAATAAAGTCGTCAGCGGCTTCTTTAAGTTTGCCTGATGTGCTTTTACCAAAGGCAATCGCTTCCACTTGGTTACCGCTATGAATTTTTAAATACTCAACGAGAGGCACAAAGTCTCCGTCACCCGAGACGATTACTACGGCGTCGAGACGTGGTGCGAGCTTAATTGCGTCTACCGCTAAGCCCACATCCCAGTCTGCCTTTTTAGAACCACCGGCAAAAATTTGTAAATCTTTAGTTTTAATTTCGATGCCCATTTTGGCCATCGCCTCAAAAAAGTTCTTTTCTTCTCCACTTTCAGTAGTTACCACGTAGGCTACGGCTCGGATTAATGTGCGTCCAGCCACTGCTTCTTTTAAAATTGCTCCGAAATTTACCCGTGCTCCGTATAGATTTTTGGCACAGTGATAGAGATTTTGGGTATCGATGAATACACCGACCCTTTGTCCCTTATGTTTGATTATTGGCATAAAAATGCGTTTACTTGCTTCGGCGTGCTAAAAACTTTTCATGAGCGCGGCGTTTAGAAACTAGTTTTAAAAGCCCACGTCGTGAATGCTCATCCTTTTTATTTTTCTTTAAATGTTTGGTGAGCTCGTCAATTCTTTCTGAAATCATAGCCACTTGCACAGCCGAAGAGCCGGTATCCTTTTCGTGGATCTGGCTTTTCTTAATAATTGTCTGTTTTTTCTTGGTTGACAGCATGGGGCTATCGTATCACAGTCTTTTTAAAAATGCAAGTTTGGTATTAAAAAAAGAAAACCCGAGCTCCAGACGGGTTTTCCGTTAGAGTTCGGGTTGAATCATTTTCTACACGACATTTTTATCTTCCGAAGTCGGGCCATACGACCGGTAACCGACCGGACTCTCGCAGACACTGGCGACATATTCTTCAAGTTCTTGTGCACTATTTATGAATCCTGTTCCGCCACCACTTGCTCTCATTAAGAGAGCAGTCATATCTGACTGATGTTTAAGTGTCGGATCAAACTTGATTGGTAGTTCTCCAATCACTTGACCTGAAATCGGATCAGTATAGTGGTCACAGAACTCTAATCGAGTTAGCCGCCCAAAGACATCCTCATGGGTGACTGCAATTTTTGTAAGTGGTGTCACCTTTTTAACGCAGGCGGCCGCGTACCTAAGTAACACTCCATCCAAGTGACCGAAACGAAATTTTCCTTGCCACTCTCCTTTGGTGTTATGTTCCTGAGGTGAGAGGTACTTTTCTTGGCCCTCTGTTTCAGTGGGGAAGGGGCCGGCTCCATGGCGGGTGCCATAAGCTCTGGTGATCCCTATTGTTTCTACTCCGCCCGCGAAACCATTTTCCTCAAGAATTATCAGGGCGTTTGCGGGTGTGGTTGTGCTCCAGGTAGTGTGCGGGTGAAAACCGAACCACTCATCGAGGAGTACACCTTGCGCTCCTTCAAACACAACAGGACCTGAATTAAACATCATTTTCACCACTGCTTCCCCGATGATGTTTAAGTGCTTTGATAGTTCGAAATAAGTCTGAGCTATCAACGTAGGGTGCCCTGGCCCCATCAAGAGATCAGTTTCAGCCATTAAATCAGTGGTGTTCATCTGCTCTGGAGAGAAGCCCATTAATAGCAGCTCCGCCCTTTTTCTTTCTTGAATGGCGGTGAGGATCTTGGTTACGTGTTTTTTGTTTGATAGATCACCAGCATAGATGACTTCATCTGGGCGATTTACTAAATCGGTTGCCGTTTCACCAATCCCCTTACCGCAAGAGCCATGTCTTCCGTTACCCCTCACCCATTCCCGTATACGATTACTGGCCACATGAATGGGAGTGATCACCGGAGCTCGATAGTCAATAAAATGCCTACCCATCACGGAGCCTCCGATTTTTCTCGATAGAACATTTGCTTCGTCGGCCAGTGCAACTGGATCCCACAACATGAAACGGGAGATTAATGTTTGAACCCCATCAATAAAGGTGCCACTGCCAAATTGTGCGAAGGTGTGGTGTTTGCCACTCCCCGAGACGACATTATGAGCTGCCTGGGAGCCACCGTTATAACGAACAACTAGTTTAGCCCCATGGTGACGGCATAAAAAATCCGTCATCGTCCCTTTTCCCTCATCTCCAAAGCCTAAGCCAACTATGATGTGGGCGGCATATTTTGCCTTACATTTGCTCATTTTTATACCCTTTCCACAAATAAAAAAGAACTTAACCAGATTCCTCTGGTTAAGTTCTATACTACTTACTTTAATTTGTCAAGTGCAAAGCTAAACTTCTAGCGTTTGCGACCTTGGGAACCACCATTTCTGGTAGTTACCACTGCGGAGGAACTGGCGGCCGTTGCTAGGGCTCCACCACCCACTGGCATGATTGCCTTGGTGGCTGCTGCAGCCGATTGGGCACCGGGCGCCCCCTTCTGCTTCAAGATCTCCTCGATCTCGTCGCCATCGACGCCCTGTGTCCGAGCGATGGTCATCACCATGGTGGCAATGATCGCTTCAGTCTCCGGGATTTCGAGGATGCGCTCAGGATCCTCTCCTGCTGCGCGGAAGAGGTCCTGCCACATCTTGGTGATTGATCGGTCCTTGCCATGTAGAGTGTGGCCTGGTCGGATCACAAACACGTGGTAGCGGGTGGCCGCTTCTTTGAGCGATTCAAGCATCGTCACTGTCTTCTCGAGATGGTCACCAAAAACTGCCTTGGCGACTTCAGGTGAAGTGCCGTTGACCTTGGGGTCACCGGCTCCATAGAAGGGCTCCTCATCACCAATGATGAAGAGGAAGCCCTTCGTGCCATCGCGCTCGAAGCACTCCAGTCGAGTGTGTCGAGCGGCGGCGTAGAGCGGCAGGTGATAAGCCTCACCCCTGTTGCCTCCCCCTTGATGGGGAATGACCATCTCATTCAAAGCGGTGATGAGCTCTTCTGCCCCTGTTTCGAACTGGCTCATCTGAAACGCGGCATCTGGTGGTACGGCGTGCTCATCATCATGTTGCATGAACATGATGTTAGGATGGTCGCTGATACCTTGTTCAGTCAGCATCGTCATCAATGTTGGTAGCGACTTTTGCAAGTCATAGGGCACATCTTCCATCGACCCGGTACCGTCCATGCTCACCACCACAGGTGTGGCATCATTAAAGCCCGGGGCAAAGCACGACTCCCGCACCCCATTTTTGAGTTGCTTGGGGTCGAGAATGTTTGCCAAGTTAGAGTAAACACCAGTTGCTCGGGCTTGAGTGGCCCTCGCGAACGTCTGGCCGGTATCTTGCAGCTTACTGACGGCGGCCTTGTACTTAAGTGACTCAAAATTACTACCTCCCATGCTCCACATCCTTTCATGATTGTGGGTGAGTGGTCTAATCGCCACACCGTGTGGCTATTTAGACCGGACTCATTTCCAGATTTACGAACTTCCTCGAACCAAACACTCGTTTGGCAATGCCTCTGAACTCCTCATAAGCCACTGCTGCGTTCTTTGGCCGAAGCCTAATTTTGGGTTGCAAACAACGGTTTAAAAAGTCTTTGATCGGTTCCTCTACTGTGCTTGGCAAGTCACCAGATCCTGGTTCTCCGCCAAGTAGATAAACCATGCACCAAGCTGACATATAAATATCAGCTGATGGTGTTGGTGACCCTCTCCCACCTAAAATCTCAGCGGGAAAAAAGTTTTTGAAGCGTTCGTCCACGTAGGGCAGAGATTGATTTTTTCCGGATAGGCACGAGGCCGTCCAGTCAATGATCTTGCCACTGTGACTCTCGGTGTGGATCAATATGTGGTTCGGGGTTATTGCGGCGTGTACCACCCCCGACAAGTGAGCCAAGGTTAGTCCCTCAAGGGTACGATTCCAGATAAAGCACATTTGTCGGGTGTTTATCCCCGTCGGATGTTTGGCCCGGATTTCCTCTAGGTTGAACCAGCCAGCATTTAAGCCAGATGGTTCAGTGAAGAGGTTTACTACTCGGTGCCCTTGCCCCCCATTATCTTTCAGTTTGACCGACTCAGTGAGGCTTGGGATTCGCGCTAAAAATTTGCGCGCACTCTCCGTGCCTTCCGGATCGGTTGCTAACTTTTTAACTTTGGCTTGCATGGCTTTGATCGCCTGAACCTCGCGCTCCATTAGATCGTTATCTTTTGGACTGTGAGGGACTCGGGCAATTATCGGTATGGTTTGATTCTCCTTATTTTGCATTATGGCGGAGAAAATACCGCAGGTGCCCCCTTCTCTGATTAGTTCCACCAATACGTAAGTACCTTTTTTGGTTTTAAACATTGGCGGACCAATTGGATCAGCTTGTGGTTTAACCGCTAGATTGCCGTAAATGCCTTGGGCGAATTTGAGTTTGGCTAGTCCCCACAGCTCATTAAGCCGTTTGGAAGCAGTTTCCCCCAGCTCCTTTCCCTCGTCGGTTTGCTGTCGGTCTGGGTGGACCAACTTACTTAACTTTAGGTAGGTCTTTTCCGCCTCTTCCTGGCTACTTTTTAAGCCAAAAATCTCTTCGGGTTGTTTTGCCCGCTTCAGCTTATTAAGGACCGATATAAACTCCTTTTCCATTGTTTAGTTCCTCCATTTGTAAAAGAACCTGATATCCTTTGCCAGTCTACATTTTTATAACTTTTTGTCAAGTATAGTGTATAATGTTTAAAGTATGAGTTTATCTAAACTAAAAAATGAGTTTTTGGAGTATTTGGAGATTGAGAAGGGGCGGAGTTTGAAAACGGTGGCTAATTATGACCGTTATCTGCTGCGCTTTTTTGAATTTAGCCAAGTTAAGGAGCCAAAATCGCTCGATGATGAGATGTTGCGCAAATATCGCCTGTGGCTCAATCGCCTGCCAGCACCCGAAGGCAACCTTAAAAAAAATACCCAAAATTATCACTTAATTGCCTTGCGGTCCTTCTTAAAATACTTAACCAAACGTGGTGTAACCACGGCGCTCTCCTCTACTGACATTGAGCTAGCTAAAACTGGTGAGCGAGAACTTGATTTAATTGAGCCAGACGAGCTCGATCGCCTGCTGGCCGCGCCTAAAAGTAAGGATGTATGGGCTTTGCGCGATAAAGCGTTGCTCGAGCTCCTCTTCTCTACTGGTTTGCGCGTGTCTGAACTTGTGGCTTTAAATCGCGACAGTATAGATATGAAGCGTGATGATTTCTCTATTAGAGGTAAGGGCGGCAAGGTGCGCGTGGTCTTCCTCTCCCCCCTCGCAAAAGATACAATCCAACAATATTTAAATAAACGCGATGATCCTGAAGAACCGCTTTTTGTGAGTCAAAAACTAACCAGATTAACCGCGCGGAGCATTGAGCGCTTGATAAAACAGTATGCGATCAAGGCTGGGATAACGCGCAAGGTCACGCCGCACGTGATTCGTCACAGTTTTGCCACAGATTTGCTCCGTAATGGTGCTGATTTACGTTCGGTGCAAATGATGCTTGGGCACGCCAATATCTCAACCACTCAAGTGTACACTCACGTTACCGATCGCGAACTCAAACGCATCCACGACAAATTCCATAGGAGGAAATAAAAAAAGCGTCTCCTGTGGGGAGACGCCGGTGTTGTTCGACAAACTTAAAGGACAATAGGTTTTACTTCAAGCGACCTCATCGTTTCTGGCGGTAAGCCCAAATCATCCGGTGTTTGGATCACCATCTCTGGTATTTCATAAACTTCCGCAACCCCATCGCCAATTTTGGCGCCTTTTGTTTGCTGATTAATAAGTTCAAGGAGTTGCAGCTCGTAGCTTTCATAACATGTGCTAGTCAGGTTAAGCTCAAGAAAGACACTGTGTCTTAACTTGAATTCAGCCAATCGATTTTTCAGTGCAGTGTAAGTTTCAGGCGAATAACCAATTTGCGCTATTTCCTTAATCTGCTTGTCGAGGAATTCGCGAACTCGATTCTCTAGTTCTTTGGGAGAAAGAAATTGCAACTCCTCTTCCCCGATCAGCTTTCGTTTGTTATCAAGCCACAACCGGCCGACCACAGCATCTAGTGTGTCCACAAAGGATTTAACTTTTCTACCTACTCTAACTTCGGCAATTCCTTCTGCCACACAGCCAATGATAATGGTAAAAAATCCAGTCACTAGTACTAGCAGAAATGGAAAAAGAATAAACCCAAAAAGAACATTGAGAAATTCCCCAAAATTTTTTGTGGGTAGATTGGAGAACCACAAGGTAATAGCAATCCCATAGAAAAGACCTCCAAAAATAAAAGCAAATTGATCGACCTTTTCTGTGGCGTCCCGCATCCTTTTGAGAGGTTTTTCTCCTGAGTGTTTTCCTGCCCATAAATCATCCCAGCAATCGTTGATTTTTTTCGTTTTGACCAATTCATACAGGCGCTTGTTGCAAGCCTTTGCCTCGTCTCTTGATATTTTCACGATTTTCTCCTTCAAAAAGTGTTACTTTAACAAAGTCCAAACCAGCCTTATAACTACCATTTCATGGTAAAAAGTCAACTTAAATATTTAGGGAAATAAAAATAAAAAAACGCGGAACGTGTACACGTTCCGCGCGAGTGATTCGAGCTTGATTTAGTCAACGATGAACGATCCCGGGCAATCTCCCGGGCTATGGCCACGGGGTTGTCTGCGCATTGGACGAGGGTCTACAGATTCATCTGGTAGAGGGATCTTTGTGACATCAACCTTGGGCACGTTCTTGCGCTTGGTTGGTCGTCGTCGGCCAACTTCTTTTAGTGCCATCGCACTTGGTGGTAGTGCACCCCCACGAGCATTGTCCATCCAATCTTCGGCCGGGATCCCTTGCAAAAAATCTTGCAAGGTGGGGATGAACAGCATGTCGAAGTCTTCATTCACATGTTGTTCTGCAACATCACGTGTCGAGTAAGTACCTCCTGCCGAGTTAGTCCTCTCTTCGCCAAAGACCCTCGGAATTACCGTGTAAATGAACCAAGAGTTGTGAGTGGCCGCCCTGTGGCGCAGATCTTGAAATACACTTTTGCTCGAGTCCATAAAATCATGGATATCCAAGTAGTCTTCCGCCTTGCCGCCAAATTTTTTGGCGCTATTTTTGGCGTGTTCATAAGGTTTCATTACCAAATCCTCCACAAAAATGAAATTGAACTGGTTGCCAATGAACCATCTGTGAGCAAATTTAGCACAAGGTGAAATTTTATACAAAAAAGGCGTCTCTCGCAGAGAGACGCCTGGTAAAACTCCTTTTCAATCAAACACACCAACCCACTGCACTTCCTCTTCTGCATCAACCTTAATTGGTCCATCAAAGAAGATGGGTTTGCCGTGCAAATCGATCCCTCTTATTTCCCTGGCATTTTCTCCGTTACTCTTTGATAACACCTTCGACTTTTGGCTTGGTTGAATCCTGACAAACAAACTCCCCGACGCCAATTCTCCAAACTTCATATCAGTTCTCCTTATAGTTCAAGATTATTTAGAATTTGTTCGGCTACATCTTCTGGGTTTGTGATGCCAGTATCTATCACAAGATCAAACTTATTCGGTTCCCAGTTAGAACCTGGATAGAGCGCTTCATACCTTGCCCTGTCAACACGGTCTCGCTCTTGGATCAACTTGGTTACCTCCTCAAGTTTGGATCCTTGGAGATCTTTATGTCGCCGCTTGGCTCTGACTTCTAAACTGCATACAAGCAGGACGTGGAGCGCGTTTGGGACAAAGATGTGCGGAAGACGACCTTCAGCCACGACGCAGGAATTTCTGCCTAGCTCAGCAATTCTTTGATCCACCTTTTCATCCCATTTTTCTTCAGGATGATTTTTGGCGTGAGTTACAAATTCCTCGATTGTTTTTCCTTTCTCTTTTGCAAAAGCTCGCATGATCAAACCAGCACTTACAAATTGCCGAGTTCCCAAACCTTCCAGTTTACGTTTCAGGATTTCTAACGTGGTGGTACCACCAACCCCTGCATCACTTGTGATGGTGATTGATTTTGGCATCTCACACTCCTTCAAAAAGTTACAACGAACTAATCTGTGTTTATAACTACCATTTATTTAAAATTTATACAAAAAAAGCGGATCCATTATGGACCCGCTGGTTTCAAACTAAATTCCTATTTCTTACTCTCTGACAGTAAACCTCGAAAGAATGTGAGGTTGTTCTGATGTGTCCGTTGGCAAGATTTTCAGGTAAGGCCAATTGATCACGTAGTTTGCAGTATTCAAGAGACAGAGGTCCAATAACCTCAGGTTCGATTAGTTGGAGCGGTCTACTGATCCGTTTGTGCAATCTTCTTGCGGTCTCCACTGCTCCGTTCACCCAATTCTCGTCGTCAGTATCAACATACATTTCATACAGTCGATTCTCCCCACCATCTGGGCCAAACATTCGAAGAAGTTCAAACATCCCAACTTCATCCAGAATTGTGTTTTTTGTGATTCTTACCACCCGCTCTTGAATCTCAAATGACATCGTTATTCTCCTCCTAAAATGTCGGAAAAGCATCTTGCCAAGTTTGCTTCTTCACTAAAGCCATGAGATTTGGCCAGTTGGCAGAGTTCGTTAAATGTGACCTGCAATTGGTCGTCGCCACCCTTTTCCATCCTCGTATCTAAATTTTTCTTAACTTCATTTAGTCGATTCAGGATGGTAGGGGCGAGCTCTTTTTTCTCCGGCCCACTCTTTGGGTATTGAACACCAAAAAGTAATGAAAATCTATCTTGCTCTTTGGTCAGTTTCCCCTGTTCATTCCAAATGAGGGCGGGGATAACTAAGCAGATGATAGCCAATCCTGATGCGGTGTAAAACAAGCGATCCTCCCACCACACCCTCTTGTGTGTTTGCATTTTCTGTTCCTTTCAAAAAACAATATCTACCTGCTCCCAAACTAGCATTTTAAAATCATAAAGTAAAAAAAGAGCCCCGAACGCACATGTGCGTTCGGGGCCTTGCGCGCTACTTTTCAATAACTAGTCAGGGGTTTTAAATGTGAAGGGTGGGAGAGGGCCAAAACATAATCGCCAGTACGTAATCACAACCAGAATCCCACAATAAATCGTGGCGCTGGCCGGGTAGAACACTTCTTCAATCGACCAATCTTTACCTCCCAAGGTGGAAAGTAAGTTGGCAAAGAAGTACCCCACAAAGATCAGAATCGGTGTCTCCCAAGGTTTCCGGTAACTCGCTACGGTTTGGGGTATGCCAGCAATAACCATTGCCAGTGTACTCGCAATCGTCGCGTTCCTCGGCCCAGAGTGATACCAAATCACCAGGCAGACAATCACCAAGAAGGTTACAAAGCTCTCAAATCGAGTCCAGTTAAAGTTCCTGGATTTTAAAATGCACAATGCTGTTATGCTACCACCAACCGTGTAGGCTGCTGCTAGCAAATAATTTCCGTCTTGCAGAAAAATGGTGACGGCAGCAATTGCATCAAGCGCCGACCAAAGTAACCATGTAGCCAAGTTCTGCACCACCTTGCCGGTCAAGAGTTGGTAGCAAAGTGGAAAGTAGAGTGAAATGGCCAACAGTGTGCTAATCACTACGAGCAGGTTCATTCACGCCTCCTTTCTTGGGCGAGAGGTCTCGGCAAAGGGCCGAATCTTTGTTGGCAATACCAGCATTTTTCCGGATCAAGACAGCCATGGAAATGAGGAAATTCTTTTCTATGGTTGTGAGATCGGTGTATTGCTTGCGGGTGCTTGTCTTTAGTACGCCGCTTTCTCGATAGCCATCTGGGTCGATATGTGAAATATAGTAGTACTCAAATCGGTTGTTTGGCCAGATTTGTTTGACTTCTAATATTTCACCCATTTTTCCCATAGCGAGGGTGTAAGAAACACTTAGACCGTCTTTGCCAATCCAATCTAAACAAATCCGACCAATGCGAGGATTATCTTGAGTGGCTTCTTGCTTTCTGATTAATTTCTGCGCGCGTGATAAGGTTTTGCTGACTCTTGGCCCGAAAAAGAAATTCCATAAACCCATTATTCGCCTCCTTTTTTTGAAGTTGTTTAAGATCAATCTAACAACCCCTATTATAACCTTTTATAAAATTTTGTCAATGAATAAAAAAGAGCGCTTCGAAGTTAATCGAAGCGCTCTGTGCTGCACTGCAAACTGCAAAGAACAAATGAGCTTTTATCCTCCTTCATCAATTGCTGAAGCTAGCTCTTGCTTCAGATTATTGAACCACTCCTTCCGAGGAAGGTTGGTGTTAATCCATACCACCTTTTTGGTTGCCGCATCAGTGATTGTTACTTCAGGATTTGAACCTGCAACGAAGTCACTACGCGTTTTATCTGTATAAGTGACGATGGTGGTTAACCACATAAAACGCACCACCCCGTCAATTAACTTAATGAAAGGTCGGTGTTCGGCTGGGTAATTTTGATCCCAGTCGTTAAAAGCCCGACTTCCCATTACGCTGGCACCAATAGTGCTTACCCCCGGCAGCGCCTCGTTGCGCTTGGCGTGAGAGTAAGTAAAGATTGGACCAATACCATCCGCAGGGTAGAAGACAGAGGCGTTATGCCCCTGATTCGCCTTTGTGTATGGTTCAAGTGAGAAATAATGATACAACTTATTTTCACCCCCGCCTTCTTTCAAAAAACGAAAGTAGATGGTGAAGGGCTGTTCGTTATAATCACCTTCTAAGTCAGGGATTCGCACATCGCCTTGGTGTGAACCAGGGAAGGGTGCAAAAAATCCTGACTGAAAACGGAAACTCTCAGCTGCGTACCGGCTCACATCGTATGGTATGAGTGGCTGGCCGCGCAGGTAGGAGTGGTTGGCCACCTCTTCTGGTGGAATCCACTCCCCATCACCAATCATCATGAGTTTGAGCCAATGCAACAGCCCGCCCTCACTTTGACGTATCACTTGCACACCGCCGAATTCCGGTCGAGGGAAAAGTATTCCCTTCCAGCGTACTAGTGACACAACTTCTACCCACTCACCCTTATCATCCTTGATGTATTTAACATCACTCGGACTGTATGACAGGAACCGAAACGGATTTAAGAATGAGCGGATAGTGCTAATTTTTACGTTCTTCCCAAGGAGTAGATTCTCACCAACGGCAAATGATACCGGTGTGCGATTCTTACTTGAGAAGTCTGGTGATGCCGCTTCGCCGGGGAGACTGAGCACTCCTTTCACGTTCTCTATGAGTCGTGGAAAGAAGTACGAAGGTTCTATCCCCATTGTAAACCGATAGCTATCACCAACCCTAACGTAATAGGGTTCTGAAACTTGATGCACATCCTGCATCCCACCCCTCAGGGATTGAACCCTAATGGAGTGTAGAGGCTGGATTCGATCATGCTCTGTCACCGGTAGCTCCTCTAGCTCCCGGAGGTCAAGTGTTTTGTAACGCCAGTACAAGGTTAAGTACTTGTGAGGTGAAGCGCCAATGTAGCGATAATTAACCGCCATCAGCACCAACACTCCCAAAATTATTAACCACTTTTTCCGACTGATTCTGTGGTGGTAGTGATAGATCAAAGCAATGGAAGTAACCGCAACGATCACTTCAAAGCTATAGATCCTTACCGCTAGAAACAGTGGCTGTACCCACGCTCTGGCAAGCAGAGCAAGGAAGAGTGCAACTCCCAATAAAAGGAGGAAGCGTCCTCGATGCTCTTGCCAAAGATTTTTTGCCCAAAGTAGGAAGTTTCTGAAAATCCAGTACAACCTGCCATGAGCAACCTTTATTTCTGCTTCTGAAGAGGTCACTTAGGCCTCCTCTCGTTTGTTCCTTGTGCCAAGAAAGTCCGCCATCAAGTCTTCCGGCGAGGCGTTCTCGGTGACCACTGGTGGAGCCGGCGCTTCTTGGGGATTTTCTTTTTGAACATTACTACTCGTGCCTTCCACGCGGAGTGAATGCTCATACTCAAATATCCAAGTGATAAAGCGGTTCCACTGGTTCTTAACCCACGAGCTGCTGCGCTCGTATTGCCTTTGACCCGACTTTACGAGGTCGTAATCGCCAGCATTGAAACGCTTCTCATAATCTCCAATGACCTCAAACACATTTACTCGTCTCCCCCACAAACGGAGGAAGATTGGCCCAGTGAGAAACCCGAAGGCAATCACCAGGATTCCAAAGAGCCAAATGAAGAAGCCGTTAAGCATCCCCACCTCAGAGAAGATCGAAATAAGAAGAATGAATTTTGTCGAGAGGATAGTGGCCGTCATAAAACGAAAACTCACCGGCCTCTGACAAATAAACCCTTTCTCACTCGTCTTCGCTAGACCCTCAGTGCTGATTCCGCACCACCAGTTGTACCACTTTACGCCCCTCTTTCGATCCAGAGCGTAAAGGGTCCAAGCCACGCCAAGATATATAATCATCCAGACTATCAATGCACCGTTCATACATGTCTCCTTGGCTTTAAGCCACCGGTCAGGAGCTTCCTGACCGTCCATGTTTTTTGCGCGTCTGGCCACACGCCATAACTTGCAAAAAACGTTTCCTTATCGTACGCGTGCCAGTTGGTCACCAACGTTGGTGCCACTCGGCAGATGAGCTTCCACACTACCTCAGCCTGAGTTACTGCGAGTGAGCTTTTGGGTCGCCCTAGTAACCAACGCATCCGTAGCGATAGTCGCTCGAGGTTGATCTCCTCACCGTTCGCCAACTTCTTCTCCAGTCTTTCCAAGGTGGAGTATTCTGGGGGGAGATGATGGCGAAATTCCATGACCAAACCTTTTTGCTGAGCTCCGTTTAATTTGCTGAAGTCAATCTCGGCATTTTGGCCACTGTATAAAGTAGCAACCAAAATTGCTTCACGCATTTCTTCAAGAACCCACAGGTTTTGTCGATACCAATCCAGTGGAATTTCCACCAAACCAAGATCGACCATTTGGGCAAAAAGTGTTTTGTCGTTTCGACTTAACACCTTGCCGCCCGCCACTTTTCGCTTTTTTTCAGCCTCGTTTGTTACTAGGAGCATATTTTGGCTTCCATGGCGGAAGACAAATACTCCACCGAACGCCACCGTGTAATAAGCGGCAAGCTCGGTAAACTCTCGAGACACTTCAAGCTTAGGGTTGAAGCGGAGATCACCAAATTTTTTCCCACTCTCAAGCAATTGTTGTCTGAGATTAGGGTTTGACCAATCGCCGGCTTCTCCCACAAAGCGTTTCACTAGTGCTCGTTGAGCGCTAGCTTCCTCGATCATCCCAAGTGTGTCCGAGAGATTTACTCTCACCGACTTAACCGTGGCTAAGTCGGCAAGCTTCTTCAGTTCAGATACACCTGGATCAATTTGGATAATCATCCCAGCGTCACGAGTGACGCGGGTGATTGCTCCCTCACTGCCAGTTAGGACGTTGGCCAGCACCGCCCGCTCAAATGAATAAGTCGGGTTGAAAACTGGTTTTCCGCCTTGCTCCGGAGTGAGCACGATGGCAAATTGCACTGCGCCATCGTGTGAGAGGTAGTTGGGGTCCTCTTTTTCTTCTGCAATTTGAGGGCTCCAACCGCGCCCGTCAATCTGAAATCCGGTGAGATTTGTTTTGGTTAACCCAAGTTCGGCGAGGCATTTATTATACCTCTCCACCAAAACTTGGTTGTTAACGTCTACCAAGCCTCCACCGTAAAATCCATGTTCTCGAAGACTATCCATTAGGCTTCTCCTTTCGCCGTAAGTCTCCTCCTTACTTCTTCTTGAACACCAAAGGCTTCAATTTGTGCATCAATCGTGCGTTCACGACCGACGTTGGCAATTTCTGCCATGGCATTTAAGTAGCGAACCGTCTCTCGCAAACGAATGTCAGCGAAAGATAGCCCCTTCATATTGCCCCGCATTAAGTCCTTCAGCATCTCCACCTTAACTTGGTAGTCTTGATGAAAAAATACTTCCGGCTGGTTAAACCAGTTTTCCGGTAGGTCGAAGTCCATAACACGAGTTTGCACTGCTTGTTGGATGTTACGCACATCCCGTGAAGTGAAGAACGGATACAACTGGTGAATCTCCGTGAAAAGAGTGGCAAAAAAGCCATGGCTGTTTAAGTCATATCTTTCTCGCATCTTACGGTAAATCACCCGAATCCGTTCATCATTTGGTTCTCCTAGTTCACCTTCGCGCACCAGAAGATTTTTTACTTCCTTCTGATCATCCAAGTAATTGTAACCTGGGATGTCTGTCATGTTGACGAACTTGGGATCAACTTTTTGGAGCTTGCGCCACCATAGGTGATCCTGATCGCCAAAGTCATGCACTGTTGTCGCTCCGTTAATTGGGAAGCGATCTTGAATTCGCGAGAGCACTGCCTTGTCGATTTGCTCGGGCAAGTTGGTGAAAATAATAATCACCGTGTTCCCGCGGATCAATGCGTAAGCGCCTTCAGTATACCGAAGGAAGACGCCGATCACTTCTCTCACACCGGCACTGACGCCGTTCCGGGTTCGCTCTTCAAGATTATTTTCCCCATCGTCGATGGGAGCAAAGATAACTTTGTCTGGATCTTGAAGACGCTTCATCCAGTCGAGCATCCGTTCGGCTGACCCACCTTGAAATGTGGAAACCACATTGTCGGGTAGAGGCCAGAAGAGAAATGGGATTTCAATCTTTTCACACAGGTCATGAAGTAACGTGGCCGTAGCCGAGATCTGCATCGTTTTACCTGTGCCAGGCTTCCCATAGCCCATTTGCACCATGGGGAAGCCGCCGAGATCAAGAAAGGGGTTTCGTTGTTGTTTGAGATCATAACAAGCCAACCGGCTAGCAAGTCGCCTCGCTGCATGCTTGGCCGCTTGATTACCCACAATGTCACCGAAACCTACTCGATTGAACTCTACACTAACGCCCGCCGTGTGCTTTTTTACCTCGAAACCTTCTACAGTGAAGTCAGTTTCAGCTAACTGATAACTGACATTTGTAAAAGCATCGACATACTTAAGCGAGGGCAAGCGCAACTTGATCTCGTTCATCATGGCTTCGCTAAAGCGAATACCCATGCGCACCATAGCAAGGTCACTTTTGACCAAGCCAGTGCGTTCCGGATCAAGATAAGCCGCCAAGTAAAAGGTGAAGCACTTAAGTGCTCCCGGGATGGTTTGGAGGTCTACCTCAGGGATCCCATGGAATTCCATGTTGATCATTGAGACTTTGTCCTCTTTGTAACCACTGAGTTTCCAATTGATATAAGCCGCGGCGCTAAAGACTGCAACAGCACTTGCGGTGATACCTTTGGCTTGGAGCTCATCCTTTTGGTCTTGGGTTAACTGTCCGGCACCTGCCAATTTGCGTAGTTCTGTTGATCCAACCGCTTTGAGATACTGCTCGGCTAAGTAAAAGCCGACACTCAAACCAGTTTGGATTGTGATCAACACAAAGTTGGCGTCTTCACTCAATAAACTTTGCCCACCACTTAAGGTTTGGGCAGTTTTCATGAGTGAAAGCTTTTCGATTTTTGGTGAGCCACTCGCCATTGCGGGGCGCCAAGCGGGAGCATTGCCATTTGGGCCTGCACCTTTTTGCGCCGCGTTATGTTGAGTATCCCACTCCGTTTTTGGAGCCCACTCCACCGAGGTTAGAAGTCCAAAGGCAATTTGCTTTTGGGTAACTAAATCCTTGGGATGAATGGGGAAGTGAGAACCGCTAGGAGACTGCATAGATTCCTCCTTCCGAGGTGTAAGTGACGTGTTGATAAGTCTTGTAAGACTCACGGAACTCGTCGTGATGACCAATTTGCTGCAACAAATGATGCGGCAAAATGATCACCGACTGAACCTGGCTGGAGTAGCGGCCAGTGGAAATCTCCATACTGGGGGAAATGGCAAAAATCTGCTTTACCAATTTCCGGCCGTTGATGAGGTCTAACCAACTCCAAGGCTCTTTTGACTCGCCTTTGGAGTAAATCATCTCTGCATCAAGTTTTAGTACAAAATCATCCACTTTGCCGAACTCGCTAAGCCATTTACCGATTGGACTTTGATTATCACCCGAGCAAAAGCGCGGACAAATAATTGGTCCAATCTGTACTCGTTTGATGATCTTAGGGAAAACATGCGGATGTTCATCGTCAATGGAAGTGCCAAGCACCGCCAGAGACGTAGTTCCGCGGTTGCCGTACTTACGAACAACCTCGAATATTTCCCCGTAATCATTTTTGAGTTCGAGATGCGTACCATGATAGTCAAACGCCATAATGTACACAAAAGGCACATTGAGGGTTCGGTCATAACACGCCCAAGAGATAAGACAGCCCAACTTACCACGTGCCTCGCCTACCACGGCAATTTCACCGGGTGAGAAAGGGAGTAACATTGAGTTCTCATGTAAGCTCTCCAAAAATTGCCGTTTGGCCATTTGTGGTAAGAGCTCAACCGGATCGCGCCCGCGGACTAAAAGTTCTTCAAGCGCCATCTCCTCGTAAACCCGCCGGCTTGGCAAGTCTACGAGTCGCTCCTCCTTAAGATCAAAATCACTTTCTAACTCGGCAACGCCGAGGTAGTGTGGCAAACCGGAATCGTTAAGATCCAGTACCAAGTGATCCGATTGATTGAAGAGATGTTTCCACCGGAGCACGCCGACCGTATAAAGCAGTCGGTCTAAATATCCGGCTACGATTTTTGCCTCCACATCGCCACCGGTAGCCAACTTCTGGTACCAAGTGCGAAGGAATGCAAAAACGCGATTTAAGTGAGCGAAGTATTTGGCATAATCCTCACTGCTAGTGAGTCGGCAACAATCGCTGACTCCCCGTAACTCGTCGAGTGTCTGCATCGATATTCTCCTTTTTTGTTTGGGTAGTAAGACAAAAAAAGGGAGGGGAGCATAACACACCCCTCCCCGTAAGTTTTACTTCCCGCCAACTAGACCGCTAGTTGGTGTTTTGGTAGCTGAAGATCGAGCTCGCGCTCGCCTTCACTCCATAGTGCTTGCTGAAAGCCTCAAAGGCTTTGGCTTCACGCTCACGCATGAGAGCCGCAGCCTCTGCTTGCCCCGCCGCTGCGTTAGCGATACGAGCCAAACGTTCGGGATGGTCCTCCACCATTTGCTGGCGGACCTCATCAGAGGCGGCTCCAAATCGAGCCATAGCTTCAGCATTACGCGCATCAATTTCTGTCCCGATTTTGTCGAGACCTCGCGCCACTTGCTGATCAGCCACACCCTTCATACCCTCTAAGCGGCTGGTATAAGTTACCAATCGCTCTTGAGTGTCAGACTTCAAAACCATCATCCAGGCTCGCTGGTTGTCGCGCAGTTTGCGCTGTGCCAGTTCGTGGATGGCTAGTTCTGCCGCGAAACGTTCTTTGGACTGATACAGAACAAAGACGACATTTCGCTGTCCGCGGAGTTCCTCCATCTCGTTTCGGAGTTTGGTGACCTCTGTTTCCTTGGCCACATAGGCCGCGGTTCCATTGGTGAGCCCCGCCATCTCCATTTCAGCAAGTTTGACCTTGCTTTCTGTGTCCGAGAGAGCTTTGTCCAACATCTCGAGCTTCTTCGCTGCCTCTTCCTTCACTCCCAACGCTTCGATCAAGCGGTGAGCCACCTTGACTCGTTCGCTTTCAATCGTGACCGAGCGCGCTTCCATAATCTTGAGCGCTCTGAGCACTTGGGTGGTGAATGTCTGAAGTGACTTCTCCATGTTTGACGACATCAGACGCTTGCGATACAAACGCGCTGATTCCGCTTTGGCATGCTGGAGGCCTGACTCGCAGGTTGCGAGATAGTTTTGGGCAGCAGCAATTCGCTTGCTTTTGAACCAAAAACCGCTCTCGGCCTTTGACAGAGCTTCCTTTGCTTTTTGCAAAGCAAACTCAGCTCTGGTGACCATCCCCCTTTCTTCGGGTGAGGCTTCAGCCAGGCCCGTCCACTCAAAGCCCATTTTGTTCATGAGTTCGCGGAGTCCGAGAACCGCTTGCGCTAAGTCCCCCTCCTCCTTCTCCATGTCGGCGCGTAGTGCTTCCACGTTCGCCTTCACAGTCTTGACTCTCATTTCACGAGCGTTGGCCTCCTTCACTTTCATTGCTTCCTCAAGATCAGTCTCCATTTTGTCGAGACGATCCGTGATGTTCACATCTGGAGTTTTGTGCTCCAGATTAGTAAGCAAGCCGAAGGTGTCAGTCTGAAGCTCCTTTAGCAGATCCTCTGCTGTCCGCGCCTTTACTGCAGTTTCCATACAGGTTTTCTCCTTTTCTTCCAAAAATCCTATATTTTGACCCACCTACAAGGTGGGCCTATTCGATTGTCAAAAAACAATCACTACTGTCTATATACCTAGCACAATCCGTTTGATTTGTCAACCCATGCTCCATGTTGTATTTTTATCAATATATCTCGAAAATAATTAAAAAATTTTTGTAAAAATTTTTTCTAATAAATAAATAATAATGACCTGTGGATAACTTACTTGTCCTTTACAATGTCTTTTATTAAACTATAGGACAGGTACGATTTGATCTTTGAAAAGGCTGACGAATCCGGAGGCCGGCTATGTCCTTTTAAATCATTTTTGTTTGCCCCACTACAATGGTAAACAAAAGGCTAGTCTCCCCTGATATCGGGCCATCCAACCCCAAATAGGGTTGATAAATATAAATAATCCGCCCAAAAACACTCCACGTTTCGGGCGGATTTTTTGTTCCTAAAAGTTTCCCGTGTAACCTATTTTACCCAGTGTTTATCGCGGATTTTCTTGATTTCCTCGCTCTCAATCTCCTCTTTCTTCTCTTTGCCTTTCTCTCCTAATTCTTTTAATTTAATATCTTCTAGTTTGCTTAACTCTTTCGCTTTGTTAGTTAAATATTCCTGATTGTTTAATTCTGGGTTATCTAAAGTTTCTTCAAGTAATGCGTGCAGAATGTAACCAATCTTCGGACTTGGATTTAAACCTGTTTCACGTATAACATCCTCCCCTTTTATCTTAAGCATCGCCACGGAAGTTGGCGCTCGCAAAGCCTCATCAATCATTGATTCATACTTCCTTAAGCGGTAAGGACTCTCTTTTGGTCGGCCCATGCCGATACGATCGCAGTTGCGCACCTTCATTAAGTCCCAGATCTCCTCTCTACCCACATTCCTAATTATCCTTCTGACTGCCGAAAGGGTAATTTTATCAATATCAGTGAAGAACATGTGGTTCCTCACCAATTTTGTTACCAATTCCGTCGTTTCACGTGAAAACTTAAGTCGCTTAAGTATATTTTCAGCCATTTTTGCACCAACTACGTCGTGACCGTAGAAGGTATAGTCATTCTTCTCCTTACTAAACTCTCTGGTGCGGGGCTTACCAATGTCATGGAACAAAGCGGCAAGTCTCACGTGAAACGCAAAGTCCTTGTCGGCCGAATGCTGGGCTACTCGCAAGGTATGCTCCCAAACATCATAGATATGGTCACCGTTTTGCTTCATTCCGATCCCCTCCTCAAGCTCAGGCATAAACTCCTTTAACGCTCCAGCTTTGTGGAGTAAAATGATCCCGATCATTAGGTTTTTTGACATCAAAAGCTTTGAAAATTCGTCATTAACCCGCTCAACTGCAATCTTTTTTAGAAGTGGGGAGGTTTTTATCATTGCCTCAAAAGTCTCACTGTTTAACGTGAAACCGAGCTCCGCCGCCAGCCTTATACCCCTCATAATTCTAAGTGGATCCTCCTCAAATCGGTCCTCCGCTTTACCCACTGCTCTTAAGGTCATGTCTTTTAAATCTTGAGCGCCGCCGTATGGGTCAATTATTTGACCTATAAGAGGCGTAAAGGCCATGGCATTGATCGTAAAGTCCCGACGTCCTAGATCATCCTCAATCTTGTCACTAAACGTCACAGAGTCAGGATGGCGCTTGTCTGAGTACTTAGCCTCTAATCTAAAAGGCGTGATCTCAATATGCTTTTCAGTTTCATCCCCTGCTTGCTCGTCTACCACAGTAACGGTGCCGTAGGAATTCTCGTAAAATGTTTTAGGAAAGAGTGAAGCAATCTCTTCTGGCTTTGCGTTGGTGGTGATGTCCCAATCTTTTGGCTTCACGTGTAACATTAGGTCGCGCACGCAACCACCAACTAAATAGGCCTTAAAATTGGCTTTTTCAAGGGTGTTTAGGGTCTCAGCGACCCCTTTAGGTATTAAAAATTGTGTTTTTGACTCCCCCATTTAAATTATTCTAGCCTAGATTTTGCCGTGTTGCTAATTATCTGTTATATTAGCGAGGCACCGGACAGATTCGCTCCCGTGGTGAAATGGATATCACAACGGTCTTCGGAACCGTTATTGGGGGTTCGAATCCCTCCGGGAGCACAGCGACGAAGGGATTCGAGAATCCCCGAGGTAGCGAATGCGGATATCGTTTAGTGGTAGGACACGTCCTTGCCAAGGATGAGGTGGGAGTTCGATTCTCCCTATCCGCACACAATATGTACCTTGTCTCATTATTTCCATCAGACAGTCCGTTATAAACCCTTAAAACTGTGGATAACTCTGGGGACAATGGGGATAAAAGACAGTAAAAGTCGTCTTATATGGCTTAAAATCGTATGTCCAAGACAGAAAAGCAGCTGACAGGTGATGTTGGGGAAAACCTAGCAGCTATGTTTCTTATGAAACATAATTTCACCATTATTGGCCGTAATTACCGTAAAAAGTGGGGTGAGATTGATGTCATTGCTAAGAAGGGGAATGAGATTAGATTTGTGGAAGTGAAGACTGTGATCCGAGATTTTATTAAAGAAGGGGATTATGAGGCGTCAGATAATGTGCATCCGTGGAAGCTTAAGAGACTTTCACGAGCGATTCAGACATATTTGTTAGAAAATAAAATTAATGAAGATGAAATTGATTGGCAGCTTGATGTAATCTCTGTATATTTAAACGGGCGAGGGGAGACTTTAAAAATTGATTGGTTAGAGGATGTGTTTTAAGCTTGACTTTTGTGTTGTTTCTGCTTTAATGTGAAAAGCGAATTTTGTTGTTTGAAATGGTAAATTTGAAAGGAGAAAATCGTGGCCGAAAGTCGGAAAGAACGCCTCAAAGATCTAGTTTTGTTGCCATTCTGGGTGCTCTTATTCTTGCTTATTCTAATTATTTATCCATTTTGGCTTTTGTTTACCAGAGTGGTGAACTGGGTGGGATTAAGCAATTTACGCACAATGAAAGGTGATGTGCAGACTCCGGTGGTTTATTTTCTGAATCAAAACACCAAACGGATGGTGATTCTGGTAGGGGTGGTGCACCTCGGCGAGAAGTCGTATTACGCGCAAATCCGGGAACTTCTGGCCTCACTCGACGGCTTCACTGTTCTTTATGAATGGATTAAAGCCTTAAGTGATGAGGAAAAGTCGAAATTAACTGAGAAGTCCGAAAAAATCGTAAAGGAGTTTGAGAGCTATGGTAAATCCTCACGGATGATTTGTGAGATTCTGGGCCTACAGCCGCAGAAAGAGGGTTTGCCAATTGAAGCAAAGTGGATCAACACTGACGTAAGAGCCTTTGAATTGATCAATTACTTTGTGAATCACAATCTCAATTTCATGAAAGATATCGGCAAAATTGAGAAACTTCTAGGTGCGGAATCTGACCAAGTGCTTGATAAGTGGCTACTGAATGGGACCTTCAAGCGAATCATTGTTGTTATGGTGTTTGCGGGGTTTTATAGTAAACTCACCAGAAAGCGCCGTTTGAAGCATGATTTTTTGATTAACCAGCGGAATGTTGTTGCAGTTGAAGGTATCCGCGAGCATTTGGCCAAAGGCAATGTGGTGGCAATATGGGGAGCAGGGCATTTGCCGGGGATTGCCAAAATGCTTAAGCAAGATGGCTTCAGTGTGGTGGGCAAAGAATGGTACACGGCGTATAAAGCAAAAGATTGCTCGTTTTGGGATGTTTTTGCCGATCGTAGTGTGGTGGCGGTGGAGCGTTTGGCGGCAATTTCTGATCAGATAACGAGAATAAAAAAGTAACACAGTTTGCTTAGGCAAACACCGACCCCCTCCGTAAAAAAGAGGGGGTTTGATTTTAATCGGAGCGCCGGGATTTGAACCCGGAGTCACACGAACCCGAATCGTGCATGTTACCGTTACACTACGCTCCGTAACTCTTGGGTAATTTAACATAATTAAAATTAATTTGTAGTAATCCACCTCATTTGCTAGGGTTAAAATTGGAAAATAACAAGCTCGAAGGCTTGTTTGTGGAAATTAAGGAGGACTGTAATGGCGAAGAAAAAGGTTAGATCGGGAATTCAGAGGCGGGTCAAAGCATCTGCAAGCAGAAATTTGGTTGATGAAATCAACTCTAAGCTTGAAAGTGTAAGACGTCAGCTTGTGATGGAGATTATCCCCGACACCTCTGGGAACGAACACACACTCTTAAATTTGGGGGTAATAGGGGATGGGTGTGTTCAGAATATAAATAAAGGGCACTTCTTTTTTCCATTTTTAGGAAATAGATATGTAGCCGCGATGTGCTTTTACGGGAAGGCATCTGCGTATGACGTAAGGGCATATAATTTTAACAACCCCTTTTCCCCTAACCCTCTTAACGATCTTTTGTCTGGCAATTGGTCTATGCGAGTCGGCGCTCAGCACTTTCTTTCTGAAAATTTTGGATCAAATGGGCGTATGTTTTTGGGAAACAAGGCTGTTTTGGATTGGTTCTTTGAGAGAGCGCTTTTACACCCCATGGCTAAGCCATATGAGGTTCTTAAGTTTGCAACTAATGTCTTTAGTGCAGAAAAGATAGTCGTTTCAGGTTATCAACACTACCTGAGAGAAGTAATCCAACAAAGGCTCGATGGTGTGGGCCAAATAGTAGAGCTTTTGGGTTAGGTTGATTTCTAGAAGCTGATCTGGCCCCGTCGCTTGTGACGGGGCCTTTTTCTTGCTAGTTTGAGGTTTGAAAACTCGAGCCAAGGTGGCTTGTTAGGATCTTTGATTTGAAGGGAGAAAACGATGGCAAAGAAGGTTATGAAGGTGGAGCAGAAGAAAAGCGGCGGTTTGGTTCAGCGTATTAACGAGGTGCTGAAGGATCACAATGGCCAATTGGCGATGGTGATCAAGCATGAAACTGCTTCGCCCCAGAAAAGTGGCGGGGTAAGAAGAAATTGTGAAGAACCGACCATGGATCTCGATATCGAGCCGAGGATCAAAACGACGCTTCGTGTTGGGAGGGTATGCAAGGGGTTGCCAGTAGAAAAGCTTAGGGAAGATGGAATTTTTTCCATGCCGGCTTTTGGCGGTATCGTGGTATGTAAACGTGCTAGCGAAAAAGATCAATTTTCCGTTGAGTTTTTAAAGGGGGAAGGATATTTTTTTATCCCCGCGCAATCGGTAATACCGCTTAAGAAGAAGGCCCCTGAGGATGTGTCTGGCGAAGAAATCTTGGATATTCTCAAAAGCCGCGAGCATGGAATGGGTTTGATTGGAGATAAGGCAGTTATTGAATGGCTCCTTGGTGATTATCTGGATAATCCAGAGTCAAACGCACCTGAGGTACTTGCGCAGGCCATCAAGCACCTTAAGATTGATAAAGAAATTGGTCTGCCGAATTTTTTTGTGGGACGACACGAAGCGGCAGAAGCAAGGTTTCAACAGGTGGAGGAGGCAATTTACCAGTTGGTGCCGCAAAAGCTTCGCGAGCTAAGAAGTTCGATCGAGCATGAAAAGAAGCAGTTAGAAACCTTAATCGAATTGTCTACTGAAAGGAGGGGAGGATGAATCTGAAACCGTGGAAAAAGAAGGAACCGGAGAATCTTTCTCCGGAAGAGGCGAGGTTTAAGAGGGGATTTGATCGGTTGTTTGGCTTTGGTCTGCCAGAGTATGTGCAGAAATCTCTCGAGCGCCAAAAATCTTTGGTGATCGCCCATGCTTTGAAGTTGCAGACCACCGACTTTTATTCAGTAGTACCGCTTAGTGACGTAAATTTGCCAACGCAGCTTAGTTGGCTGGCTGGTAAAAAGGCACCGAGTTTACCTCATTATCGTCGTTGGCCAAAATGTCGATTCGGCAGTTTGCCAGACTTGCCGTGGTTTATTTTTGGTGTGAAGGTCACTAATTGTTTGGATCACAGCGTGGAGGACGTGGCGCGACACTTAGTAGGCGAAGGGGAGGAGATCCTGACTTTGCCAGAGGTGATTGCCTTTTTGCTTGAGGTGAAAAAGACGCAAGCCGAAGCCCCAAGTGAGCCTCACCCCATAAAATTGGCGCTCTCCACATTTCATCTTGTTGGTAATATGGATGGCAACAATTGGCCACTCATCACTTGTGATAGTGCGGGAGTGGCGCTGGTGTCGAGACAAGATTCTGCGCTTATCTCAACAACCAGACCCAACAATTATCTCCTTTCAACTCAAGTCAGAAAGTGTTTTGTTTTGGAATAGTTCACTCGCCCCGCGCCGTAAATGGTGCGGGGCTTTTTTTTATGCTAGATTAACTGGGCAATAACGGAGCGTAGTATAGCGGTAGTATGCATGCTTTGGGAGCATGTGGCCCGGGTTCGATTCCCGGCGCTCCGAAGATTAGGTTTTCAAATTTGCGTGAGTTTATTTTTTGGCGTACCATATATCCCAACGTGTTCTTTGGAGGTTGGAGTCAGTTTTTTATGGAGGATTTATGAAAACGGCCCCATGTTTGGCTAGTGATCTCTCGGTGTATCCAGAGTCGTCGTTGCGCGAGATTGGCCACTGGTTGGACCAATCTATTGGAGCGATGGAAAGTTTAAGTAAATTAAGGAGCACCATCCCGTCTTTTTTTGGTTCTGATCGGCGCCTGACGAGCGCTTCCAACGCTTTTGTTTCTAGTGTTGGCGCGTTACTCCTAACTCTTCACGAAATGAAGGACCTGCGCTCCAAAATTACTGATGAAATCAGGAAAAAGCGCGAAGTGCGTGAGCCTTCTCTCATTTCTGCATGAAGAAAAAGCTGGAAAAAACAACTAGCGCCAGTCCCGCACCGTTGCGGGACTGGCGCACTTTTTTGTCTGTGCTAAAATCAAATCAGTCTGATCTTTGTGAGACAGGCTATTTTATACCAAATAAGGAGGATGATCGATGGGTCGATCCCGGCGTCGGCGTGGATATGGTGGCAATAACAATGGTCAATCTAATGGGGGAAAGGCAAATAAACCCCAAGCAGCGCCTATCCAAACAAGCAACGAACAATCAAAGCAGCCCCCGTCAATTTATTGTGGTATTTGCGGAAAAGCCCACGATAACGGCTTTCCAATTTGGGAGTTGCCATGTGGTCGTCGATTTAACATCAGGGTAGAAATTCCAGCCTGCGACTTTTGCTTAGACTCAAAGCATTTCAAAGACTTTCTTGGTCTTCGTGATGCAAATGGTCCTAAGACTACGTCGGATTACCTCACTCTCCTTGCTCGTTACATAGAATTGTATCAAAAAAGACGTACATCCTAAGTTTCAAAAAAAGTAATTAAACTTGCCCTGACCATCATACGGTTGGGGCAACTTTTTATTTTAAATTTTCGGGCTGCCGAGAATTGAACTCGGTCTACATGCACCCCATGCATGCGTACTGCCGGTATACTACAGCCCGTAGCAACAACCATGTATCATACTTCTGATAACGAGGTTTGCAACTTTTTGTGCTTTAGAGTAGTTTTCATTATTAGTGAGGACAAATAAGCTTTTTGAAAGGAGGCAAGCGGATGAGCGGAGCACAGGTTGAAAGCCGTTTCAAAGTATTTGAAGAAATTGAAAACGCTTTGGCTGGCAAAATCGGTGAGCGAGTGCTGGTGGTGAAGAGGGGAATCCATCATCAAAAACGCGCAAGCGATAACACGGTGGTGCACTCGTGGCATGTTGAGGAATGGTTTATAGGCAGATTGAATGCGAACATTTTACTTACCGAGCCGGACTGTGGAATTATCTTTGTGCCGGTGGAGAAGCACGTGCGGGCAAAATTTCCGTACGGCAATCAGAAGGTAGTGTGTGATGTTACCACCTCACCTATTCGTCTTAATGTGTTTGATGACGATGGAGCGATTGAAACGGTGATTCCGCCGCGAGAAGCTTTTGATCTCAGTGTGCGTAATGCGCCGCCACGCTCTGTGCAAGTGGTGATCTCAGACGATCCGATCAGAAGTTTTGTGGCAAACAAGGGTAAAATGGCTGCACACATGTATTTTTGTCTCAATGCACAACTTCATCGTAGTGGGTAAGATATCAGTTTTTCTGCCGGGCGCTTCGCGCCCGGCTTTTTTCTTGCTACAATTATATGAATGGTATTTTTTCTCCAAATCTTGATTGCGTTGGTGGCGCTTTGTGGCTTATCAATCGCTCTTTATATTTCTCATAAAAAAGTTCATGGTGGCAAAATGGTTTGCATGCTTAATTCAGATTGCGAAGTGGTGGTCACAAGTAATTATTCTAAGTTTTTAGGAATCCCCGTTGAGCGTTTAGGTATTGCTTATTACTCTATTGTGGCGGCAAGTTATTTGGTTTTTGCTTTCGCACCTCAACTCTCACATAACTTTTATTCAGTAATTTTGCTTTGGGCCACGGTGCTCGCTTTTTTATTTTCGATTTATCTTACCTACATTCAGATGGCTAAGATTAAACAGTGGTGCACTTGGTGTCTCACCTCAGCAATCATTTGCACCGTAATCTTCCTTGCAGTTCTTAAATTAATCAGTATATTTTAGCTACAGCGGGCTTGCCCGCCGTAGCGTTAGCAAAAGCGGGATTAGTTTATCGGTAAAATAACAGTTTTCCAAACTGTGGTGACCGGTTCGACTCCGGTATCCCGCACCAAAAATAAGGATTGCTCAAAATGTAACTTGTGGTAGTTTGTTGTCTGGATTAGAACCTTGTTAATTTAAGGAGAAAGGCAATGATAACGCTGTCGAATCGTTACACTTTTGATTATCTGATCTCAAGTGGCGCTTGGGGCGATGTGGGTAGGGGTTGGTGGTATGACCAACCGTGGTTTGCATTAGGACTTATGAAGCGCAGGCCGTTTGCTGTTGTCACCAAATCAGTTAGCCGTTTCCCCATGAAAGGGAATCGTTCTTTCAAAGACTGGTTTGGTGTTGGTTGTGTGCGTTTTATTCCTGATGGTGTGGTTAATGCCGTTGGTCTCACCAATGATGGCTTTCATGTTTGGTTTGATAAGGTGAAGCGATATGTGAGACCTAATGACTGGCGACTAATTCCATCTTTGTACGGCTCTACTGAGGATTTGGTTTATATGATTGATCGACTCAATCAGTCCGGACTTCCGTTTGTGGCTCTCCAAATCAATATGTCTTGCCCCAACACTGGCCCAGGTCTTTTGGGTACCGAGGATGCCTTAATCAGGCTCCGTGTACTTAAAGGAACAAGTTCCTACCCAATTATCGCCAAACTTTCAGTCGCACAAGATTGTGTAGCGATTGTGAAGGGGGGTAAACCGGAAGCGGTGGAACTTAACAGTGTGCCGTGGAAAATAATGTTCCCTAATGACCGAAGTCCGCTGGAACATATCCCCAACAGTAATGGTGGGGGCGTATCGGGCAAGGTGGCACAAAAATTTACCTGGCCACTCATCGAGAGATTGGCGAAGGAGTGTCCGGAAGTGCCGGTGATCGGCGGGAACATCTGGGAGTATTTAGACATCGCTCGCGTGCGATTGATCGGCGCTAAAGCTGTGAGTTTTGGTTCGGTGCACATTCCTAACCCACGTAAGATTTCAACGTGGTTAAACCCCACAAAACCCACGCGGTGGGTTTTGCAAGATATCCAAGACATGAATGAATGGGAGGAAGATCTAGATGAAGAGTAGAGGTAGTGAAGTGTCGCAGGTGAAGGTGCAAGCCATTGCCGACACGCATTTGCATTTGCGTGAAGGTGCTAAGTTGGTAAAGGATTTGATCGCTGCATCCGCTCAAGGTGGCGCTGACTTTGCTATTTTTATGCCCAACACACAAGCTGGGTTGAAAAATGGAGTGGAAGCAGAGAGGTATTATAAGGTTGCTCGGAATGCTGATCGAGAAGGTAAACTTGATCTTCGAGCAACTTTTGTGATTACACCAGACACAACCTTTGAAACATTAAAGAATTGTGTTCAGTGTGGAGTACGTGATGCCAAAGTTTATCCGAGAGGAAGAACCACCAACTCCAGTTATGGGGTGAGTGATTATGGCGCACTTCTTCCGATCATCAAACGTTGTGGAGAAATGGGGATACGCGTGCACTTCCATCCGGAACATCCGATTGGCCTCGTGCCTAATCGCGATGCGGAGTATCTTTTTATCCCGATTATGGACATGTTTCTTCGGGAGACTAAAGCTACTCTCATTTGGGAGCATGGCACTGATGGTCGGTGTGTACCATTTTGGGAAGAGTGGGGTGAGAAAGAAAAAGGTCGTTTTGCCGTGACTCTCACGGCGCACCATTTGCTCACCACTGAAGATGTTGTGTTTGGTGATGTGCGTGGTGTGTGCAAGCCGCCAATAAAAACAGAAGCAGACCGTTTCCGTCTCATCGATTTGGTGGCAGCTGGTTACTCTTGGGTAATGGCAGGGTCTGATAGTGCGCCGCACCCAGTGCATAAGAAAAATGTGCAGCAAGGTCGATGTGCGTGTGGGGCCTTCACTGCTCCCTTTCTCCATTCACTTTATGCTCAGGCGCTTGGTGATATTCTCTTTGATACTGAAACTGGTATCAATCTCTACAACGCGTTTGTAAGTGAGAACGCGCGCAAGTTCTATGATTGGCCGGCGAGTTCTCGGGAGATCGTCCTGATAAACGAGCCGTTTACGATCCCCAATTCTTACTTGCTGGGTGGTGAAGAGTACGAACTCTTCATGGCTGGCGAGATGCTTAGGTGGAGTATTGCTAAGTAGTAAAATTTATTAAGCGTGGTAGCTTGTTAACGCAAGCTACCACGTTTTCTTTATTAATTTGTTTTGCTTGCAAGTTTGGCGTTTACGTATTAAATTTAATGGCAGAGGTTCTGTGATTAGTACAGTTTTTTTTGGTAAAGGAGCAACGCATGATTTGCCTTCAGAGTGTCTTCGATCTTCCGTGGCTTAATGAGATCAATTTTGATCTCGAGATTGACTGGCAGTATGTCTTCAAGGTCATCTTGATTTTGAAAGTCGTCTTCTTGCTCGCGCTCTTTGTCGTCACATTTTTGTGACGAGCGCCGTTCCTAAACCGTGGAGTTTTCACACTCCACGGTTTTTGTTTACGCTATTTACTTTTTTAATATAATGTGCTAGTAATTTAAGTAGAAATTGTCGCCTCATTTGAGGCTTTGAAAATCAAAACACTTAATGAAAGGCGGTGGCGTATGATATCAATAGACACGATTCAAAATCTGAGTTGGGGGCGTGGGGATTTCAGGGCGAAGTTGGAGTTATTTAGGCGGGCCAGAAAAGAGTTCCGAGACAAAGAATTTGAAATCAAGATGTTTCCAAAGGGCAATACAGAACATCGGCTCTCGTGGGAATATTCAGCATTGTCGAGTACTTACTATAGCATCTTCACTACGGCCATTGCTCAGCTTTTTTCAATTAAGTCTGATGGGTGGTTGGCGCCACTTCGCCTTATCCCTTGGCTCCTCACCTGGGGTTGGTTGGGCTTTTGGTGTTGGTGGCGGATGTTACCACTTTCCAATAAAGCCTTAAGGTTAGCTGGAGGGTACGGTTGCATGGACGCTGATATGTGTGATGTTCGTCAAAGCATTCTTCGGGCTCGTTTGAAATGGGAGAAGGCGCTCAATTGTTGCGGTTATGGTTTACGGGATGAACAAATTTCCCCTCATACTAAAGCGCTACTTTTGGTGGCGCGGGCAGAAGGGTATTGGAGGTTTAATAAGACCCGAGATGTCGAACATGACATTGAGTCGGCACTGAGGCTTGCAGTTGAACTTGAAGAGAGTGAACCCAATCAGATGTCGCGTGTGTATCGTCGGTGTGCTGTATTAGTTGAAAAACTTAACTTTGATAAGTATGACTGGCAAGCACTTTTGGCTAAGGCTAAAGAGCTAGCCGAGAGAGCGGGCGCTGGTGATCAGACTCTCAAGTGCGCAGTAGTTTGATTGATAATGGATTCTTTACTCCGCGGAGGCTTTTACGCTTCCGCGGTTTTTTTGTTTCACTAACTTGTTTTATTGGGCTATTTAAGATAGTTTGAAAGTTGGTTAGGTATTTTGAAAAAAGAACATTTTCTCCCGAAGGGAGAGAGGGGTGGTAAAAGATGGAAAAAGGAAGTAAGCAGTTATTGGATGAATTAGATAGTTTAGAAAATCTGCACACAAACCTGGCAATTCTGAAGAGCCAGGTAGAAATTGGTGCCAGTAAGTGCCGGGAAAAATCTTCAGAAATTCATAGACTAATCTCTTCTGGTCACACCACAGGTGATCCGTTTCGGGATTTTGTGATTTATTGGGCTGAACGTTATAAATGGGATCCGATCAGGTCAAATTTATCAAGTCTCCAGCGATTGATCGCACACAAGAAGGGGCAATTGGTGTTGGCCATTTTCCGTCGTGAGATTGAGAAGCCTCGCGCTTGTCTTGATTTGGGTTTAGATGGCTGTTTACCAGCCAGTTATGATCAAGCCGTCGACATGTGCTTGGGGCGGTTAACAGACAGTTGTTTAATTATTGATGTAAAACAGTATTTGATTCAACTGCCAACGGGGAGTTATGTGAGATGGTCGGAAAAGGGTATTTTGGAGGCTGCAAAACCCGGGCCAATTGGGAGTTCGCCATCTGGTAAACACTTTTTGGGTTTGTTTGAGCCGGTGGGAAGATGGGAGGGAAGAGGGGAGGATCTACCCGCCGTTTGTGATCTTGAGCATGCGCCGACAGACACCAGAGACCACATTACTTCCAGTTGCTTCTTTCATTATCTTGGTGAAAATAAGCGACGAGCGGAAGTGTGGGTTGGTGATAAAGAGGTTGAAGCTTTTTTCCCAGGTTGTATGAAGGAGAGAATTTTTTCCAAAATGCTTCACCTGCTTGGTTAAGTAGTTCGAGTAAGTAAATCAGCTCCTCACTCATAAATGAGTGGGGAGTTTTTTGTTTCATATTGTTTGCAATTCTTCCAATTTGCGGGTAGTTTAATGACTGGATTTGGTATTTTGAAAAATAAACGTTATTTCCCGTAAGGGAGAAGGGTTGGTGAAAAATGTCGCCAGTAAATGACGTGGGAGTGTCAAAAAAGTTGGGTAATTTGGATCAAGAGTATGTTGAGCTTGCAAATGAGAAGGAGGTGGTGAAGCGGAGAGTTATCCGCATCAACACTCTGGTTGATGAAATCCGTGTCGATATTTTAGCAGGTCGCTCCACAGGCAATGCGGTCGACGATTTCGTCGTATGTAAGTTTGATTACCCAGACTGGGGAAAGAAGAAATCAAACCTCGACGCTTTGCAGGATTTGATTAAGGGGAAGAAGGGTGAACTTGTGCTCGTGATTCACCGATATGTGGATCGACCGTTCGGTGACTGTGGTGGACCAGTTCACTTGGCGTGCATTGCGCCACCTGAGTCGGAGAAAGGGTGGCCAACATACACTCTCTATTTCGGTAGGCTGACTGGAGAAAATTTAATTGTAGGCTTGGAGCCTGAAACTATAGGTTTGCCTACTTCTTATCATGTTATTTATCCCAAAAGTAACAAAATGGAGAAAGTGGTTGGTCCAATAGCGAAGTATGGTTATCCAAACAATTTCGACTTGGCAAACTTTGAGCCACAGGATGCAAGCAAAGAAAATTCCCGTGTGTGGCCTCCACATGAAGCGATCGTGGAGAAGGACCATCTTATTGCTAGCATGCTCGACTCTTTACTTTGTGAGGGTGATGAAAAAATTCAAGTAATTGTCGGTGATGACAACATTTCCGCTTTCTTTCCTGGAGCGACTCGTAAAATTTTTACCGAGATGACTCGGGTGATGGCTGAAGGAGTTGTTTGAGGTCTGAGTTTCACACTCGCCCTGTACTATTATGGTACAGGGCGGTTTTTTTGTTTCATTGTTGATTTTTATTAAATTTAAGGTAGTTTAGGAAAAGTGTTGAACGTTGTTAAAATGAACTTTTAGCCAAGAGCTAGAGAGGTTGGTGAAAAATGTCGGAAGCACCCCACAGTGACACATATTCACATCGAGATCATTTGCTTGCTGCTGTTCAGTTTCAGGAGGATTGCTTGAGGGAGATAGAAACCTCTCTGTCTGCGCAGAAGAAAAATGTGGTTTCAGCAGTCAATGAATTTCGAGCGTTCCTGAGAGAAGATAAGGAGCACAAAGACCCAATTGCGGATCTAATTATCCTTCGCTTTCCGCGTGAGGAATGGAATTGGCGGATACAATTATTTCACGAGTTGGAGAAACAGCTTGCTGGCCTTGTTGGTAAAACAGTATGTGTGAAGGAGAGGGAACGTGTTGCCACAGGTGATAGCGAGTTAATCTACCAAACTAATTTTTGCGTTGGCGTGTTAAAACAAGATAAACTCGTTTTTACTTGGGGAGAAGATAATTGCGTCTACTTACCTACTGAAAAGCATGTTTACTTCACCAAGAGGGGGACCAGCATTTACCATGATCCACCCCCCTCGCTTATACAGGGCAATGTCAAACTAAGTTTGGGTCAAATTGAAATTCGTGATGTGGGTAACGACAATGAATATCTGAGAGTTTTGTACCAGGAGGAAATGACAAGAGCGCTTGAGCTGCTTGATCAATAAGCTTCACAAACCCGTCCCGCGCCTTACAGCGCGGGATTTTTTTGCATCACAAGTCAAAATCCGCTAGCATGGTGGAATGAGTATGAGCAAAATTGAGACAAGCAAATTACGCACCTGGATCACGATTGATAAAAGTGCGATTAAAAATAATTACCAAGTTTTCCGTAAATTAATTGGACCAAAAGTTAAATTAATGAGTGTGGTGAAGTCGAACGCTTATGGTCACGGCTTGGTAAATTTTGCTAAAGAAGTTGCAAGTCTGGGTGCAGACTATGTTGCCGTGGACTCAATTGTGGAAGCCGAGCGCTTGCGCAAGGAGGGGATCACCACACCAATTTTTGTGCTTGGTTACACCCGACCAATTAATTACCCTCGCGCGGTGGAACTTAATATTGAACTGGCAATTTCTAGTCTCGACTCAATTAAGCAATTAATCCCGGGACTTAAAATTCATTTGAAGGTAGACACGGGTATGCATCGACAAGGTTTTCTTTTGTCTGAATTTTCTGATGCGCTTGGTGAGTTAAAAAAGTTTGAGAGTGATGTGCAAGTGGTAGGCGTGTTTAGTCACTTTGCCTCAGCAAGTGACGTTGAGTTTAAAGAAGATTCACAAAAACAAATTGTCGAATATAAAAATTTCTTAAAAATTTTGGAAGAAAAAAGTTTTGATACTAAAAAAATAATCAAACACATGAGCGCATCTGGCGCGACGTTTAATTATCCTGAGGCACACTTTGATATGGTGCGCGTGGGTTTGAGTATGTATGGCTTGTGGCCATCGCGTGAGCTTGAGGAACGTTTTGCTGGCGAGCATCCACTCAAGCGCGTGATGACTTGGCAAACAATAATTGGCGAAGTAAAAATTCTAACTGAAGACGGACACATTGGTTACGATTTTACTGAAGAGGTGAAAAAGGGGATGAGGATCGCGGTTTGCCCGATTGGTTATTGGCATGGTTATCCACGCCACCTTTCTTCAATCGGCCACGTGTTGGTGCGTGGAGAGCGAGCTAAAATTTTAGGTCGTGTGTCGATGGATATGATTGCGATTGATGTTTCAAACATACCTGAAGTGAAGGCCGAAGATGTGGTGACAGTACTTGGTGAGGGGATGACCGCGCGCCACTTTGCGGATCAGATAGGCACTTCGCAATACGAATTTATCACAACGGTTAATCCGCTGATTAAAAAGTTTTATATTTAAACATAATAAAACTCCGGAGAGCCTAAACGCTTCCCGGAGTCTTATTTTTAAAACGAACTAGAGTCGACTTATTTAACTGCGTCCTTCAAGCCCTTAGCGGCGCGGAACTTAGGCACGCGCATGGCGGCGACTTGAATAGATTCCCCAGTGCGAGGATTGCGGGCGGTGCGAGCAGCACGATTTTTTGTGCTGAAGATCCCAAGGCCGGCAATCGAGACCTCCCCTCCCTTTTTGAGAGTGTCGATGATGGCGTCTAACATTGTGTCTACAGCCTGCTCGGCCATAGTTTTGGTGCCACCAATCTTCTCGGAGACCATATCAACAATACCTTGTTTGTTTAGATTCATTTTTTCTTAAATTAATTTTTAAAAAAATTAAAGTCGACCAAGCCCCAACTACGCGGACAATTATAGCTTTTAGCCATATTCTCTGCAACTTATTTTGAGGTTGACTTTTTTACAATAAAAATGTAGAAATAAAGTTGGGAAGTTTGTTATTTTGGTCAAAACGGAAAGGAATGAAGCATGGAAACCTACACTCTGGTAGTGAGACAGCTTGAAGAGGGGCGTTTGTTGGACAATATTCTCGGCAAAACTGCCCCGCACATCCAAGTGCTAATGTCTGAGGCGTCGGCGCCGTTTATCAAGCATGTGCTTGGGGTTATCCCCGCACCAAAATTTGGGGAGCATTGCCCAACTCATTTCCGAAGCAGGGTGATCCATTTTGAGGGCGATCCTAAACGTGTGTTTTTGAAAGGTCATTTTGTTAAGAACTCTAAAGGAGATGAAATTTCTCCTGAAGCCACCGCGCGTGAGTTTTTTGGGTTCTATGATCTGATAAATCACACTGGGGAATTGCAAGAGATGGCCATAAAGTTGAAGTAACTCATAGCAAAAAGGCTCTCCACGGAGAGCCTTTTCTTATCTCGCGTATTCGATAACTCTCGCTTCGCGGATCACGACGACTTTAATTTCTCCAGGATATTTAAGGTCTTGCTCGATGCGTAAGGCAATGTCGCGGCCGAGCTTTTTAGCTTCAATGTCCGTAATTTCTTCTGGCTTCACAAACACGCGGAGTTCCCGCCCGGCTTGAATGGCGTAACTCTTCTCAATACCAGGGAAGGCGTTAGCAATATCTTCTAAATCTTTTAATCTGCGTAAATAATTTTCTAAACTGTCGCGCCGGGCTCCTGGGCGACCACCAGAGATGGCATCAGCGGTTTGCACAATAATTGATTCAATCGTTTCATATGGATACTCTTCATGATGCGCTTGCATAGCTTTAATCACCGCTTCGCCGGCACCAAACTTTTCTAAAATTCTCCGGCCGATTTCTACATGCGTGCCTTGCACCTCGTGATCCACGGCTTTGCCGATGTCGTGTAAGAGCGCCCCAGCGCGCGCCACTTGTGGGTCAGCGCTTAATTCTTCAGCGAGCATTCCGGCCAAATGCGCCATTTCCACGGAGTGCTGCAACACGTTTTGCCCGTAACTCGTACGGAAGTGTAAGCGCCCTAAGATCAAAATAATTCTTGGGTCAAGATTAAACACATTGGCCTCATAAGCTGCTTCCTCACCCTTCTCTTTTATAATTTTGGCGATACTCTCTTTGGCTTTTTCTGTTAACTCTTCAATTTTGGCTGGATGAATTCTCCCGTCCACAATTAAGTTTTCAAGCGCCACTTTAGCAATTTGCCTGCGCACTGGGTCGAAGGACGACAGCACAATTGTTCCTGGTGTGTCATCAATAATTACTTCCACGCCTGTGGCCTTTTCAAACGCTCTAATATTGCGCCCTTCTTTACCAATAATTTTACCCTTCACATCGTCGGACGGAATTTCCACAATCGTCGACATCACTTCTGGCACTGTGGAATTTGCCAGACGTTGAATTGTGGTGGCCAAGATATTCTTAGCTTTGTATTCAAGTGCCTCGTTGTTGGCACTCTCAAGTTTGCGTGTGCGTACCATCAAATCTTCCTCATAATTTTTTGTGATGGTGTTTAGGAGTTCTTCTTTAGCATCCTTTTCACTAAGTTTTGCCACGCGTTCAAGTTCCAACTTTTTCTCAGTGGTTAATCGTGCTACTTCAGCCCGAGTTTTATTTATTTCGGCTTCATGTTTTTTTAATTCCTCACCTTCTTTGTCGATATCTTGCTGGCGTCGATCTAAAAGCTCATCTTTTTTAATTAAACGATCTTCCTTTTTTCTTAATTCGCTCTCAGTCTCTTTTTCTTTCTTTTTGGATTCTTTTAAAATTTCGTCTGAATCACTTTCAGCTTTGTCGACAATTTTTTGGGCTTGATCTTTAGCTTCAAGAATAATCTGTTTCACAGTTAATTCCATTGAGCCTTTTTTGCCCAAGGTAATTAACCAACGTAAAAAGTAGCCGAAGATAGCCCCTCCCACGAGTGCGGTGCCGGAGATAAAAAAGACGGTAAACAGATTCACGTTACTTATTAGTGTTTAGCTTTAGTGATAATGTCGTCCACAATGCCGTAGGTTTTTGCTTCTTCTGCCGACATAAAGTAGTCGCGGTCAGAATCTTTTTCAATTTGTTCAAGTTTTTGACCGGTGTGCCGAGCCAACATTTTATTGAGGTTGTCTTTGGTTTTTAAAATATGTTTGGCGCTAATCGCAATATCTGAAGCTTGACCCTCAGTGCCGCCAAGCGGTTGATGGATCATCACCTCAGCATTAGGGAGCACATAACGTTTACCTTTTTTACCTGCTGAGAGGAGCAGGGCGCCACCAGAGGCAGCAATACCCACACAGACCGTAGACACGTCCGGGCGGATGTAGTTCATGGTGTCGATAATCGCTAATGTGGCAGTTACTGCGCCCCCTGGAGAATTGATGTATAAAGTAATGTCCTTTTTAGGATCCTCAGACTCAAGGAAGAGCAATTGGGCAATAATAATATTGGCTACATTGTCATCAATCGGCCCGCCTAAAAACACGATCCGCTCGCGTAAAAGCCTTGAGTAAATATCATAGGCTCGTTCACCGAATGGCGACTTTTCAATAACGGTTGGTATTAACATAATTTTTTACAATTAAACCAGACTTTCTAAAAATTGCAAGGTTTTCTCACTGGCGATGGCGTTTTCAAGATATACTCGCAAACGTAAAGGGTCAGCATCTTTGTGCTCCATTTGTAAGGTTTCAAGATGTGGCTCGATCTCTTCCTCAGTGGCTTTGATATTTTCTTTGATTCCTACTTCAGTTAGGACGAGCGACGAGATGATCCGTTTCTTTGCACCCTCCTGCCAATCCTTCTTTAAATCTTCCTCGGACTTTTTTAGGTGCTTTAGATAATCCTCAAACTTAAGTCCCATTGAGGCAATATCGTTTTTCATCTCATGAATCATTTTTTCTAACTCGTTTTCAATTAAAATTGGTGGGATTTCTACTTTTGAGGCCTCTACTAGAGCATCAATTAATGAGAGGCGACGTTTTTCATGAGCTTTGCGGGTTTTTTCACTTACTAAATATTTCCTTATCTCCTCTTCGGTCGGGATTTTGGCGTCTTTGCTTCCTTCTTGGCTTTTGGTGACGTTTTCAAGAACTTTTTTTACTTCATCGTCGGTTACTTCTGGCTCTTTTTCGTCTTTATTCTTTTTATTGGATTCTTTTGCAACGTTTTTGTAGTCAGGCAAAGCTAATTTGGGCGCCAAAGCGGTTTTAATTTTAAAACCAAGTGGATTACCTTTGGCGATTTTAGTAATTGTGATTTCCGGCCGGCCAATCACGTCCAGAGACTTCTCCTTAACTATTTTGGGGTACCATTCTGAAAGGGCTAGTTCAGCCATCTCAAGTAAAACGCGCTCGGTGCCAAGTTTGCTCTCAAGCACAGCTTCAGGCACGTGGCCATCGCGGAAGCCATCAATTTTAACTTCCGCTTGCAGGCGCTTTAAGGCGGCATCTCGTTTGGCTTCAAAATCAGCCAAAGCAATTTCACCCTCCAGCTCGATCTCCGAGTTGGTTAAATTTGTGAGTTTTACCTCCATAAAATTTTTTATTGTAGTTCGACTTCTAGTGAATTAACGTCTTCGTCCAAAAAGTCAGGACTTTCTGTGCTTAAATCTGCTTCAAGATCACTTACGTCTGTGGGGTCTGGACTGGTGGTTAAGCTGTTTTCTCCAGTACCGGTGCCATTTTGAACACCAGCTCCCTCCATATTGTCTCCTGCTGGGACCTCGGGTTTACTAAGTAAAAGGTAAGCTCCGCCGAGAATTAAAATAATAACGATGATTACGGCGCTAATGGTTGGCCCTTTGGACTGTTTCTCAGGCCCACCTACGATCTCACTTTGGTTAATTTGATCCATGTTTCAAGGTTTCTTGTTGATAATTAATTGGCTGTGGTGGAAGCAGTCGCGTTATCCTTGGCCTCCATCCTAGCGTCTTTTAAAGCTTTTACGGCTTCACGGACCTTCTCGTGGGCCATCTTTATCTTTTCTACCAGATTTTTGATTGAATTGCGAACTTCTTCAATGATTGCTAGTGGTTTTACTTGATCTCCAGTTAGTTGGGTACCAGCTGTCTCAATTTTGGTTTTTAAGGTTTCGTAAAGGGTTTTGGCTTCAGTAATCAAAGTTTTGGCTTCAGCAATTTTCGCTTTAGCAACTACTGTGCTGATGTTTCGGGCATCAAACTCGTTAATTCTGGCTTCAATCTTAGCCACTAAACGCTCGTTTCGCTCAAAAGCAGCAGGGAAACGTTCGCGGATTCGATTGAGTTCGGCTTTCACTCTCTCCCGCTTATCTGTTTTCCATTCCTTGATCCTTTCAATCAATGGGCGCTCATCCTTCTTCATCGCGTTGGTTCCAGTAGCTGATTGAGCCATTACCTGGTTGCCGAGGCCCAACCCGACCGCTCCCAAAAGCAGTAATATTAATGTGTTTTTAAGCATGTAAAATAATTATCAAACTAATAAATAAGTTCAATACTATTTTACTACTTTTTTGCTCTATTTACCAAACTTTGCTTGATAGAGTTCTTGCCCGCGGACAAAAGCATTTTCAGCCTCGTTTTTACCGGCAAAACCTTTAACTTCTACCTTTTTGCCTTGCAATTGCTTGTAGGTGCTATAAAAGTGTTCAATTTCCTTAATTTGATGAGGATTTAGGTCAGCCAAATCTTTAATATCTTTAAAGCGTGGGTCATCCACCGGCACTGAGATGAGTTTGTCGTCAGCTTCACCGCTATCAATCATATTCATAATGGCCACCGGGCGCACGCGCACCAAAACTCCCGAGGGGAGCGGGTTGGTGGTTAAAATTATCACATCAAGAGCGTCGCCGTCGTCCCAAAGGGTTTTTGGCACAAAACCATAGTCAAAGGGGAAGGTTTGAGCGCTGTGCAAAACGCGATCAAGGGCGATCATGCCCGTTTCCTTATCAATTTCGTACTTATTATTTGAGCCTTTAGGAATTTCAACAATTACGTTGATGCTTTCCTTGGTGCCTGGTTCCACATCGTGCCAAAGATTCATAATTATTCTGATTTAGTTTCGCTAATAATTGGTTCTGAGGGAGTTTCTGTTGGGGCAACGGGAGTTGGTGTAGTGGAATTAATGTCGATTTTCCAGCCGGTTAATTTGGCAGCAAGGCGCACATTTTGTCCGCCTTTACCTACCGCGAGTGAAAATTGTTCGGGTTCTACCATAATTTTGGCCTCGCGAGTTTCCTCAGTTAATTTTACCTCTTTAATTTTAGCAGGTGAGAGAGCGTTTTCAATAAATTCTTTAGGATTTTCAGACCATTCAATAATATCAATCTTTTCACCTCCTAATTCAGCAATTACTGTGTTTACTCGCACGCCACGCTGGCCTACGCAAGAGCCTACTGGGTCAATATTTGATTCTTTTGAAGAAACGGCCACCTTAGTGCGTCCGCCAGCTTCACGAGCCACCGCTTTAAACTCCACAATACCATTGGCAATTTCTGGAGCTTCAAGTTCAAAAAGTTTCTCCACAAATTTAGGGTGAGAACGGGAGAGGCGGAGATTAATACCGCGTGGCGTGTCTTCCACGCGCACCAAATAAGCGCGGATGCGCTCACCTTGGCGATAATGCTCGCCGGGTACTTGCTCGTCGTAAGGCAAAGTGGCGGTGGTGCGGCCGAGATCCACTAGTACGTTGCCACGCTCCACTTTTTGCACTTTACCGTTCAAAATAGAGCCTTGGCGGTCAGAATATTCCTCCATAACGGAAGTTTTTTCAGCTTCGCGAATTCTTTGAATAATCACCTGTTTGGCGGTTTGAGCGGCAATACGGCCGTAATCATCTTTTGTTTCAAGTGGGAAGATCAACTCCTCATTTAAAGCCACGTTTTGTTTGATCTTTTTGGCGTCATCAATCCACATATGATGCTCCTCGTTAAAGCGAGGGAGGGGTTCTGCAGCCACTTCACCTTCAGCCAATGGAGCCTTAACCTCAACTACTTCCTCCTCGCCCTCTACTGCGGCTGGGCGCACCACGCTTTCATCCACCGCTACTTTAACTTGATAAAACTCAGTTTTTCCGGTTTCTAAATCAAGTTTGGCACGGATAATCTGACCTTTTTTGCCGTAATCTTTTTTATACGCGGCAACTAAAGCGTCCTCAATGGCGCCGATAATCTTTTCGCGCGGAATCCCGCGCTCTTCCTCTAATTGCTCCAATGCTGATTTTAAGCTTTTTAAATCCATGTAATTATTTTTTTATAAAAAAATCCGTAGCTTGCGCCCGGACAATCGTAAATCGAACCTGTCCCCATGAGCTTATCATAACCAAGGGTGGTTGTCAAAATCAAGTTAATGAGATTTAGAGGCTCCCCAGAGGCCATCAAACCAAGCCTGCATGGTCTGGTGATGTTCTTTAGACGTAATAATTACCGCATAACTATTTTTGATAGATGAAACATAGAGTGTTTTGTTGTCATAGAGGAAAACCGTAGTTTCAAATTTACCTTGCATTGCGGCGGGTAATATTTTTATTTGTGACAGTTCTGTATAGTATTGCTTGATTAGCTCCTGGTTTATTGGCTCTTCCCAAAGATTTTTTGTTTTGATATTTCTCCGTACGCGTTCTTCCACAAATGTTTCCACAAAATCTTTACCAACCTGCCAAAAGAAATTTGCTTTTGGAACAACAGAGTAAATTTGCTTATTTTTGCAATAAAGCATATCCATCACCACATTTTTTACCGCTTCAACTCCCTCGAAAAAAGCAACACTCGGTTTTTGTTCAGGTAAAATTTTAGTTTCAAGTGAAGGAATAATCGAAATAATTCGGTCTCTTAATTTGTTGGCCTCCAGAGCTTTTTCTTCAGCGAGCATTATTAATCTCTTTGAGGATTCAATTGTAAATTTTTTGTCGCCCTCCAGTCCCGTTTTGCTAATCAGTCCGCGTTTTTCTAAACAACCGAGAGCGTAATAGACGGTTGGGCGCTTTAATCTCGTGGCTTTAAGTAGGTCTCGGGCCGTTTGTGCTCCAGAAGTCATTGCTAAATATACAGTAATCTCTGAGTCACTCAATCCTAGCTGTGAAAGGTACTTTCTTGGTTCTTGCATGGTAAAAATTTATATTTGTATAGTGGTTATTATACATGATTGACGCTTTTTAGCAATCTGATAAGGTGTGGAAAGTCAGTTCTTTAAAAAGGAGAGTGTTATGGATCCATTTGGGCTTACTGGCAATATCGGCTGTGGTAAAAGCACGGTTTCTCGGCTACTTTTGTCGCATGGTGACGTACTGGTTCTAGATAGCGATAGATTGGCTAAAGAGGTTATTTCCTCAAATATGAACCATGGGCAAATAAATGAAATTCTGGGGAGTGAGGTTTATGCTGGCGTCCCAGATTACAAACTCATTGCTCAAATAATTTTTTCAGCACCCGATAGAAGAAGGATGCTGGAAGAATTTATTCATCCAAAGGTTTGGGAGGAAATTCAAAGAAGAATGCATCAAAAGCCTTTCAGGCCAATATGTGTAGTAGAATCGGCGCTAATCTTTGAGCTAGGTTGGGAGAGAAAGTTTTTTGCAACAATTGTTGCAACTTGTGGCGAGGAAGAACAAATTCGACGTCTTAAGGAGAATCGAGGGATGAGTATGGAAGAAATTATGGCTAGGAAAAGGTTGCAGCTTGATCCTGATGTTGTAAAAAGACGAGCAGACTATGTTGTGGACACAGAATGTCCACTCCAGGAGTTGCAAAAACGGGTAGATTGTTTGCATCGGTCACTTATGTGGAGAATGGCAGGGACACTATGAAAAGAAAAGCTGTGTATGCGGGAACATTTGATCCTCCAACTCTCGGTCATCTTTGGATGGTTGAGCAGGCCTCTGGGTTGTTTGATGAAGTGGTGATGGCAATTGGCCAAAATCCAGATAAGAAATCAAGATTTTCTCTCGAAGAGCGTCTTGAGATGCTTGAAAAAATCACTGCTCATTTGCCGAATGTTCGAGTCACTTCATACTGGAATCAATACCTCGCTTCGTATGCTGGCTCACTTGGAGCGCGGTATATTATCCGGGGTGTTCGTAATAGTGAGGATTATGAGTATGAAAGGGCAATGCGAAACATTAATGGCGATTTGGGGGCCGCAATTACCACTATTTTCCTGATACCGCCTCGTGAAATTGCTGAAGTGAGCTCGAGTGTGGTAAAAGGTTTAGTGGGGCCAGTAGGCTGGGAAGATGTTGTTTCAAAGTATGTCCCAGTTCCAGTACTTGAAAAATTGAAGGAGGTGAGGGAAAAATGATCGCAGAACTGTTTGTTTATGCTTTGTTGGGTCACCTGATTGGAGATTTTTTGCTTCAGCCTAAAGAAATGGCTTTGCGTAAGTCCCAATCGGGGAGTAAGGGCTTGGTGATTTGCACAATGCACGTGTTGGTGTACACCGTCGCTGTTTGCGTGATGATGGGCACATTTAGCCTCCCAATTTTCCTCGGAGTATATGCGCCACATTGGGTAATTGATCGTTGGTCGCTTGCGGATAAGTGGAGTAGGTTGATCCGCGGGCGAACATTTGAAGCTGCTCATGCTTCAAAAGATCAATATCGTGAATTCGATATCGCTTTCACTTGTACTGTGTATACGGTGATTGATAGCACTTTCCATCTACTTTGTTTGTTTGCGCTAATTAAGTATGCGGCGTAAGAAGCAGACCCATGATAATTCAATTATCATGGGTCTTTTTAAAATCTAAATTCGTGAAGTTATCAACATTTAATTGATTAAAATTCTTTGAGTGCACTCGACTTCTTGTTATGATGTTAGTCAAATGGATGAACAAAATCAAAAGCATCATTATGGAGTAATCGCGGTGGTAGTGGTGGCAGTGATTCTCGCATTAGTTTTTATCGGCCAAAAATATTTAGGTGAAAAAGAGGGAGTACAATTAAGTGGAGAGTTGAGTGAGGAGGATAGGGAGGCGGTTTTAAATTCACTCTCGGCTAGCACCCCGTCTCCTCTAACCGCTGAGGAAAAAATAAAAGTGCTGGAGAGTCTAAGTTCCAAAGAGCCAAATCCGATGTCACCCGAAGAACAAGAAGCAGTTTTTAATTCATTAATTTCTAATTAGTTATGAAATATTTTTTATTTTCAATCTTAATTCTCGCTTTGTTTGTGATCCCCACCCACGCCGCCTATAACCCCCCACCAGGCAGTGGCCAAGCCCCACTGTGCCCAGATGGCTACCCAGGCTGTAATCCACCTATCGACTCATCAGCTACTCCCCAAATCAAAGATGGTGGCTTAAGCATCCTCGGCCTCTTCCGCGCTCTCACTGGCATGGTAGTAGGTGGTGCTGCCAACGAAACCCCCAGCCCTAACCTTCTCTTAGATGTTGAGGGTAAAGTTGGTGCCACTGATTACTGTGATAAGGATGGTAATAATTGTACGAAGGCGGGTAATTTGGGGGGGTTCAAGAACATTTGGTACGCCGACACTAACAGTGTCTTTCTCCCTAACAACAAACTCACAGCTTCTTCTAATGGCACCTTAACCTTGAGAGGCAACGGCATTACCTTTGCTCATAATGCTGTGGACGCAGATGGTGATGGTGTTTCTGAGCCAGGGCTTATCCTCAGTGTTACTGGCGGTGGCGTGCAAGGCCCACAAGGACCCCAGGGACCAGTGGGGCCACAAGGGCCACCGGGACAAGATGGTAATGGGGCTGGCACAGTCACAAAAGTTAAAGCATCAAAGGGTCTGAAGGCTTGGACTATTGGCGGAAGCCCATTATCTAATGACGAAATCACCTCATCTGGTCAAATCGGTTTACAAAATTGCTCAACAGATGGTCAGGTTTTGAAATATGACGCGACAAGTAAGTCATGGAATTGCGCTAGTGATATTGGTGGTGGAGCTAGTGATAATTTAGGGAATCATGTTGCTGGGCAAGCATTAAAAATGGGAACCCAAAATATTGAGTTTCATAACGGCGGCACTGGCGCTCAGTATAACTGGATAACCCAAGACACGACGGCCGCAGACGCTCTGATCATCCAAAGTCCTAAGCTTAGACTTAAGGTTGGTGGCGCTACGGGCGCGATTGGAGCTAGTGGTCAGGTGTTGACGGTTTCAGGTGGCAACGGCGATGCGGTTTGGAGTGACCCCTTTGCTTCAATGAGAATCTCTGGTCCTTATTCTGCAGATGATGCAAACAATGACGGCCTGCCTGGCACCCTATCTGCATCTTTAAGCAAGAAATTTTGTTTCCTTACAAGAGTAAACGCTCACGTGACAGACAAAAATCCACAGTGTTTGATTGGTAAGGGTGGGGCAGGAACCGTGCCACCGTTCGATTGGACTCTCTCTGCTTACTATGCCGATTGTCAGATGTACTGCTTTGATTAGTTAGTTGTATGAGCAATAACAAAAGTCAAAATTTTTTCACTACATTTTTTTTCTTCGTAGTAGTAACTTTTTTTCTACCTTTTTTCACTTTCGCCGCTTGGACAGTGCCAAGCTCGGCACCTACCCCACCAGGGGTAACTTGCCCAGCATCTGATCCGATGTGCAATATGCCGATTAATGTTTCCGGTGAAGATCAAACCAAAGCTGGTTCACTGGGAGTCTCGGGTACAACGGTTATTTATAATAATCTCGTGAGTCGCAAGGTGGGAGCTGGCCCCCATTTCCCAGCTCCAGCCGGTGTGGTTGATCTCGTGGTTGAAAATCAAATTTCAATTAGAGAGAATTGCGACGACTTTATGGTGGACGATGATTGTACAAACTTGATTTTAACTTCTGATGCAAACGGATTGGCTAGTTGGCTGCCAAGTGGATGGACTTTAAGTGGGACCGATCTTTATGCCAATAATTCAATGTTTCCAGACAATGGCAGTGTGTTGATTGGCACAACCATACCAGTTGCAAATGCTAAGTTAACTGTGGCTGGAGCAATTGCCAGGAAGGGCACCACCCTTTATGGTTCAAATTCTTCCACTCACATAAATTTAGGCAACTCAAGTATTACCGGCACCGCTGCTCAAAATTATTCTGGTGCAACAGTTGGTGGGGGAAATTCTAACAATGCCAGAAATAATTACTCTACTGTGGCTGGTGGTCAATCAAACACCGCTGGCCAATCGGGTGTCCCGTCTAGCACCCATTCTTTTGTCGGTGGTGGTCAAAACAATGTTGCAAGCGGAGCTTATTCCGTTGTCCCTGGAGGTTTAAATAATATTGCTGCTGGTAGCCATTCTTTTGCTGCTGGTAGAGGAGCGCAGTTATCTAGTTTAGCCACTAGTACTTTTATTTTTGATAATAACACTGTTGGTAATCCTCCAGACATCGCCACGGCGAATGCTTTTTTAGTGTTTCCAACTCTTGGTCCAAACTCTGGTTTTACTGGTATTGGTACGTCTTCCCCAACAGCTAAGTTAGATGTGGTCGGAAAGGTTAGGGCGACTTCGCTTGATGTAAATGGCCTCGTTAAATTGGTCCCTAATTCTTCCACTGCTGGTCAAGTATTAACCTCTGACGCATCAGGTAATGCCACCTGGGGTACAGTGACCATCCCCGGGTCTTCTTATCCAGGCAATTCAATTGTCAGAATTTCTTGTCGCTACAATGCCACCGGTTGTTCTACTGCCGCTGCTGGTGGGGCAAACGTTGTTAGCCCCCCACCTTGTTCTAGTTTGGTAGGTGGTGGGTGGATGGAAGTGAGTTCAACCACTGAAGCTGTGGGTTCGGCAATTAACACTGTACGTACTTGTATACGCACCACAGGGATAACTCAAGTTTTATATTTGAAATCAGGCAGCGGCCCTGTCGCTTGTCCAGGCTCACCATGGAATGCTTTTCCAACGGGCGCTCCAGCCACATCTTTTTATTTTAATGAATGGGTCGGTGGTGGTGTGTTCGATAGAATATTAATTTGTTATCGTAACCATAGCTAAAATGATTATTAAGTTAACAAAAATTTTACTCTTGTCTGCCTGTTTGGTGTTTGTTTTTTCAACTAATGTGGGTGCTGTATGGACTGTCCCAAATTTACCAGCCAATCCATCCCCAATTTGTACTACGAGTTCATCCTGCAAGACACCAGTTAATGTTTCTCAATCATCCCAAGTTAAACCTGGCTTACTAAATCTTTTAAACCCAAGTGGGACATTGCCCACTTTTGTTGGCTTCTCCTCACTTTTTAGTACAACCACTAGTGTTGGAACAAACTTTGAAAATGGCAATCTTACAATTGATCCGAGTGCCGTACTTGACGTCGAAGGACAAGTGAAAATTGGAGGCGGTTCGCCACTAGCAGATAAAATCTTGACTTCCTCCGACGCTTTGGGACTCGCTTCCTGGAGTGTTGGCCATTGGGCACTATCAAACAATAGTGATCTATATAATATTAACTCAGGAAATGTATTGGTTGGCTCCGTGTCCCAGAGTAATCAAGGAAAGCTCGTTGTGAATGGTTCAATAAGCAAAGCAGGAAATTCTCTAAGCAATTCGTCTCAGAACAATCTGGGTGAGACGAGCACGACCGCTAGCACAAATTCTACGGTAGGTGGCGGAAAAAGTAACACCGCTAGTGGTGGCGGCTCCACTGTGGTGGGTGGAGAATTAAACTCAGCTTCTAATTTAGGAGCCACTGTTGGTGGCGGAAAAAGTAACACCGCCAGCGGTTCTTACTCTACAGTTTCTGGCGGTGAAGGTAACATCGCTGCCGGAGATTATTCGTTTGCTGGCGGAAGAAATATGCAACTCACTGGAGCTGCGGATGATACTTTTGTGTGGGGGACTAGTTCTTCTCCATACTCCATTAGTACCTCAAACGCATTTCTTATTTTCCCTAACGATACATTTACTAATAGTGGGTTGGTGGGTATTGGGATGTCTTCCCCAACAGCTAAATTGGATGTAAATGGAAAAACCAGAAGTAATTCGCTTGAAATTTTGGGGCCAGTTAAGTTTGCTACCACCACTGCTTCGGTGGGTGACTATTTAACTTCTGATGGCGCTGGCAATGCCGCCTGGCTTCCTCCAGGCGCTACCCCTTCGGTGGTGCCCGGGGAATCTGTGATAAGAATTTCTTGCCGTAACCTTACTCCTAACGGATGCTCATCTTCTGTCCAAGGAGGTGCAGACGTGGACATTCCTCCACTTTGTTCTACTTTGTCTCCATCTGGCGAATGGCAACCAGCTGGTGACCACATTGAGCGTATAGAAAGCAGTCAAAACAGAGTCCGTACTTGCTATCGCACAGTTGGTATTACTCAGGTTCTCTACCACCGTTCAAATGGTAATGATCCAACATGCCCGTCTGGCTGGTTAGGTATTCCTGCAACTGATGGGCAATATTACTATGAATACTCTGGAGCGGGGTTCAGTAATAAAATAAAAATTTGCTATATTAATCGTTCTTAAAATGAAATTTAAAATAATCTTCACAACAATTTTGTTTTTAAGTTTTTTTTCCGTGGTTAAAGCTAGTTGGACGCCACCAGAGCTATCACCTTTCTTTTGCCCTGCCAATGACCCTGCTTGTAGCGCACCGCTCAACACCTCTATTAGTCCCCAAATAAAAGTCGGCTCTTTTGGGCTAGATAATTTAAGAGTAGGAGGTAATTTGTTCGCTAGCCGTATTGGGGTTGGACCTAAATTTATAAATGGCGTGCTTTACCCCACCGATATTCCATCTGGTGCCAGTATTGATGTAGCAGGCAGAGTCAAATTTAGATATGGCTGTTCTTTAGGTGATTGTAATAATAAAGTACTAACCGCTACTGATAATCGAGGTAGCGCAATCTGGAAGGATTATTACTGGAAATTAATTAGCCCGGCAAATATTGATTTATATAATACAAATAGTAGTGGTAAGGTGGGTATAGGCACCTTGGCTGGGGACACTTTAACTGCACAACTCACCGTTGACGGGGCGGTCAGTAAATATTCCAGTACGCTCTATGGCACAAATAGGGGTACACACGTTAATATTGGCAATAGTAGTATTTCCGGTCCAGTAAGTGGCTCTGATCCATCTTACATTACTATTTCTGGTGGAGTCACAAATACAGCGGAAGGCGGTTCAACTGTGATTTCTGGTGGCCAATCCAATCGTGTTCGTCCTGGCGGTTCAAATAACTCTGTTATTACTGGAGGCGCCAGTAATGATATTGGTTGCACTGCCGGCACTTGTGTGGCGGGCGATAGCTCCGTAAGTTCGGTTATTTTGGGTGGGGCAAACAATGTGATAACCGATTCTGACTACTCGTTGGCCGCTGGGAGATATATGCGTTTATCGTCAACCGTTAATAACTCTTTTGTTTTTGGGGTTAATAGCTCATTGTTCTCAGTTCCTAATGGTGCCGGCCAAAGCAATCTCTTTTTGATCCACCCTGATGAAACCACTGACGCAAGTGGTCGGGTAGGTATCGGTACCTCTACCCCGACAGCTAAACTTGATGTGAGCGGGAAGATGGTTACTTCTTCGCTTGAAGTTAATGGGGCGGTGAGAATAGCTGACGGTACACAAGGGGCAAGTAAAATTTTACGATCCACAGATACTCTTGGTAATGCCCAGTGGGGAGATCCACCAGCAATTAAAAATGGCGCTTCTGTTATGCACCTGCGTCATTTTTCTGATGGTGGAAATCCACCTACATGTCCAAGCAACTGGACACATGGGAAGGGGCTCTCAGAGCGTGTGGGCAATACACATTCAAATTATGTTACATCTTGCTACCAAGATACACTTCGTTGCCAGGTAATTGAAATAAAAAGACACATTAGTGGAACGATTACCAATATTATGGACCCTATCTACGAGGGTGTGACTTATGATCCTCCAGCTTGCCCTGCGGGATTTTCTGCGGCAACTACAACTACCGCTCACGCTGGGATGTTTATACCAATTTATGCTAACCGTATTCGTGTTTGCTATAAGTGCTATTAATTTCCCACATATTTAAAAAATTTTTCTCTAGTGTTAAGGTATAATGTAGTGCATGTGGATTGATCCTATCAAGCTCAAGCAATTTTTAATCGACTCTGAACTCGTTTCTAAAGTTGATGTTGAAGCCTTTCAAACAATTGCTGACAAAAAAAAGCAGTCTCTTGAAGAAGTTATTTTAAATAGTGGCAAAGTAAGTGAGGGGGACTTTCGTAAACTCAAAGCCTATTTATTGGGTATCCCTTTTATTGATCTCTCTAAACTTAAAGTTACCAAGGAGATCCTCTTTATGATCCCGGAGCCAGTGGCACGTAAGCATAACATTGTTTCATATAATCGTTCCGACACTGGACTTGAAGTAGCGATGTTGAACCCGGAAGATTTGGAGTCAATCGAGTTTATTAAAAAGGGTGTAGGTTTAAAAATTCTCCCACGACTTACTGATAGTGAGTCAATTAAAAATATCTTACTTCAGTATCAGAAAAGTTTAAAAGCCGAGTTCGGAGATATTATTCAAAAAGAGGCGCTGGATATTAAAACTTTAGCAAACGATGGCGAGGGTGGTGATGAAAAGTTGGCTGAAGGTGAACTTAAAAAATTAGCTGAGGATGTGCCAGTAGTGCGGATTGTGGACACCCTGCTTTCCCATGCCATTATCCAGCATGCTTCAGATATTCATATTGAGCCATATGAAAAAGAGGTGGTGATCAGATATCGCCTTGACGGTGTGCTCCACGATGCGATGATTTTGCCCAAGAACGTGGCGGCAGGTATTACTGCACGTATTAAGATCCTTGCCAATTTACGTTTGGACGAAAAGCGTTTGCCGCAAGATGGTAGATTTAAAATTGAGTCTAACGGCGCTCGTGTGGCCTTTCGTGTTTCCATTCTTCCAACTTTTTACGGTGAAAAGATTGTAATGCGTTTGCTCCCCGATGCGGTGCAGGGCTTTACTCTGGAGAAGGCAGGATTCCATGGCGAGGGTTTAGAGCGTATCCACATGGGTATGAGATCAAAGATTGGGATGATTTTAGTCACGGGTCCAACTGGTTCAGGTAAATCCACGACGCTTTATACTGTGCTCGATCTTTTAAATACTCCAAACGTAAACATTTCAACCATTGAAGATCCTATTGAGTATCAAATGCCTCGCGTAAATCAAACTCAAGTTAAGCCGGATATTGGCCTTACTTTTGCTGCAGGTTTACGTTCACTAATGCGTCAGGACCCCGACATTATGATGGTGGGAGAAATTCGCGATTCTGAAACAGCTAATTTGGCAATTAACGCGGCGCTCACTGGCCACTTGGTGCTCTCAACTTTGCACACCAATTCGGCCGCCGCTACCGTGCCACGCTTGCTTGATATGGGTGCCGAAGCATTTTTGCTAGTGTCTACTATTAAAGTAATTGTCAGCCAGCGTTTAGTGCGTAAGTTAACTGGCAACAAAGAACAATATTTTCTCACTGAAGCTGAAATAAAACATTTACGCACCCAAGTTGACCTCGACCGCGTGCTAAAAGTTCTTCAGCAAGAGAACTTGGTGCCCGCAGGATCTACTTGGAATAAAGTTCCATTTTACCGCCCTAAACCATCTGATGAAACCAAAGATGGCTTCGGTGGGCGGATCGGTATTCATGAAATTTTAAGTATGACTCCGGCGATTAAAGAATTAATTATAAAAAATGTTTCTCATGATCAAATTGAGGAGCAAGCCAAAAAAGAGGGAATGTTAACAATGCTTGAGGACGGTATTTATAAAGCCTCGCAAGGTATTACTACCATTGAGGAGGTATTCCGTGTGGTGTCAGAATAATTTTAAATGGCAAAATTTTCATATAAAGCAAGAAAGGATGATGGCACACTAGTAGAGGATGTTAAAGATTCTACTGATCGTTTTGCTTTAGCTCGTGAGATGCGTGCCGATGGCCTCACGCTTATTTCCGCTATTCCTTTAGTTGAAAAGAAGGAAAACAAGTGGTCACCATTAGTGTTAATTAATCAAGTAAAGCAAAAAGACAAAATTTTATTTGCGAGTAGTTTAAGCTCAATGATCTCGGCCGGTCTCTCTTTGGCGCGGGCACTCTCAGTAATTGAGCGACAAACAGAAAGTAAAAAGTTTAAAGAAGTACTCCATAATATTTTAGAGAAGGTTAAAAACGGTGAGAGTTTCAGTAATGCGCTAGGCTCCTTCCCCAACGTCTTTCCACCCGTGTTTGTGGCGATGGTGGGCGCGGGTGAGGAGTCGGGTAATTTGCCTGGAGCACTTCAGGTGGTGGGTGATCAGATGCAAAAAAGTTATGATCTTCGCCGTAAAGTTCGTGGAGCGATGCTTTATCCGGCAATTATTATTGTGGTGATTATTTTAATCGCGATTTTGATGATGATCTTTTTGGTGCCAAACATCACTTCACTTTTTAAAGAGTTAAATGCCGAATTGCCACTAAGTACTCGAATAGTCATTGGCACTAGCGATTTTTTGGTGGAACATACATTTGTCTTTTTATTTGGTTTATTGGTTTTTGTTTTTGGGGTTGTCAGATTGTTACGCACAACAAAGGGCAAAAGAATCGTGGCCACTATCATGCTTAAGTTGCCTGTGATCTCAAAGATTGTAAAAGAGGTAAACTCGGCGGTAACGATGCGCACTCTCTCGTCGCTTTTGGCTTCAGGTGTGGCAATGGTTGAGGCAGTAAATATTACCAAGCGCGTGGTTCAAAATCCGTTTTACCAGGATGCGTTAACTAAGGCGGCGTTGGATGTAGAAAAGGGCAAAGTGCTTTCAGAGTTTTTTAAAGCAAATGACAAGATATATCCAATTCTCGTAGCGGAACTCGCCGAAGTGGGAGAGGAAACCGGTAATTTAACTGGTATGATGTTAAAGGGGGCAACGCTGTATGAGGAGGAGGTGAATCAAGCTACCAAAAATCTTTCCACAATTATTGAGCCGGTGTTGATGGTGTTTATTGGTATAGCGGTAGGATTTTTTGCGGTCTCTATGATCGGCCCAATTTATTCTTTAAGTGAAGCATTTTAAATGAAAATTTTTAAAAAAAATAAGTCAGGTTTTACCCCGCCAAGGGCGGGGTTTACGCTCGTAGAAACTCTCGTAGGTATTTTCATTTTTGCTATTATTTCTCTCGGTATCTATCAGGGATATTTAAATATTATTGAATTAGCGAAAGCTGCCCGAGTAAAGGGTTTAGCCGCCATGGTGGCCAACCAGCAAATCGAGATTGCCCACAATTTAGCATACGACGATGTGGGCATTGTTAGCGGTATTCCGCTCGGGGTGATCCCTCGTGAGCAAACTGTAGTGTCGGCAAACGTGAGTTTTTTGGTTACAACTACCGTTCGCAATATCGATCAGCCCTTTGACGGCACAATTGGTGGCACACCAAACGATACTTCACCTGCAGATAATAAATTGGTCGCAGTGGAGATATCTTGTGATACTTGCAAAAATTTTAATCCATTAATTGTCACATCTACTATTGCGCCAAAAAACCTTGAGGGATCATCTTCGAATGGTGCGCTTTTTGTACAAGTATTTGATGCTAACGGTGTGGTGATTGAGGGAGCGGAAGTTCATATTGAAAACAATCAAGCGAGCCCAGCAATTATAATTGATGACACAACTAATAATGATGGAATGCTTCAGATTGTGGATGTGCCACCAGGTAATTTTGCGTATGAGGTTACGGTAACCAAAGATGGTTACTCTACTGCTCAAACTTACTTAATCGACCCGAGCACCAACCCAAACCCCTTGCCACCTCACTCAACGGTGGCAGCAGGCCAAGTAACGCAAATTAGCTTTTCTATTGACGAGTTAAGTATTTTTGAAATAAATTCCATTACTAATTTATGCGCACCAGTGGGTAGTGTGCCGTTTAATTTATTGGGCGCAAAAACTATTGGTGCCTTACCTACGGTTTATAAATATGATCAAGATTTCACCACCAACGCCTCAGGTGCAAAATCCTTACCAGATTTGGAGTGGGATACATACAACTTTACCATTTCATCTGCTACCCATGATATTGCTGGCACGATCCCACTTTTACCAATTGCTCTTTCCCCAGGCACTACTCAAAACGTTTCCCTTATCATGGCCCCCAAAAATCCTAAGAGCTTATTGGTGATTGTGAAGGATGCGGTAACCGGTTTACCACTTTCAGAAGCCAATGTTCAATTAACTAAAAGTGGTTACGACGAAAGCCAGGTTACCGATCGAGGATTTTTACGTCAAACTGATTGGGTTGGTGGGGACGGGCAAAGCATTTTCACAGATACTACTAAATATTTTGCTGGCGACGCAGGGGGGAATATTGATTACGCTATCAATGCCGGGCAGGTGAGTTTAAAAAATATTTTAGGTGCCCACCAAACTCCCGGCTGGCTTGAGTCATCAATTTTCGACACTGGAGCTACCTCTACTACTTATTACAATATTGACTGGTTGCCTGGTGACCAAGATCCAGAAACCGGAGTTGATAGTGTGAAGTTTCAACTTGCCACAGCCACCTCCACTTCTGCCACGTTCGATTATGTGGGCCCGGATGGCACGGCTGGTACGTTTTACAACCTAGCTGATACAAACATAAATGTGGGCCATAGCAATGAACGTTATTTGCGTTATAAATTATTTATGGAAACCGCTTCCACCACACTAACCCCAAGCGTATCTGATGTGTCTATTACTTATGGTTCAGAATGTTTACCTTATGGCCAAGTTTACTTTGAAGGTTTGGACACGGGGGTTTACACTCTTGATGTAAGCAAAACTGGTTATCAAGATTACAGTAATAGCAATGTTTCAGTAAGCCAAAATTGGCAATCAATTGAAGTCTCATTAAATCCATAAATTATGAAAAAAGGTTTTAGCGTAATAGAAATTCTGGTCGCCATGGGAATCTTGGTGATGGTGCTTTGGGTGTTAGCAAACTTTCAGAAAGATGTGTTCTCTCAAAATACTTTCATTACAAATAGTTTAAATGCTGACTCCGAGATGAGGAGTGCGATAAAAAAGATGGTGGCCGAGCTGCGCGGCACGGCTCAGTCGGAAAACGGCACCTACCAAATTAATTCCGCTGACAAAGATTCTTTAACTTTTTTTAGTGATGTAGACGGAAGTGGTCTCAAATCCCAAGTTCGTTATTATTTAAATGGCACCACACTAGAACGAGGAGTGATCAAGCCCACAGGTAGTCCACTTGCTTATGTGGTGGCCAATGAAAAGATCACTAAATTGGTTTACAATATTGCTAACCCATCTCAGCAAATTTTTAGTTATTACGATGAGGGTTACTCTGGCACCGAAGCGGCACTTACTGAGCCGATCGATATTCCATCGGTTCGCTTGGTTAAAATTGTTTTAACCGCTGACAAGGATGTAAATAAGCCTCCTGGCCCGCTTACTTTTGAGAGCCAGGTATCAATCAGAAGCTTAAAATATTAAATATGAAAAACCGCGGCTACATGATCATTCAGGCTTTAGTATTTGGGGGCATTGGCCTGGTGCTCATTGGCGGCTTGGTGGGGTTTGCGCAGGTGAATATTAAAGCGGCGAGATTTTTTACTTTACGCGAAAAGGCGTTTCAAATTGCTGAAGCGGGAGTGGAGTATTATCGTTGGCATTTAGCTCATGATTCAGACGATTATCAAGATGGCACTGGGGCGCCAGGACCCTACGTGCATGATTATGAAGATAAGGATGGCAATATTATTGGCTCATTTACCCTCACTATTACCCCGCCACCGACGGGCTCTACTGTGGTAACGCTTGTTTCGGAAGGTAAAGTAATTGAGGATCCAAATATCTCAAGAAAAATTGAAGCCAAGCTCGCAATTGCTTCACTTGCTAAGTTTGCATTTGTGGCTAATTCTGTAATGCGTTTTGGTGAAGGCACAGAAGTGTTTGGGCCAATTCACTCTAATGATGGCATCCGTTTCGACGGGCTTGCTCATAATATTGTAACAAGCGCTAAGGCTGACTACGATGACCCTGACCACACGGGGGCAAATGAATTTGCTGTGCACACACATATTAATGCGCCACCATCGTCGGGGACAAATTCAAATTTCCGACCACTTGAAGCTCCACCTACTACTCCAGTACCCAACCGTACTGACGTGTTTGTGGCCGGTAGACAATTCCCCGTGCCAGCCGTGGACTTTACTGGTTTTACAAATGATCTTGCTCAAATTAAATCAGACGCTCAGGCCAGTGGGTATTACCGCGCTGGTTCGGGCGCTCTTGGTTACAATGTGGTTTTAAAAACTAACGACACCTTTGATCTTTATAGAGTTAACTCATTACTATCCGTGCCGTCCTCGGGTTGTACAAATACCGCAAGTCAAAGTGGTTGGGGCACATGGAGTATTGGCACAGGTGGTGGCGCACAGACATTACTTGGTAATTATGCCTTCCCGGCTAACGGTTTAATCTTTTTAGAAGATCATGTGTGGGTGGAAGGCACTATAAACGGCGCGCGCGTTACCATTGCCTCTGGGCGATTTCCTGAAAATCCAAGCACCGACACCAGCATCGTTTTTAATAAAGATATTCGTTATACAAATTACGATGGCAGTGACGTGATTGCTTTAATTGCCCAAAATAATATTAATGCTGGCATGGCGAGTAATAACACTCTTACTATTGATGCCGCACTTGTGGCTAAGAACGGCCGAGTGGGGCGTTATTATTACCGACCTAATGCCAACTGGCCTTCATCTGGTGGCAGCGCGCGTTGCTCACCTTATCACACACGAGCCACCCTTAATTTATATGGCATGATTGGCACTAATTTGCGTTACGGTTTTGCTTACACTGATGACACTGGCTACGTAACTCGTAATATTACTTATGATGCCAATCTTCTCTATGGCCCACCACCTTCCTTCCCTCTCACTTCCGACAATTACACCACCATCTCCTGGCGAGAACTTTAGGAATTTTCACTAGTCGACATGATATAATAATCGGCATGAGTTTTGAGGGCAGAAAAAAGATAATCGTGGCAAACTGGAAGATGAATCCAGTGGAGCCTGATATGGCCAAGCGTTTGCACGCCTCTACTCGCAAAGTGGCACTCAGTTTAACTCGCGCGCAAGTAATTGTGGCGCCACCGGCAATTTATTTAGGCCTACTCACCGGTAGTCGCGCCGGTAAGTCAAAAAAGTTCTCTCTGGCAGCCCAGGATGCCAACGCTGAACTCTCTGGGGCCTACACGGGTGAGGTGTCTCAAGCGATGGTAAAAAATCTTGGAGTGGAGTATTTGTTGATCGGTCATAGTGAGCGACGTAAAGCGGGGGAGGAGAATTTAATGATAAATAAAAAAGTTAAGTCCGCGCTTAAGCTCGACTTTAAAATTATACTTTGCGTGGGCGAGTGGGTGAGAGATCAAGATGGTAATTATTTAAAAACGCTTGAAGAGCAATTGATGAGCGCGTTTAAGGGTGTCTCAAAGTTAGATATAAAAAATGTGTTGATTGCTTATGAACCGGTGTGGGCGATTGGTGCGCAAGCCACGGCGAGCGACACTCCAGAGGGTTTCACCGAGCAGGCACTTTTTATTCGCAAAATTTTAAATAATATTTTTGGCAAAGAGGTGGCGATGAGCGTGCCCATACTTTATGGTGGCTCGGTGGATGCTGGTAATGCTAGTGGCTTTTTAAACGAGGGTGAGGCAAATGGACTTCTGGTGGGCCGATCATCACTTACCATTCAAGAATTTACTAAAATTTTAAAAATTGCTGACGGCAATTAATGAAAGAGCCAAACAAACTTAAAGATATTAAGCCTGAAGAATTACACGGCAAGCGCGTGGTGCTCCGCTTGGATTTAAACTTACCAATTTCTGCCACGGGCGAGGTGAGTGATGATTATCGCTTAAGGCGCGCACTACCCACAGTAGAATATTTACGCGCCAAAGGCGCGCGCACGATTATTGTGAGTCATTTGGGTGATGATGGTTCTAAGAGTTTGGCGCCAGTGCTTGCAGTGCTCCAAAATAATTTACCTGTAAAAATGGTGGAGACCGTGGATGATTGGCTTAAAATTGCTGATGAACTTTTGCCGGGCGAAATTTATATGCTTGAGAATATCCGAAAAAATCCCGGCGAGATGAAGAATGAAAAGGAGTTTGCTGAAAAGTTAGCCACCATGGGCGATATTTATGTTAACGATGCTTTTGCCGTGAGTCATCGCGAGCATGCCTCTATTGTGGGTGTGCCTAAATTTATCCCCGGCTTTATGGGATTTTTGTTTGAGGAGGAGGTGGCCAATTTGTCTAAAGCCTTTAATCCGGAGCATCCATTTATTTTCCTCTTGGGTGGAGCTAAGTTTAGTACCAAATTACCACTTTTAGAAAAGTTTATTAATCTGGCGGATCGAATATTTATTTACGGTGCTTTGGCGCACGCTTTTTTTAAAGAACTTGGTTATGAGATGGGGCAATCGCTTGTGGAAGCCGACACCTCACTTGCGCGGCAATTTTTAAATTCTGAAAAAATTTATTTGCCAATTGATGTGAGAGTAAAAAATGGTGGTGAAGTGGCAATGAAGAGTCCTGATAAATTAAAACGCGACGACAACATTTTAGACGTTGGTTTAGATTCAGTAGAACAATTCACCGAGATTGCTCGTGACGCCAAAATGATCTTGTGGAATGGGCCACTCGGGCGCTTTGAACTTAATTTTAGAGGTTCCACCGACGCGGTGGCCAAAATTATTGCCAATCACCCTACCGCCAAATCAATTGTGGGTGGCGGCGATACCTTGGACTCAATTAAGAATCTCGGTTTGATGGATAAATTCGGCTTCATCTCCACTGGCGGTGGCGCCATGCTCGACTTCCTCGGCAACGGCACCTTGCCTGGCATTGAAGCTCTAACGGAGTAATTATTGTACTGGAGTGATGTCGCCGGATTGGTTGATGTCGTATTTTTTGTCTGTGCCAACTTCACTTCCATTTGTCGGGGCGGTAGCGTTAGGGTCAGGTACTGTGAATTGATCTGTAACAATTTGATCAAATGGTTCGCCGTTTGAGTTGGTGCCAGTAATGTGATACTCCACGTCGTAAGTGCCCGGTGTGGTGATGTCGTCAAAGGTGCCAGAATAATTTCCAGGATCATTTGGATCCTCTGTGAGATCCACGGTGGTGGTGTTGCCATTTGGGTCGGTGACGATGGCGGTTACGATAGCGTTCAAAACTGGTACTGTCACACCAACAGAGACTGTTTCAGTAACAGTGATAGAGATTGTGGCACTTTGATCACCTGTTTGGGCTCCCGAGACATTGCTATCTTCTGGGTCGGCGTTCACGAGTGAGGTGTCTGAAACAGTGAGGTCGTAGGTTGTGGGTGAATTGGTTGATTGATTATTGATTACCACTTCCCACTCCGAAGTATCGCTATTTGTGGAGTTATTTTCAATTTGAAAGACGTAAGTCGTTTTACCGGTGGTAGTGTCGGTGACTTTGCTTGCTATTACGCCCGCGGCTGCAGCATTAGCGGCGGTGATAACTTGACCGTCTGGGGTTTTAAGCGAAACCGCAAGTTTACTGTTCGAGGATTCAATTTTTAAAGCGGTGGTGCCTGATCCGCCAATTTGCACCTTCTCACTGGTGCTTGCCTTTGAACTCACGGTGCGAGAGTAAACGCCAGGATTAATTGATCCCCAGACAATTCTACTTTTAGCTGGCTCAGGAGGCGTAGTTTCTGTTTGAGCTGCTGGGGCGGGTGTCGCTGGCGCCTCCTCACCTGACATCCACACTGCGGTAATGAGGAGGCCTGCCACCACCACGCCACCAATAATAATAGGTAGGGCTGCCATCCCAATTTGTTGATTTTTATTCATGTCCCCATTATATGTTAAAATTCGTGGATGACGAAATCTTGGAAGTGGCGCGAGGAGTCGCGCTTTAAGTGGGGCGAGAGAGTTGGTGACCTTTTGCTCCCTAATTACGACCGCGACATTCACGACCCGTTCTTAATGCTCAACATGGCGCGCGTGGCCGAGCGCGTGCTCGGGGCGGTAAAAGATGAGGAGAAGATTGCAATCTTTGCCGACTACGACGCCGACGGCGTGCCAGCCGCGGCGATCCTCACTTCATTTTTTGAAAAGATTGGCTTTAAAAATTACGTTGTTTATATTCCGGATCGACATAATGAGCCTTTCGGTTTAAACATTCCTGCCATTAAATTGTTGGCGGATCAGGGCGTTAAACTTTTAATTACCGTTGATTGCGGTTCGAGTAACTTTGACGAGGTAAAAGTGGCGAATAAATTAGGAATGGAGGTGATTATTACTGATCATCATTTAACGCCTGAAGTGTTGCCACCCGCGTACGCCATTTTAAATCCCAAGCAACCGGGCGACACTTATCCTAACCCCATGCTCTGTGGTTCGGGAGTGGCGTATAAGTTGGTGCAGGCGATGGCCTCAGGTTTAGTTCCTTTAGGTTGGGAAAAGTGGTTGCTCGACTTGGTGGCGATTGCCACGATCTCTGACATGGTGCCGCTTACGGGAGAGAATAGGGCGCTCGCGTACTTCGGACTTAAAGTTCTTCGCAAAACGCCGCGCGTGGGTCTTCAGCAACTTTATCGCGCGCTTAAAATTAATTCACTTCATTTAACTGAAGATGATGTGGGCTTTATGATTGGCCCGCGGTTAAATTCCGCCAGTCGCATGAGCCACGGCCGCGAGGCTTATGAACTTCTCACCACGAGTGATGAGGCGCGGGCTGGTGCGCTCGTCCGCCACTTAATGGAGATGAATGCCAATCGTAAACTCTCAGTAGCCTCAATTTTAGATTTTATTGAAGGTGATGAAAGTCTCACTTCTCGGAAGGTGTTGGTGGCTGGCGCCGATGATTGGCTGCCGGGCGTGCTAGGGCTTGCGGCAGCTAAACTCACGGAGCGACATTCGCAACCAGTTTTCCTTTGGGCGAAAAATTCACAAGGGGTGGTGAAGGGCTCGTGTCGCTCGGATGGCACAGTGAACGTGGTGCGGATGATGGAAGTGGCGGGCGGAGAAAACTTTTTTAGTAATTATGGTGGGCATGATATGGCGGGGGGATTCTCGCTCGCGCCAGAGAATTTAAATGAATTGCCCGAGCGTTTAGAGATGGCGCTTAAAGAATCAGTGTTTATTAAAGATGAGGATTGTCATTTTATTGATGCCGCTCTCGGACTTGATGAGGTGAACAGGAATACTTACCAAAAGTTAAGCACACTCGCGCCGTTTGGCATGGAGAATCCGCGACCGAACTTTTTACTCGAGGGAGTGGAAGTGCGAGGGGTTAAACTTTTTGGTGGCGATCGGTCGCATTTAGAAATTGATTTTGGTGGGCGCAAAGCAATTGGATTCTTTATGGCCCCACTGGCCGAAGCGCGAGCGCTTAAAGCTGGGGAGAATATTGATCTCTTGGCCAATCTTGAACAATCTTACTTCCGCAACTTCCCTGAACTCCGCCTCCGCATCGTCGATTGGCGCGCGGCAGAATAGTTGATATAGTCTAAAACAAACATGCAAAAAATTATTTTAAATACTGATGGTGGATCGCGGGGCAATCCGGGGCCGGCGGGGGCGGGCGTGGTGGTGAGTAGTGCGAATGGAGAAATTATTAAGAGGGCTTATGTGGCGCTTGGCAGTGTGACTAACAACGAGGCGGAATATCGAGCTTTAATCTTCGGTTTAGAAACTTTAAAAAAGCAATTTGGGAAAGATAAAACTAAGGATCTCGAGGTGGAGGTGCGGATGGATAGCGAGTTGATTGTGAGGCAGATCAACGGCGAGTATCAGGTGAAAGAGAAAAGTCTCCAACCCTTTTTTATGGAAGTCTGGAACGCGCGGGTTAAAGACTTCCCTCATCTCACCTTCCGCCACATTCCCCGTGAAGAAAACTCGCTCGCCGACGCCCTCGCCAATCAAGCCATGGATGAGGCGCGTGGTTGACGTTTCTGTTTTTATGGTGTAATCTTCCAGAAGGTAAAAGTCTGGTGTTTTTTTGTCATTGATAAGGAGTAATAGTGTGGACAGTAAGGAATACTACAAAAAGAACAGAGAAAAGATTTTGGGTTACTTGAAGAAATACAGAGTGAAGTACATAAAAGAGTATAGACGTGGTAGGGGTCGCGCGGCCTGGAATGAGTCAAAAAGAAGAAATTACGAACGGGGTGCGACTCATCAACATAATGCCAGGGTAAGATGGGGAAAGTGGGAGGTTGACCTTATCCTCACTAGCGATAAAACTGACCGAGAGCTGGCCCTTGAACTTGGGCGTACCGTTAAAGCCATACAAATGAAAAGGACCAAAGTCTTGGCTGTCCGTGTTGCTTAGAGTTTTCTAATATTTGGTTTTTTACAGCCGTTGGGTCACCCCGACGGCTTTTTCTTTTCTAAAAATTTTGGTCAATGTGATAAGATTGGAAGATGAATCAAGATGAAGAAAAGTGGAAGGAGAAGTTGACGCCGGAGCAATATAAGGTGCTGCGGGAGAAGGGGACGGAGGCGCCGTTTACGGGTAAGTATTTGGATAATAAAGAAAGCGGGATGTATAAATGTGCGGCTTGCGGAGCGCCGCTTTTCTCCTCCTCCGCCAAGTTCGACTCCGGCACTGGTTGGCCATCCTTCGACGCACCAGTGGCGGAAGGGAAGATTAAATTGATTGAGGATTCCGCACATGGGATGCATCGTACGGAAGTCGTCTGCGCCAATTGTGGCTCGCACTTAGGTCACGTCTTTGCAGACGGCCCAACAAAGACTGGCGAACGATTTTGTATTAATTCTGTGTGCCTGCAGTTAGAAAAAGAGTAACCCCCTTGATCCCCCTTACTCTAAGGGGGAAAGAATCCATCCTCCCCTTAAGGTAAGGGGAGTTAGAGGGGTTATGATCAGCTTGACGGTAGGTAGGATCCGTGCGAGTCTAAGGGCGGATTGGTTTCGCGTGGCGGAGCCGCGCGAGTGTCTAGAGAGGAGACAAAAATGTTGGTATTGAGTCGACAGCGCGATGAGACGATTATGATCGGCGACGAGGTAGAAATCACCGTCATCGATATCCGGGGCGACAAGGTGCGACTAGGCATCACGGCTCCACGACATATTCAAGTTCATCGCAAAGAAGTCTACGAGGCGATCAAACGTGGTAGTGAGCATCACTCCCAGCCAGAGCCGGAAGATAATCGCGGCAACCAGATCTGATTATCATAATTACGCCGCATCCATACCAAAGCCCCTGTTATCGGGGGCTTTTATTTTCTTAAATAGTGCTGAGTTTTAGCGCTTTTGGCCTCTAAATAATCTTGGCAAAATTTCTCCGCCATTTTAGGGTCAAAAAATTTACAAGAGAAGACATCAATAAACGCGCGGTTTTTACCTTCGTCAAAGTGCATGGTTACTGAAGAAGTTTCGATAAATTGGAGTGCCGAGTAACCCTCAAGCTCACCTTCAGCAAAGCGTTGGATCATGGAGTTGCCAAACTTTTTCATTTTGATGGCATCAATCAAGCCGTCAATTAAACCTTGAATCTTTTCAGGGGTTTTAATAAGTTGGGGATGGCAATCGTAGAGATCAATCGAGGCAACCATCCCCCAACACTGGTGTTCGTCGTATTCTTTTTTTAAACTATCTAAAGAGTCCATTTATTTTGGATTAAATTATGAGCTAATAAAAATACGCATTCATTATAAGTAAATCGTTTCAAATAGCAATAGTGTGAATAAGTTTTTTCTAATAACTTTAGCTTTTTTAATTTTCGGACTAAGTTTTTGGCTCGGCGGTTTTCGTTACGAGCAAAGCTTGAGGCAAATTTCTAAACCTTTTGAAGACAGAGTTGGCGCGGATTTGGAGTTGGCGGGAGAGATTATTCGTGAACCTGATGTAAGAGAGAACACCACGCTCCTAACCTTTCGTGAGAGTAAAACGGAAGCAAAAATTTTACTCACAACTAGTCGATTTGATGAGGTAAAATATGGTGATTTAGTTAAAGTGAAGGGCAAATTAGCGAAGCCAAAAAATTTTGAAACTGATTCCGGTCGTGAGTTTGATTACGTTAATTATTTATTGAAGGAGGGAGTGGTTTATCAGATGTTTTATCCTGAGGTCGTGGTAACTTCTCAAGATCAGGGCAATTTTGTTATCAAAAAGCTTTATTTGATTAAAAGTTTTTTCTTACACAAATTGGCACAAGTGATTCCCGAGCCAGAAGTCTCCCTTCTTGGTGGTTTAATTTTGGGGGCCAAACAATCTCTCGGTGGCGAGTGGCTTGAGAACTTCCGGCGCTCGGGCGTAATTCATATGGTGGTACTTTCTGGATACAACATTGCGGTGGTGGGCCGAGGGGTGAGTTTGGCGCTCTCACGTTTACCAATTTTAACTCAAGTGCTTGGCACGGGCGGTGGGATTTTGGCTATCGTGCTTATGGCTGGCGCAGGCGCAGCCACCGTGCGCGCGGGGCTCATGGCGGCCGTGGCACTTATCGCCATTGCCTTTCATCAACCATACAACGCCGGTCGTGCGTTAGTGCTAGTGGGGGTTGCAATGGTGTGGTGGAATCCTTTAATTTTAATTCATGATTTGGGTTTTCAACTCTCTTTTATTTCGACTTTTGGTTTAATTTATTTTTCACCAATTATTAAAAAATATTTAAATTGGTGTCCGGAACGTTTTGGTTTGCGAGAACTTTTAGCTACCTCACTGGCGGCCCAACTTGCCGTATCGCCTTGGCTGGTTTACCAAATGGGTGAGTTGTCGCTCGTGGCACTGCCAGCCAATATCTTAATTGTGCTTTTGGTGCCTTACGTGATGGGGTTAGGATTTTTAACTGGATTAATCTCGCTCGCGTGGCCATTTGTGGCTCAAGTGGTGGCTTATCCAACTTACTTAATTTTGGCTTATCAATTAAAGTTAACGGAGTGGTTTGGAAATTTGCGCTTTGCTGTGGCTACTTTTCCTAAATTCCCACTCACTCTTACGGTTGGATTTTATATTTTAATTTTTGCCCTTTACTTTCAGTTTAAGAAAAAATGATCACAAACAAAAAATTTGTTTATATTGGCCTCGCCGTTTTATTTTTTGCTAATGTTTTAGTTTGGATGACTGTTTGGAGCGCCAGTGATAAGTATCTTACGGTGGCGATAATTGATGTGGGGCAGGGTGACGGAATTTTTATTGAAACGCCCTCGGGCAAACAAATCCTAATTGATGGCGGGCCAAACCGCGCAGTGCTTTCAGGTTTAGGTGAGTTGATGCCATTTAACGATCGAACATTAGATTTAATGATTGTCACAAACCCCGACCAAGATCACATCGGTGGTTTGGTGGAAGTTTTAAACGGTTTTGAGGTGGGGATGATTTTGGAACCTGGTACGGTGGCCAAAACTAAAGTTTATGAACGGATGGAAGAATTAGAAAATCAAACCTCCCGCGTGCTCACCGCGCGTGGTGGCATGACGCTTAATTTGGGCGATGGAGTAAGGTTAGAAGTTTTGGCGCCAGTGGCAAATGCCAAAACCTGGAGCACTAATGATGGTTCAATTGTGGCAAGACTTGTGTATGGCGAAACGGAATTTATGCTCACGGGCGACGCCCCGGAGAAGGTGGAACGCGGATTACTCGCCACTTTACCAAGCGAGTGGCTTGAAGCTGATGTGCTTAAGGTCGGCCATCATGGATCCAAAACCAGCACCTCGCAAGAATTTGCGGAAGCAGTTAAACCCAAATTTGCCGTGATCTCATCGGGCAAAGATAATCGTTATGGTCACCCCAATCAAAAAACTCTCGACACGCTCGAGAGTTTAAGTATTCCAATTTTCCGCACCGACACCCTCGGAACAATTGTGTTTGAAAGCGACGGGCAGAATTTAAACCTTAGAAGTTTTTAGAGTTTTGCCCGTGCGGATGCAGCGAGTGCAAACTTTAACGCGTTTGGATCCAGCGATTGAGGCCCATTGGAGATTAGGGTATTTACGCACCTTGCCGGTGGGATTAAATTTGGTGGCACGCACGCGGTTGGAGTAACCTCCACCTACGATTGTTCCTTTACTACATGTGGCGCAAGCTCTCATATATTTGTGGGTTTTATGCTAGCATAAGTTAAACATTTAGCAAATATGGGACTGGAAACTATTTTTTTTATTGCAATTTTAGTGATGTCGGTGGTGATCCACGAGGTCTCGCATGGTTGGGCGGCCAATTTACTAGGCGACCCCACGGCCAAACTTGAGGGGCGACTCACCCTAAACCCGATCAAACATTTGGACCCTTTTGGTTCAGTGATTTTGCCACTTTTGATGTCCCTCGTCCCGGGCGGAATTATTTTTGGTTGGGCTAAACCGGTGCCGTTTAATCCTTACAATCTTAAGGCAGGCAAATGGGGGCCAGCTTTGGTGGCAATTGCTGGGCCACTCTCAAATTTAATTATCGCTTTGTTTTTTGCCTTTTTGGCTAGTTCTGGTTTGATCGCCAGTCAATCCTTTATCGCTTTAGCCGGCATGGTGGTGCTACTCAACTTTAGTTTAATGGTTTTTAACCTGATGCCGTTTCCGCCGCTTGATGGTTCTAAAATTCTTTTTGCTATTTTGCCTTACAGATTAAGGTCGGTTCAGAATGCGCTTGAGAATTATTGGTGGGCTTTCTTTCTCTTTTTTATGCTCTATTTATGGAAGTTCGTCTCATTCCTGGTGTTTTATTTGGCGGCGATTACGGCCGGCCCCGAGGTAATCACTCGAGCCTTGCTTGCATTTTAAAGCGCTTCATATTAGAGTAATCTGACATTTTTATATGGCAACAATTAACCAATTGGTTCGCAGACCCCGCAAACTAATCAAGCGCAAATCACGCTCGGTGGCTTTGGCAGCGGGTTTCAACACTATTAATAGCCGACCAATTGCTTATCCATCATCTTTTAAACGTGGCGTATGCACACAAGTTAAAACCACCACTCCTAAAAAGCCTAACTCCGCTATTCGTAAGATTGCTCGTGTGCGCTTAACAAATGGTATGGAAGTTACCGCTTACATCCCAGGTATTGGTCACAATTTACAAGAGCACTCAGTGGTAATTATTCGTGGCGGTAGGGTAAAGGACTTGCCAGGCGTGCGCTATCATATTGTGCGTGGCGTGCTTGATGCCGGCGGTGTAGAAAATCGTCGTCAGAGTCGTTCACTTTACGGAGCTAAGCGTCCAAAATCAAAATAATTTATGCGAAGAAAAGTTAAATTTCCAAATCGTTTGAAGCCGGATTCAGTTTATGATTCCACTAAAATTGCTAAACTTACCAACTACCTAATGGAGGACGGTAAAAAAGAGGTGGCCTGCAAAGTGGTCTACGATTGTTTCGATCATATTAAAGAGACAACCAAAAGCGAACCGATGGAAGTTTTCAACGAGGCGATGCGTAACGTAGGTCCGCTTATGGAACTCAAGAGCCGTCGCGTGGGAGGTGCTAACTATCAAATTCCGCACGAGGTTACCCCAGAACGACGTTTAGTGCTTGCGCTACGCTGGATTATTGATGCCGCTTATTCTAAAAAAGGTAAGCCAATGCATTTAAAATTAGCTGACGAAATTATTACTGCGAGTAAGAATGAAGGTGAGGCGATTAAAAAACGTGAGAACGTCCACAAAATGGCCGAGGCCAACCGCGCCTTTGCTCATTACGCCAAAACTTATAAAAAGAAAACTGTTTAGTTTTTATGGCTAGTGATTATCCTTTAAATAAAGTTCGGAATTTCGGAGTTATTGCACACATTGATGCTGGCAAGACTACCGTTTCTGAGCGTATTTTATTTTACACTGGAGTATCACACAAGATTGGTGAGGTTCACGAGGGCGACACCGTGATGGACTGGATGGAGCAGGAGCGCGAGCGCGGTATTACTATCACTGCCGCCGCCACCACTGCCTACTGGATGCCCACTGATGACGCCAAACCCGATAACAAAGTCCGTTTAAATATTATTGATACTCCTGGGCACATCGACTTTACCATTGAGGTGAAGCGTTCTTTACGCGTGCTCGACGGCGCGGTGGTGGTCTTCGACGGTGTGGCTGGAGTAGAGCCTCAATCAGAAACCAACTGGCGTTATGCTGATGATTATAAAGTGCCACGCGTTTGCTTTATTAATAAACTCGACCGTATGGGCGCATCTTTTGACCGCTCGTTCCAGTCAATTATTGATCGTCTCTCACCAAAGGGCGTGAAGATGCAAATCCCCGATGGTCATGAAGAGAACTTTAAAGGCGTGGTGGACTTACTTACTCGCGAGTACATTTCTTTCTCTGGTGAGAAGGGTGAAATTATAAATCGCTCAAACGATATTCCTGAAAATCTTAAAGCTCAAGTGGAAAAGGATCGCGCCACCTTGATTGAAAAGATTGTGGAGAATGATGAAGTGGCGATGAACGATTATTTGGAGGGTAAAGAAACTCCAATTCCAAAACTTAAAGAAATTTTACGTAAAGCCGTAATTGCCAACCACATCTTCCCGGTGCTTTGTGGTTCCGCTTTAAAAAATAAAGGCGTGCAACTTTTACTCGACGCTGTTTATTATTATTTACCTTCACCTCTCGACGTGCCGCCAATTAAAGCTGTGGATCAAAACACAGGCGAGGAGATGATTGTTTCCACAGACGAGAACGCGCCTTTTGCCGCGCTCGCTTTTAAAACCGCCACTGATCCATTTGTGGGCTCGCTCACTTTCTTCCGTGTTTACTCTGGCAAACTTACGGCTGGTACTTATGTTTTAAATTCTCGTACTGGCCAACAAGAGCGCATTTCGCGTATTGTGCGTTTGCACGCTAATGATCGTGAAGAGATTAAGGAAATTTTTTCAGGTAACATTGCCGCTACGGTAGGCTTGAAGGACACCAAAACTGGCGACACCATGTGTGATCCTGATCATCCAATTTTACTTGAAGGTATTGATGTGCCGGAGCCAGTGATCTCAATGCGCATTGAGCCTAAGACCAAAGCCGACCAAGAGAAGATGGGTTTGGCGCTCAAAAAACTTTCTGATGAAGATCCAACCTTCCGCGTTAAGGGTGATGAAGAAACTGGCGAGACAATTATCTCTGGTATGGGTGAATTACATTTGGAAATTTTAGTAGATCGCATGAAGCGCGAGTTTAACGTGGGCGCCAATGTGGGCAAACCTCAAGTGGCTTATAAAGAGACGATCACTGGCGAGGCTGAAGTGGAGCATAAATATATTAAACAATCAGGTGGTAAGGGTCAGTATGGTCACGTGGTTATTAAAGTTAAACCGCTCCAACCAGTTGATCCAGAAGCTAAAGTCAAAAAGAATGTGACGCGTGAAGCGCACTTTGAGTTCACTAACTTAATTAAAGGTGGAGCCATTCCTCAAGAATATATTCCAGCGGTGGAAGATGGTGTGCGCGAGGGTATGGAACGTGGCGTGGTGGCAGGCTTTGAGCTTGTAGACATCTCTTGTGAACTTATCCATGGTTCATACCACGAAGTGGACTCTTCAGAAATGGCCTTCAAACTCGCCGGTTCCATGGCCTTGCAAGAAGCCGCTCGTCGCGCTAAACCTGTGCTCCTTGAGCCGGTGATGAAGATTGAGGTGGTGGTGCCTGAGAAGTTTATGGGTGACATCACTGGTAGCCTTTCCTCCAAGCGCGGACAGATTGATAGTATTGAAGATAAAGGTTTGGTGAAAGCTATCAAAGCCAAAGTTCCACTATCAGAAATGTTTGGCTACACCACCGCGCTCCGCTCGATGACTGAAGGTCGCGGCAACTTCACTATGGAATTTTCCGAATACGCGATCATTCCACCAAACGTCGCCCAAAAAATCATCGACGCTAGGAAGTAAATTATTTAAAAATAAACAAAAAATAACCGCCGAGACTTGTCTCGGCGGTTTGTGGTTTTTGGTGTGTGAACTGCAAAACTTATACCCGGAATTCTGACCTAACGTAGTTCTCGACAGTTGTTAGGTCGAATGAGTCGATGAGGTAGAGTTTGTTATTTTTCCAGCCAACAACCAGTGGGTCAGCATTGTGTGGGACCACCACTGGTTTACTCTCAGTCAACTCCCATTTTTGGGCTTCAGCAATGATAAAGACCTGATCAAACTTTGTCTTGGCTTGTCGGATTACCTGCCTTATTTCGACAGGGAAGATACCTGTAAAATGGGAAGTTAAATCGAGGTTTACCTGTTTACTTGTTGCGCGGGTAAAGAGTCGACCAATCACATCCTCGTAGCATTCTAGTATGGGCATGGGTAACTCCGGGTTGGTTACCAGCTCACATTTTCTGGCTCCAGAACGATAATCACCCCTACTGACACCAAAGAAGAATCGAACTAATGGCTCCTCGGTGCCCAAGACGATTAGTTGCGGCCAGCCTTGCTCACTGCGCCATTTAAGCGGTTCTAAGCTCAGTTGGGGCATGTCCTTCAGATTGCCGACCAGTTTCAGCTCATCCCTCTCTTTCTCCAGGTCTAATCTTAGTTTAGTTATTTCAGCTTTGGCATTTTCTTCAGCCCGTGTGAGGTTCTGTTCCCGAAAGCCAATAAGATCAATCTGATTCTGCAATACCTTGACTCGTTTTTTGTTTTCTACGATCTCCAAGTTTGGTTGATCGGTCAACCCGATCTCCCTCTTCATCTTATTGATCGGACTCTCAACGGCCACCGCTGTCGCTACTGCCTTACTCATGATTTGTTCCTTTCGGTTAGGGCACCAATTCCAACTCGCACTCACGGACACCAAAGCCGTGATTTATCATTTTCTGTGTGAAAGACCACTTTCCCTGGCATAGATCTACTCTTCTTAATTAAATTTGTCAATTTCTTTCGAATTATGTGTTTCAAGAAGTGTCTATTTTTTGTTTTCCACAAGGTGTTGAGATATTTACGCTATACTTAAGTGGCGTGGAGGATTATAAATTTTTAATTATTATCTAATGTTTAAAACGAAATATTTTTTGGGAGCTTTGGCACTTTTCATAATTTTTGGATTTGGAGTGGCCAAAGCCGAGACCGATGACGCAGAAGTGCGTTCAGGTTTGTATTATGTGTTGCAAAATTTACAACAGAAAATTTCTGATTTATCTAACAGCCAAACCGCGCAGGTGAGGAGTGAAGAGCCAGCGACTTTAATGCAAACTGCATATGTTGGTTTGCCTCCAGGGACTCCAGGGCAAACGTTATATTATTCAGGGACAGGGTCTTCCACCACACCTGGATGGAAAGCAACTTCAAATTTACATAATGATGGCAATATTATTACCGTAAATGGACCTAACGACGGAGGGATTCGCCCGTTGGTGGTTAAAGATGGAACTATTGCACAGACTGGTGTTGTTAATAGCGGAAACAATTTTTTTGCCAGTCGTGTAATGATCGGTGAATATGGTCTCACAAACAGTGGAGATGGTATTCAACTTCGTGTACATAATAATGCGATACAATTGGGAGGTATCGTGACACGCCCGACCTGTGCAGGAAATTATTATCGTGGTGTCATTTGGTTAACTTTTGGCACGGGGGGCGCGCCAGACACATTGTCACTTTGTATGAAAACTGGTTCAACCACCTACGCTTGGAAGGATCTCTAAGTTTTAGTTAAATCAGTAAAAAGTCACTCTACTTGCCAAGTATGGCGGGTGGGGTGATTTTGTGCTAGGATAAAAGGGTCGTTTGGAATGATGGCTGGGATGGATAAACGACCCTGATTTTATGCAATTAACTAAAGGCTTTTTTGCCTGTTTGCTCGTTTCTGTTATGACGGTTTGGGGTGTAGGGGCGCCTAGCGCCTCGGCTTTCTCGTTCTCCAGCCTGTGGAATACTATTATCGGTGCAGAGGAGGAAAAGCCAGCCCCAACCCCGGTTTCCTCCTCATCTGTTTCTAGTTTTAGTGCCACGCCTGCAGTTACGAGTTTTAAAAGTTTGCCTGCCTCTGGCGACGTGCCAATGATTTTAGAAAGCTTCCCTGCTGATGGCGCGATTGATGCTCGCATGCCTGATTTTGGTTGGAATCAAGTTGAGATTGTTTTTGACCGTGAGCCTGACCAAGTTTTTTTAAGTGATTTTATGGTTTCAACTAGTCTTAAGACCCCACTAAACGTGGCGGTGGAGAGTGTGACCTCAACTAGTTCTGACCGACTTGTTTTAACCCTCAATCAACCAATCCCAGTGCTTGCTCGCACTGCAATTACCTATTTGCCTACGGGGCAGAGGGTTTGCTTAGGTTATTTGCCGGGTGATGTAAACCAAAACGGAATTACTGATGCCAATGACGCCTTTCAGCTCTTAGGTGAGCTTGGTAAACCTGACTCAGTTGCTCATGAGAAGATGTATGCCTACGACATTGACCGCAGTGGCAACTTTGACGGCGCTGATGCCTCACGTCTCATGGCCCTTTTAAGTGGCCGTGAAGATTCTCAGAAATGGAAGGGCGAGACGATTGGTGTTGATTGTGAATAAAATTATTATAAATTAATAAAATTTTATGATTAAAAAATATTTTTTGGTGTGGATGTTGGTGCTTGCACTCGTTGTGCCGGTAATAACAATGGCTCGCGAGAATGACGACAGCCCTCAAGACGAGGATGATCAGGAGGAGATGGATGATAGTGGTCAAGACAGCGAGAGCGATCAAAATGATGACGATGAAGATAATGACAATGACGACAATGGTAACGATGACAGTGAGAGTGATTCTGAAACCGTCGCTGAGTTAAGAGCTAAAATTGCTGAGCTCATGGCTTTAATTGCCAGATTGCAAGGTAATGCCCCAAATCCAAGTCGTGGTGAGTGCACTCTTAGCGCTGATTTTGCTCGTGATTTATTTTTTGGTGATCAAGATTTTGGCTCAAATAAGAGCATAGAGGCTTTGCAGAAGGCTTTAGCCAAGCGTGGTTTGTTAAACATGCCACAGGGTGCTGCTTATGGATTTTTTGGTAATTTAACTCGCATTGCCCTTGAGAGATTCCAAATTCAGAATGGAATAAGTGAAAAATATAAAGATGGTTACGCTTATGTCGGTCCCCAAACCCGCCGAGCTTTAAGTGGATGCAGTGGACAAAATCCTACTCGATTAGCTCCGACTTGCTCTCTTTCATCTAACAAGAGTTCATACTCTCTTGGAGAGACGATTACGTATTATTGGACAAGTCAAAATGCAACATACGCATCATGGCAGCAAGATAATTCTGGCAAAGATCATCTCTGGTTGCCAGGGGACAAACTGTCTGCGAATGGTTCGCAACAAGTGACGGCAAGTGTAATTGGAAATCCTCCAGTAACTCTCATGGTTGGCGGTGTCAATAATGGTACTGGTTCATGTACTAAGGTAGTAAACGTTACCGCTGGTGGCCATAACAACAATCTCCCTCCAATAATCCACGGAGTAAGTGGCCCAACAAGTTTGAAAGTTGGGGAAAGGGGAACTTGGACGGTGAAAGCCACCGATCCTGAAAATGGTAGTCTCCGTTATTCTGCAAGATGGGGTGATGAAGCCACATCTGCCAATGAGACATTAAACGGATCGGGTTCTCAACAGTCTGTAACTTTTTCTCACGTTTATGGTTGGCCAAATGGATCATCCAAAGACACCTACCGCCCAACATTTACTGTCACCGATAACAATGGCTTGAGTGCCGTTACAAGTGTTACCGTAAGTATGAAAGGAGAAAGCTCTAGTTCAATTACTTGTACTGGATTAGAAATGGTTTGGCCTGAGAATAATATTTACAATAGGCGAGAACCTTATACTTACCAAAATGATCTCTGCGATGGATACCGAATTGTGAGAGGAAACACGATTACTCCTTCTTGTTATAACTGGAATGAGTGCCAACCTCAAGCAGCTCAAAATGGTGGAACTTGTGTAAATATCGCATCTGCTAAATTACAGTGCCAAAATACTACTCCAAGTAATCCTAATATTCGGGTCACTTACCCTAATGGTGGAGAAAGGATTGATATTGGTTCGGATATTAAAGTAAAGTGGTCGGGGAATGATAGTTCGGTTAAGGTTTATATCGAAAAAATGTACAACGGCCAGTTTGCGACAGCGGGAGAAATCCAAACATCGTCTAACGATTATAATAATGAATGGGTGCTTTGGAATGCAAAAACTCTAAAGGACTCGACGTCGTATGGTGCTCAGTTTTACAACCTATCTCCTGGGCAATACTGGGTGAAGGTATGTTATCAGAATAGTTTCACCTGTGATTACAGTGATAATTATTTTGTTCTTCAAAATGCCCCGTCAAACGACCCAACAGCAAATTACCTCAAGCTCCGCTCGCCAAATGGCGGGGAGACGTGGAGAAAAGGCTCAAGTCAGGAAGTAAGTTGGGCTTATGGTCAGAGTAACTGGGATATCGGAATCTTCTTGGTCCCTGCACCTTACACGGGCTCAGGTACGTTTATTGTCCGTTCTGCAAATGACGCTCAACAATCTGTGGTTGTACCAGAGGGGCTGTCAGAAGGTAATTATAAATTAAAGATTGAATGTACAAATTGCAGCGCCCAAGACCTCGGCACGATTGATTACAGCGACAGCAATATCATCGTAGAATAATCTAATTTAAATTAACCAAAACAGCTCCCACGTAGGGAGTTGTTTTTTTATTGCTCACTTTTTGGGCAGTGGTATGATGGTAATATTGAGATTGAAGTATATTAACTAATAATTAAATTTACATGATTAAAAAATATTTGTTGGGATTGGTTTTGGGACTGATGATCATACCTCAAATGGGTAACGCCCAAACAGCAAGCGAATTGCAAAGGATGATCAATGAATTGATTAGTCGCCTGGAGCAAATTAGAAATAATTCTAATACAAATAATAATGCATTTTTTAAGCTCGAATCGCCAAATAATGGCGGCACCTGGCGTCCGGGAGATAGTATGAGGGTTGAATGGAGTTACAATACAGCCGAATTTACAGGTCAGGATGTTTTGGTGGTTTTATCGCCGGTTAATCTGTCTAACTCTAACCCAGAAATTATTATTGCTAGGACTACAAATCAAACAAACTTTATAGATATTGCCATCGGAGATCATCTGTCTAAACAGGATTACAATATAAGAGTTTGCGCTAATAAAAATTCTGGCGGAAGTAGTTGTGATACTACCGATCACTTCATTAGGATTGCTCATTCACTTAATGCTTCAAAAAGGCCCGATCTTTCTGTGATGAGCTTTGGTTTAAATGATACTGGGCCCTTCGTCACATTTTGTAACAATGGATTAACCAATGTTTCAAGATTCCCTCTTGTTATAAGTATTGATGGGGTAGAGAGAGAATTTGAGATGTCAGCTTATCGACAAGCGAACACGCAATGCGGTACGCGCCATCAATGGGAATACGCGACCTGGGGACTAAATAATAGAAAAAACCACACTGGTTACGCGGAAGTTGATCCAGAAAATGATTACAGAGAGGCAAACGAAAATAACAATAAGTTAACCTCTTCATTTAGACAAAACAACGTGGAGGCGATTTCTTTCTCATCTCCACTAGCTAGAGATAATTGGCAGGCTGGCGATCGAACTCGTGTGCAGTGGAAAAACAATACAAATGAAATTAGCCGATCAACAAAGATTAATATTAGGTTACTGACGGCCAACCATCGTTTAGCAAGTGGTTTTACTCCGATTGATACTAAAAATGATGGTTCAGAATATGTGGATGTGTCAGAGGTTCCACCGGGAGATTATTATTTCCAAATCACGGGGCGTAGTAGTAATTTAACCCCAGACTACTTCTCCTTTGACAGTGGGGTATTTAGTATAAGTAATTGGGAGGTGAGTGGTGGTAATTCTGCACCACAAATACTTCGTGTAAACGGGCCAGTAGATTATCAAGGTAGGGAGATTAGCGAGATTTATAATGGTCCAATTCGCGTGAACCAGTACGCAGAATGGGAGTTTGAGGCTGAGGATGAAGATGGTGATAGCTTGGTGTGGAGTGTAAATTATGGAGATGGGTCTTATTACTCTGATAGATCCTGTCAAAATCCTAGCAGTAGTAATGCGCCATACATTGCTTCTCATTATTGGGGATCGCCAGGTAATTATCGTATGGCAGTAACAGCAAATGATTGCCAGGGTGGTACCGATACTTTTGGTTTAACTGTGATTGTTAATTAGATTTCTGTAGGCTTGAAAAAATTATAGTAAAGAGGTAGAATGGCGCCATGGAAGGTGAAAGCAAAAAAGGTTATTGGCTTGTGGCTATAGTGGCAATTGTCATTGTGGTGGCCATTTATTGGGCTCTTAAGGACGAAGCGGCTGCCCCTACCGACCAAACCGGAGCGGTAGGCGGTGTTTGTACTCAAGACGTAAAGCGTTGCGCAGACGGATCTTATGTGCAAAGGATTGCCCCTACTTGTGAGTTTGCTGCTTGTGCCGAGCCAATCATTCCTAATGTCGAAGTCCCTGCCGATTGGGAGAAGTAGATTTGACTATTTCTTCAATCTTGTATAGGATTGACGATACGCTATTTTGAATAGTTATTATTTTTATTAGTTAAATTAAAAAATATGGCAGATAAATTTGAACGCACTAAGCCCCACGTTAACGTTGGCACAATTGGCCACGTTGACCACGGCAAAACCACGCTCACCGCGGGTATTTTACATGTTTTAAACTTAGCTGGTTTCAAGGCTAAAGTTAAGGGAGTTGACGAGATCGACTCCGCTCCTGAAGAGAAGGCGCGCGGTATTACTATTGCCCTCTCTCACCAAGAATATGAATCTGAGAAGCGTCACTATGCTCACATCGACGCTCCAGGTCACGCTGACTATATTAAGAACATGATCACTGGTGCCGCTCAGATGGACGGCGCAGTGCTCGTGGTAGCTGCTACAGACGGCGCGATGCCTCAGACTCGTGAACACGTACTCTTGGCTCGCCAAGTAGGTGTACCTAAGATCATCGTCTTCTTAAACAAAGTAGATATGGTGGACGACAAAGACATGGTGGATCTCGTAGAAGCTGAAATCCGCGAACTCTTAACTAAGTATCAATACGACGGCGACAATGCTCCGATTATCCGTGGTTCTGGTCTTAAAGCTCTCGAGGCAAAGACAAAGGATGATGAGTGGGCCAAGCCAATTATGGAATTAGTGAAGGCTATGGACGAATACATTCCTGAGCCGGTTCGTGATCTCGACAAGCCATTCTTGATGCCTATTGAAGACATCTTCTCTATTGAAGGTCGTGGGACTGTGGTCACTGGACGTATCGAGCGCGGACGCATTAAGGTAGGTGAGGAAGCTGAGATCGTGGGTCTTGCTCCAACTGCCAAAACTACTATTACTGGTATTGAAATGTTCAACAAGCAACTCGACGAGGGTCAGGCTGGAGACAACGCTGGTATCTTGCTTCGTGGTACTAAAAAGGAAGATGTAACTCGCGGACAAGTTATCTCTAAGCCAGGTTCTGTAACTCCTCATACTGAGTTTGAGTCAGAAGTTTACATCTTAAAGAAGGAAGAGGGCGGTCGCCACACTCCATTCTTTACTGGCTACAAGCCACAATTTTACCTCCGTACTACGGACGTAACTGGTGAAGTAACTTTGGCTGAAGGCGTGAAGATGGTAATGCCAGGCGACACTGTAACCTTTAAGGTCAAATTGGTTGCTCCAGTGGCCCTTGAAGACAAACAACGCTTTGCTATCCGTGAGGGTGGTAAGACCGTAGGAGCCGGTGTGGTTACTAAAGTTGTCGCTTAATTAAAATAATAAATTTCCATGGCGGCAAAAGCTAAAGCGGGGGCCAAGACTAAGGCAGGAGAGGACGCATCCAATATCCAAAAGATTCGGATCCGGGTTTCCGCTTATGAAAATAAGGTTTTGGACGCCAGTGTAAAGCAGATCGTAGACACCGCCACTCGTTATGATGGCACCGTTTACGGACCAGTGCCGTTGCCAACGGAAATTAAAAAGTACACTGTTAACCGCGGAGCGTTTGTTCATAAAAATGCGCGCGAGCAGTTTGAAATGCGCATTCACAAGCGCTTGGTGGACATACTTAACCCATCAGGCAAACTTATTGAAAGTTTAACCAGCTTAGACTTACCATCAGGCGTCAATATTGATGTGAAGATGATGTAGTGTTAGTTACTATGTTAAATCAACATGAAATTTACAACCGGCCGAAAACTCAATATGACGCAAATCTTTCACGACGATGGTCGGGTGGAATCAGTGACGGTGATTGCGGGGGAGAAGGACGATAAGTCACCTCTAACGCAATTTGAAGTTGGCGATACAGTTAAAATCTCCGGCATCTCTAAGGGGCGGGGATTTCAAGGTGTAGTTAAGCGCCATGGCTTCCATGGTGGACGTCGTACTCATGGTCAAAAGCACTCTGAGCGCGAGCCAGGCTCTATTGGAGGTGGTTTAAGAACTCGTGTGCCTAAAGGTATGCGCATGGCCGGCCGAATGGGTGGTGATCGAGTCACAATCAAAAATTTAAAGATTGTGGCGGTAAATGGCGAGGTTAATCAGCTCCTTATTTCTGGAGCGATTCCTGGTCGTCGCGGTACTTTAATTGAAATCAGAGGTTAATTATCATGGAAGCAACAATCTACAATCAAAAAGGTAAAAGCGAAGGTAAGATCACCTTACCCGAAGAGATGTTTGCTTTGCCTTGGAACAATAACTTGGTTCACCAGGTTGTAACTTCTATGGAGTCTAATGAGCGCACTAACCGAGCACATGCCAAGGGGCGTGGCGAGGTACGTGGTGGAGGTAAAAAGCCATGGCGCCAAAAGGGCACTGGTCGCTCTCGTCATGGCTCTATCCGTTCTCCTATTTGGCGTGGTGGAGGTGCCACTCATGGTCCTACCAACGAGCGTAATTATTTTAAGAAAGTAAATAAGAAGGCTAAAGCTAAAGCTTTGTTTACGATTTTGTCGGCTAAACACCGTGATAATGAAGTAATTTTTGTCGACAAACTCGATCTTGAGGGTAAGACTAAAAATGCGGTGGCAATTCTTAAAAATCTAAGCCAAATTAAGGGTTTTGAAAAGATTAATTACCAAAAGGGTAATCGAGCGATTCTTGCTTTGCCAGCTCAAAACAAAGATGTTAATCGTGGTTTCAAAAACGTAAAGAGCGCGATTGTTAAAACCTTTACTTCCATCAGCCCAGTCGAGGCTTTACGTTATAAATATTTGGTGATTGTGGAACCTGCGGTTGCATTAAAATAATTTATGTCAAAAATTGGTAAACAATTAAATCAAGAAGAGATTATTTTGGTAAAACCTCACATTACCGAAAAGGCTACGGCTTTAGCCACCGCTGACGCTACGCATCCGGTGTATGTGTTTCAAGTTGCTCCGGACGCTCGTAAAAATATAATTGCCCACGCAATTAAAAAGATTTTTAATGTTACCCCGGTAAAAATTAACATCATTAACGTGAAGGCCAAAAAGATTACGCCTCGCGGTCGCCGTGGCCGACCGGGTCACTCAACCGGATTTAAAAAGGCTTTAGTGATGCTTAAAAAAGGCGACAAAATTGAAATTGTTTAAATAAAAATATGAAAAGCTACCGACCAACAACTAAATCACGCCGCGGAATGACCACGATCTCATATCGAGATCACATTACTGCTTCTGAGCCGATGAAATCTCTGGTGAGTGGATTCAAACGTTCTGTAGGACGCAATAACGCTGGCCGTATCACCGTGCGCCATAAGGGTGGTGGCCACAAGCGCCTCTACCGTGATATTGATTTTAAATACGACAAAATAAACATTCCGGGTGTTATCAAAACTATTGAGTATGATCCAAATCGTACTGGTTTTATTGCCCTTATTTCATACCGTGACGGCGCCTATCGTTATCAATTAGTACCATCTGGGCTAAAGGTCGGCGATCAGGTAATTGCTTCAGAACAGGCCGAAATTAAAACTGGTAATCGTTTACCACTCCGCGCTATTCCAATTGGTACTTTTGTTTACAATATTGAGATTCAGCCAGGAGGGGGCGCTAAGATGGTGCGCTCGGCTGGTAATTTTGCTGAGGTGCTCTCCATCGACGGTGGTTATGTAAACGTTAAGTTACCTTCTACAGAAGTACGTAAAATCCGCGAAACTGCTTGGGCTTCTATTGGCACAGTTTCAAACGAGGAAAATCATTTGGTGAATTTGGGTAAGGCCGGACGCTCTCGCTGGCTTGGTATTAGGCCTACGGTGCGTGGTACTGCGATGAATCCTGTGGATCATCCACATGGTGGAGGTGAGGGCCGTCAGGGTCGAGGTTTACGCCGCGCTAAGAGCATGTGGGGCAAACCTACTGGCAAGGGCCAGAAGTCTCGTCGACCAAAGAAGCATTCCAACCAGTTTATTGTTTCTAGACGAGTTAAAAAATCTAAGGGGTAAAAATTGACTGTTTAGGCCTATTTTGTTAGCATTTGTTTTCCCATGACACGATCACTTAAAAAGGGTCCCTACGTTGACCCAAGATTACTAAAAAAGATTGTTGGCAAAAAACCCACTAGCTCTGGGGTTATTAAAACGTGGTCACGCGCCTGCCAAATTAGTCCTGAAATGGTGGGTTTTACTTTTGGAGTTCATAATGGCCGAGAGCATTTACCAGTTTTGGTTACTGAGGAGATGGTGGGACATCGCTTGGGAGAATTTTCTCCAACTCGCAAATTCTTACGCCATGGAGGTAAGATGCAAAAGGAGTTAGAGATAAAGAAGAAGGAGTCTGAAATTGCTGCCGCTAAAGCCGCTAAAGAAGCTCCTGCCGCCGGCGCCGCTAAAAAATAATTTTTAAACATGAAGGCTACACTTACAAATTATCATCAAGCTCCTCGCAAGGTTCGCCTTGTGGCTAATTTGCTGAAAGGTAAAAAGGTTGATGAAGCCTTGGTGGTTTTAAACTTTATGCCTAAGCGCGCAGGCGCTCCAGTGGCCAAACTTATTAACTCGGCTTTGGCTAATGCGCTTAGTGATGGTAAAGTAGACCGCACCAAACTTATTATCAAAGGTATCACCGTTGATAAGGGTTTAGTTTTTAAACGTTTCCGACCTGCGGCTCGTGGTAGCGCTCACCCAATTAACAAGCGCACCAGCCACGTTAAGGTTGAGCTTGCTTTGAAAAAATAAATTTATGACGCACAGTGTCCATCCATATTCACATCGTTTAGGTATCATCCGCGACTGGCAAAGCCGTTGGTTTGGCGTGCGTGGTAAATATCAAGAAATGCTCCGCGTTGATGTACTTCTCCGAGAGTTTTTAGAGAAAAAATTACGCGGATTTTTTGTGAGTTCAATTGAGGTTGAGAGAGGGGCTAACTCACTTAGGATCATTGTGAAAACGGCGCGTCCAGGTATGGTGATTGGCCGAAATGGCGAGGGTTCAATTAAACTCAAGAATGATATCCTTAAGTTTTTTGCCAAAATTAAAGCTACGGTGCCGAAGGAGTTTAAATTAGATATTGAGGAGGTTAAAAATCCTGAAGCTTCAGCCGCTATTGCCGCTCAATTAGTAATTGAGGCACTCGAAAAGCGTATGCCTTTCAAGCGCGTTTTAAAACAAACAGTGGAGAAGATTATGGCCAATCGCAATGTGGAAGGCGCCAGAATTGATGTTTCTGGACGTTTGGGTGGTGCAGACATTGCCCGCAGTGAGAGCTTAAAGCGTGGTCGTTTGCCACTCCAAACTCTCCGAGCCGACATTGATTTTGCTAAAGATGAGGCGCATCTTTCATACGGTGTTATTGGTATCAAGGTGTGGGTGTATAAAGGTTTAATTTTCAAACAAGATAAATAAATACCACCATGATGATCCCAAAGAAAGTTAAATATCGTAAGTGGCACACCATGCGCCGTAATGCCACTAAGGGCAGATTTGAAACTCGTGGTCTTGAAGTCTCCTTCGGCTCTTATGGTCTCAAAGCTGAAACAGCCGGTCGCGTGCGCTCCACTCAACTTGAATCAGCACGCAAAGTTATTTCTCGCTATATTAAAAAGGGCGGTAAAATGTGGATTCGAGTTTTCCCAGACCGACCTTACACCGCTAAGCCAGCTGAAGTAGGTATGGGTAAAGGTAAAGGCGATCCACAAGGTTACGAGTTTCAGGTGTGGCCTGGTCGAGTGATCTTTGAGGTTGATGGACTTGATAGCGCCACTTCACGCGCGGTGCTCATTGAGGCAGGCTCAAAGTTGCCAATTAAGTCAAAAATTGTGAAGCGCGTATAATTTTTAAACATGGCTAAGAAAACCGTAAAAGTTATTAAATCAAAACCCGAGATCCTAAAGGAGCTCGGTGAAAAGCGACGCTCTTTACGCGGCATTCGCTTTGGTGAGGCCGGAAGTCGTACCACTAACGTTAAGGCTCAGAAGGGCTTGCGCAGAGAAATTGCTGTGCTACTCTCACAGTTACCTACTGCCAAATAATTTATGAAAACCGAAAACGTAAAAACAGGTAAAATTTTGGAAGGCGTCGTTGTCTCCGACAAAATGGCTAAAACCGTAGTTGTTTTGGTGAAGCGTTTTGTGAAGCACCCTAAGTACGGTAAGTTTATGACCATCTCTGATCGTTATAAGGCACACGACGAAGCCAATGCCTTTAAGGTAGGGGATAAGGTAAAAATCCGAAGCACTCGACCTCTCTCTAAAGATAAGTTTTTTGAAGTTATAAATTAATCATGATTCAACCACGTTCCATCGTAAAAATTGCAGATAACACCGGTGCCAAACTCGGACGTATTTTTAAAGTGCTTGGAGGCTCTAAGCGTCGTTATGCCGAGATTGGTGATTTGGTAATTCTCTCTATTCAAACTGCTGATCCAAAAAAAGCGGTGAAGAAAAAGGACGTGGTGCAAGGTTTGGTGGTTCGTCAGAAAAAGGCTTTCCGTCGTAAAGATGGATCTTACGTGCGCTTTGATGAAAATGCCGTAATTATTTTAGAAAAAGGGAAGCAAGATCCAATTGGCGCGCGCGTTTTCGGTCCGATCCCACGCGAGATTGCCGAACTTGGTTATCAGAAAATTGTGTCGCTAGCCCCAGAAATTGTATAAATAACTACCATGACAAGAATTAAAAAAGGCGACAATATTGTGGTGATAACAGGTAAGGACGCTGGCAAAAAGGCCAAAGTTTTAAAAATGTTAAATAAAAGCGGAAAGCTTTTGGCTGAAGGTGTTAATGTTTCAAAGCGTCGTCAAAAGCCTCGTAAGAGTAACGAGAAGGGTCAAACTTTAGAGAAGGCTCTCCCTATTAACGTTTCAAATGTTTTGCCATGGTGCTCCACTTGCGCTAAGGGGGTGCGCGTGGGTTCAAAAATGATTAAAAATAATAAGGTCCGAATTTGCCGAGGTTGCGAGAAAGAAATATAAACATGAGTTTAACTAAAGATAAAATTAAAAAAGGCGAGGCGGAACTCAAGAAGACTTTGGGGGTAAAAAGCGTGATGGCTTTGCCACGCATTACCAAAGTGGTGGTGAGCGCTGGTGTAGGTAAAATGTGCGAGAAAAAGCAATTAGAATTAATTGCTGATCGCTTTGCCAAAATCACAGGCCAAAAGGCTTCACTTCGTGGCGCTAAAAAGTCAGTGGCCTCATTTAAAGTGCGTCAGGGTGAGACAGTAGGGATGATGACCACGCTCCGTGGCGCGCGGATGTGGGGCTTTCTTGATAAGCTATTTAACGTGGCGGTGCCTCGTATGCGTGACTTCCGAGGATTTAATGAGACATCTATTTCCGATTCTGGCACGCTTAGCTTGGGCTTTAAAGAGCACACTATTTTCCCTGAGACGGCTGATGAAGAGGCCAAAGACATTTTCGGCTTTGCTGTAAGTATTGTTACTACGGCCAAAACTAAAAAGGAGGCCCTGGCTCTTTTTCACACCATTCACTTACCTTTCAAAAAGGCCTAAATTTAACTTGGAAACTGCATTCGAAAGGGTGCAGTTTTTTCTTTTGTAAAATATCAAGGTTCGATCTCGCTCGGGTAACAGCTTAGTCCACCTCATGTGTGCGGTGGGTCTCCGCTTGAGTGTAAATTAAAAATTTGCTATTAATTAGTGTGGGAACTTACTCAAAACGTTTTGAGTAAGCGGGTCATTTAGAAAAGGGGTAATGATCATGGGGTACTTTGATGATGCGGTTGCCAGATTGGACACCCGAACACCGGAGCAGCGAGCGGCTGATGAGAAGTTTTGTCGTCAGGCGCGAGCCAAAGAGAAAGCAATGCGCTTTCAGTTGCCACCCTACCTTTACGTCTACGGTCAAAGGGTGACGGTGGTTTACAGTGGCAAGTTGGTTTTGGCTAAACCGGGCAGGTACACGGCGATTATTACTGATTGGGTTGAAGAGAACCCAATTAGACGAATTAGCGCCAAAATCTGTTTTACTAGCCTGAAGGGGGATGTTTGGCACAATTACAACATCGCCCTCGAGGACATTGTGAAGTAAACATTAGGTAAATATTATCCGCTGGAGTTCTAAACTCCAGCGGGTCTTTTGTTTGTTGACTTCCCTTACGTTTGTTGATAGCATGCTCTTGGCTCAGTGGAGCCTTTTTATTTACACCTTTCCTTAATTTATGGCGAAAACATCGGTAAAAGCACGGGCAGCCAAAAAGCCCAAATTTAGCACACGGGTAGTCCGACGTTGTTTTCGTTGTGGTCGTAAGAGGGGATATATGAGAGACTTCACACTCTGCCGTATTTGTTTCCGCGAGTTAGCTAATGAGGGTAAAATCCCAGGTATTCGCAAATCTTCTTGGTAATTTAAATCTGAATCATGATCAACGATCCTCTTTCCAACATGTTAATTAGTTTAAAGAACGCCGCTATGGTGAAGATTCCTAGCGTCGAAGTTCCTTTTTCAAACCTTAAATCAAACGTCGCCGACGTGCTCATGGCCGAGGGTTACATTACTCGATCGGTTAAAAAGGGTAAAAAGATCAAAAAAACTTTAGAGATGGATATTGCCTACAGTGCTTCTGGTCAACCTAAAATTCAAGAGGTTAAGAGGATTTCCAAACCATCTCGTCGAGTTTATATTTCTCATAAGGAGATTATTCCAGTGCGTCGCGGTTATGGTCGTTTAATTCTCTCAACCCCTAAGGGTATTCTCACTGGAGACAATGCTCGCAAAGCGGGGGTGGGTGGTGAGGCTTTATTTAAAATCTGGTAATTTTCAACCATGTCACGTTTAGCTAAAAAACCGATAATGATCCCAGAAAAAGTTAAAGTCGCTATTGAAGCGGGTAATTTTACCGTAACTGGGCCACTTGGTAATTTAATTTTAAAAATGAATTCTTTAGTAAATGTGAAGATTTCTGATAACCAAATTGAGTTAAGCTCAGTTGGCAGCTCACTCCGTGCTCGCGCACTTCTTGGCACCTACGCTTCTCATATTAAAAATATGGTAGCAGGAGTAGTGTCTGGTTTTAAAAAGCAGTTATTAATTGAAGGCGTAGGTTTTAAGGTCGCTCAAGCGGGTAATACTCTTACCTTTAACCTTGGTTTTTCTCACCCAATTAAAGTTGAGGTGCCAAAGACTCTTAAGGTCACCACAGATAAAGGCGAGATCCATATCTCTGGCGCATCAAAAGAGGAGGTCGGACAATTTTCTGCAGAGATCCGCGCTCTTAAAAAACCAGAGCCTTACAAGGGTAAGGGTATCCGCTACAGCGACGAGGTGATCTTACGCAAACAAGGTAAAAAGGTTGTAGCCTAAACTGAAAACATGATTAATCAAATTTCTAAAATTAAGCGTCGCCATAATCGAGTAAGGTCTAAGGTGGCCGGCACCGCTCTTTGCCCACGCCTCGCCGTGTTCCGTTCCAACAAACAAATTTTTGCTCAACTCATTGACGATGAATCGGGTAAAACTTTAGCCGCTTCAAGTGGTGCTGAAACTAAAAAGAGCAAAGAAAAAATTGCTTTGCCTGAAGGGATGGAAAAGTTCCGCAAAGTAAGCGAGGCGTTTATTGTGGGTAAGTTATTGGGTGATAAAGCTCAAGCTAAAAAAATTAGTAAAGTAGTTTATGATCGTGGTGGTAATCGATACACTGGTCGGGTAAGAGCGGTGGCCGAGGGCGCGCGTGCGGCTGGACTCAAATTTTAATTTATGGATACAAATAATAATAAAAAAGGAAGAGACGGAAGAGACGGACGCGGCGGTGGCCGGGGTGGTAGAGGTGGTATGGGCCGACCAGCTCCTTCTGAATATGATCACAAAATCCTCGGCATTCGTCGGGTAACTCGTGTGGTAGCTGGCGGAAGACGTTTTAGCTTTTCTATTGCGGTGGTGCTTGGCAACAAAAAGGGCAAGGTTGGTCTTGGGGTAGGTAAAGGTGGGGATATTTCAGCTTCAATTGAAAAGGCGGTTAAGGATGCTAAAAAACATTTAATCACAGTTTCGCTCACCAAAACCCAATCTATTCCTCATGAAGTTTACGCTAAGTTCTCAAGTTCCCGGGTAGAGATCAGACCGTCACCGGGCAGGGGTATGGTGGCTGGTAGCTCAGTACGCATGATTTTGGAATTACTTGGGGCCAGAGACGTTAGTGCTAAAATTTTTTCAAAGAGTAAAAATAAGTTAAACAATGGTCGCGCCACAATGAAAGCTTTAGAATCACTTGCTGTGAAATAAAATTTATTTATGCAATTACATAATTTAAAACGCCATAGCGGGATGAAGAAAAAAAAGATCGTTGGTCGTGGCGGTAAGCGTGGCACCACGTCTGGTAAGGGCACTAAGGGTCAAAAGGCTCGTGCTGGTCATCGCATTCGCCCTGAGATCCGTGACATGATCAAAAAACTCCCTCGTCTCCGAGGGCGCGGAAAAAACTATTTAAAAACTGTTACCCTAATGGGAGCCGTAGTAAATTTGGCTGATATTGAGCGCCACTTTAAAGCTGGTGACACAGTAAATCCAAGCGCCCTTTTTCAAGCCGGTCTAATTAGCAAAGAGGGAGGCCGTTTGCCAAAGGTAAAAATTTTAGGCAAAGGCACTCTCTCAAAAAAGTTAACTTTTAAAGACTGTGAGTTTTCTCGCCCGGTGGCGGTTAAATTAGGTCATGAGTAAATTTTGGCAAAAAATTAAATTAATATTTGCAGACACCACTCTTCGTCGTCGGGTGCTTTTTACTGGTTTTGCTTTAATTCTTTTCCGCTTTGGCGCGGCAATTCCTATCCCAGGGGTAAACACACTTGAGCTCGAACGCTTACTTTCTGGTAACCAATTTTTGGGCCTTTTAAACATTTTTTCTGGTGGTGGTTTAAGTAACCTCTCGATTGTGATGCTTGGAGTGGGGCCATTTATTACGGCCTCAATTATTATGCAGTTGCTTACCATTATGTTCCCGTCTCTTAAAGAGATGTACCAAGAGTCAGGGGAGGCTGGCAGGCGTAAATTTACTCAGTATTCTCGCATGATCACTGTGCCACTAGCCGCCCTCCAAGGTTTGGCGCTCATCAGCTTGCTTACTTCACAAGGGGTAATTGGTGAACTTGCCCTTTCTCAAAAAATTGTAAACTTGGTGGTGGTAGTGGCTGGAGCTGTACTCTTAATGTGGCTGGGGGAATTGATTAGTGAGTTTGGTATTGGTAATGGCACTTCACTCTTAATCTTTGCTGGTATCGTCGCCAGTATTCCAAGTACGGCTGCGCAAATCATTGCCACTTTTGACCCATCTGACATCCCAATCTACTTAGGATTTTTAGTAGTGGCTATAGTGGTGGTGGCTGGTGTGGTGGTAGTAACGGAAGCGGAGCGACCAATCCCTGTAACTTACGCCAAACAAGTGCGAGGCAACAAACTCTATGGAGGCACTTCCACTTATCTCCCGATCCGTTTAAATCAAGCTGGTGTGATGCCAATTATTTTTGCTCTCTCGATTTTGCTTTTCCCTCAAATGATCGCGAACTTTTTTAGCACCTCATCGGTTGAAATTTTGAGTACTATTTCTGGATTTTTACTCGCGATTCTCAATAACCCATGGCTTTATGCTGGTGCTTACTTTATTTTAGTCTTAATGTTTACTTACTTTTATTCCGCAATTACCTTTGACCCAGCGGCTATTTCAGAAAATCTCCAAAAGGGTGGTGCGTTTATCCCTGGGATTCGCCCAGGTCGACCAACGGAAGTTCATATTAGTAAAATTGTTACACGACTCACTTTAGTTGGAGCGCTTTTCTTAGGCATCATTGCGATGTTGCCACTAGCGATGAAGGCAGCCACTGGTATTACCGCACTCGCCATTGGCGGTACCGGGCTTTTAATCGTAGTTTCAACTTCATTAGATCTAGTTAAACAAATCAACAGCCAACTCACATTGAGAGAATATTAAGAGAATGTTAAACTGGCCATATGGCAGAGTTTAATTTTGAGAACAGTGGTGAGGAATATTTTGCGCGCAGGGGTGGCCCAAAATCAAGTGTTTTGGTAAATTTAGTTTTCAAACTCTCTGGGGGCAAGGTCCGCACGACGGAAGGAGCTAATGCTTGCTTACTTGCTGTGGCGATAATGTTTTTCATCTTATCGGGAGTGGTGCTTTGGTACGGGCTTTAATTAATACTTTAATTATGAATTCACCACAAGCTTTTATTTTTATTGGACGATCTGGCGCAGGTAAGGGAACGCAGATTAATCTTTTGCTTGAATATTTTAAAATAGCTAAACCCGAACAGCGCATTCTTTATTCTGAAACGGGAGCATTTTTCAGACAGTTTTTGTCACAAAATACTTATTCAAGTCAGCGAGCGAAAGAAAAAAATCTTGCCGGTGAACGCGGTGCTGACTTTTTAGCGATTTACCTTTGGGCAGATTTCCTAACCAAAAATTATGAAGCAGGTCAGACTTTAATTTGCGACGGTTCTCCTCGTTCTTTAAACGAAGCTAAGGCTATGGATACGGCGTTTAAATTTTATAATTTTGGTAAACCCAAAGTAATTTATTTGGATGTGACAGTTGAGGAGTGTACAGCAAGACTTAAGCGTCGCGCTCGCCCGGATGATATTGCCCCAGGTGGGATTGAAAAACGTCTCGCATGGTTTGAGAGCGAGGTGATGCCCGCAGTGGACTATTATCGCCAAAGTGATTTTTATGAATTTATTGATATTGACGGCAATCAAGAAGAAGATAAGGTTCGGCAAGAAATTTTGTCTCATTTATGATTAAGTTAAAGTCGGAATCAGATTTAATAATAATGCGTGAAGGTGGCAAAAGGTTGGCCACCATTTTACGCTCTGTTGCCGGGCAAGCTTTACCTGGTGTTAGTGCTAAAACTCTCGATGATCTAGCTTACAAATTAATTAAAGATGGCGGAGATGAGCCGTCATTTTTAAACTACACGCCACCGGGGGGAAGACATAAATTCCCCGCATCACTTTGTGTATCAATTAACGACACCATTGTGCATGGTATCCCCACGGTAGATAAAATTTTAAAAGCTGGTGATACTGTGGGTTTGGATTTAGGTTTAAAACACAAAGGATTTTTTCTCGATTCAGCGATTACGATCGTAGTAGGTTTAGAAAGTGATGAGTTGGATCGTTTGCTTGCCGTAACGCGCGAGGCACTCATGGCGGGTATTAAGGCGGCGGCCCCAGGTAAGCCACTGGGTGTAATAAGTAACGCAATTGAGCAAGTGGTGAGCCGAGCTGGGTATGGCCTGGTGCGCGAGCTTGGGGGGCATGGGGTGGGGTATAAGGTGCATGAGGAGCCAGAAGTGCCAAATTATGGCCCTGCCACCGCTGGGCCAATAATGAAGCCAGGGCTCGTAATTGCCATTGAGCCGATGTTAAATGAGGGCGGTAAAGATGATGTGATATTCTTAGATGACGGATTTACCGTTAAAACCAAAGACGGTTCGCGTAGTGCCCACTTCGAGCACACCGTGGCGATTACCGAAACCGGTGTAGAGATATTAACTTTAATATAATAATATGAAAGAAAACGAAAAACATTTTAAATTTGAGAGAACATTAGTAATTATTAAACCTGATGGGGTGCAGAGGTCGCTTATTGGTGAAGTAATTAAGCGCTATGAAAGAATTGGTTTAAAGTTAGTGGGACTTAAAATTTTAGTGCCAACAGAAAAAATGGTGGAAGAACATTACACTCTCGACTCGGGATGGCGAAAAAGTGTAGGAGAAAAATCAATCAAAGGGTATACCGACAAGGGTCTGAAACCGCCAAGCAATGATCCACTGGTGGCGGCGGAGAAAGTTTTAAATAGTTTAAAAAAATACATGACCAGCGGTCCAGTAGTGCCGATGGTGTGGCAAGGTGCTCACGCAGTAAAGATTGTGCGTAAGGTTACTGGTGGCACCGAGCCCCTCACTTCTGACATGGGTACAATCCGTGGTGATTTTGTACTCGATTCCTACCAAATGGCTGACACCGACACACGCGCGGTACGTAACGTTATCCACGCTTCTGGTAGCGTGTCGGAGGCAGAAGCCGAGATCAATCATTGGTTCAAACCAGCCGAAATTATTGATTACCGCCTAATCGGTGACCAAATTCTCTACGATGTAAACTTGGACGGAATTTTGGAGTAGTTGACCTCAAATTTGAGAGGTTTATAATGTAGGGGAGGTTGCTTGGGGTATTATCTAGATCATAATATTTTAGGGATCTCTATATACCAGGTGCTTCGGTGCCTGATTGCGGGAACCCACCTAGATTTTTCTAGGGAAATACTCAAGTGACCTCATAAAAGTCCCCGCCCAAATGCTTTAGCTTTTGGCGGGCATTTTTGTTAAAATCTACTTAACTTTATGGCGAAAGCAAAAATTATCTTTCATGGGGGAACTGGCACGGTTACGGGCGCCAACTTTTTGTTTCAAGTTAACAATGGCGAGAGGGATTTAAAAATTATGGTGGACTGCGGAATGTTTCAAGGGTCAAAAATCGCTGACGACCAAAATCGAGACCCCTTCCCTTATGATCCATCTACTGTTGATTACCTTTTTGTTACTCACGCACATCTCGATCACATTGGTCGCATCCCCAAATTAGTTCGTGATGGTTTTAAGGGTGTAATTTATTCTACCCCACCCACTAAAGATATTTCCGCCGTGAGCCTAATTGATAGCCTTGGAGTACTCGAGAAGGAAGCAAAAAATTCTGGGCAAAAAGTTTTTTATGAAGAGCATGACGTGCTTGCCGCTAGTCGTTTATGGGAGACTAAAAATTATCGTGAACAGTTTACTTTGAGCGGTAATCTTAAAGTCACCTTACGCGATGCTGGGCATATTTTAGGTTCAAGCATGATTGAAATCACTAACGGAAATAAGACCATAATGTTTACTGGTGATCTCGGCAATTCTCCCACGCCACTTTTGCCCGACACAGATAAAATCTCCAATATTAATTATTTAGTCATGGAGTCTGTGTATGGTGATCGAGTACATGAAAATCGTAGCAAAAGAAAAGATCGTTTAGAGGACGTGATTGAGAACACAATGAAGGCAGGTGGCACTTTAATGATCCCAGCCTTCTCGATTGAGCGCACGCAAGAAATTATTTATGAAATTGAGAGCATGATGGAGGGGGGGAGGATCCCCGCCGTGCCAGTTTACTTAGATTCACCACTTGCGATTAAAGTCACTGATATTTACAAAAAATACGAAAATTATTGGAACCGAAATGTTTTTAAAGAAAACTCTGGTCTTGATGGTTTACTCAACTTCCCTAATTTAAAAATGACTCTTAACACTACCGAGTCCCGAGCCATTGGCGCAGATAAGGGGCGCAAAATAATTTTGGCTGGTTCTGGTATGAGTAATGGTGGTCGGATTTTGCATCATGAAAAGCATTATTTACCAGATCCTAAAAGCACGCTTTTAGTAATGGGTTATCAATCGGCGGGGAGTTTGGGGCGGCAACTTGAGGATGGCGCTAAGTTGGTGCGGATTATGGGTTCTGATGTGCATGTGGCCGCAAAGGTGGAGGTGATAACTGGCTACTCGGCGCACAAAGACTCTGATGGTCTCTTAGAGTTTGCTGATCAAACTTCAGACACACTTAAAAAAGTTTTTGTGGTGATGGGCGAGCCTAAAGCGGCATTTTATTTGGTGCAACGTTTGCGTGATTATCTTGGGCTTGATGCTATTGCGCCAGAGGCGGGCGATAAAGTAGAGATTGATTTTTAAATAAGATAAAATATTGAAATGGATGAAATTAAGCATCAACATGAACGGGTAAAAATTTGTGTTTCGGGCGCGGCAGAGACGGGGCATTGCGGAGCGCAAGCTATGGAACGCGCTAAAGAATTAGGTAGAGAGATCCACCGTCAAGGTGGAGTGTTGATCACGGGCGCCACCACCGGCTTTCCGTTTTGGTCCACCATAGGCATTAAGGATGTGGGTGGCACATCTATCGGCTTTTCTCCTGCTTCCACGGAAAACGAGCATGTTAATCAATACGGTTTACCGATCGATTATTTGGATGTGATTGTTTACACCGGTTTTGGTTACTCTGGACGTAATTTACTTTTAACTCGTTCCACAGATGGAGTAATAATTGGTTGCGGTCGGGTAGGTACAATTAATGAGTTTACAATTGCGTTTGAGGATGAAAAGCCCATCGGCATACTTGAGGGTGAGTGGGAGACCGATGAGGTGATTAAGGAAATAATGAAGAAGGGTAATCGCACTAGCGACAGGGTAATCTTTGACCGGGATCCTAAAAATTTAGTAAAAAGATTAATTGCCCTAATCAACGAACTTAAAATTAAAGAGCCAAAGTTTTACAAAAATCCACCCTCTGGGGGTGGATCTGGTAGCGGACACGCTGTGGCAAGTAGAATCCTTTAAACTTTAACAGCCTTTACAATCTGAGCAAAAACTTCTGGTTGATGTTCGGCGAGAGTAGCAAGAATCTTGCGATCAAGTTCAATTTTATTCTTTTTAAGTTGACCCATAAAAGCGCTGTAGCTTAAGCCTAAGGGGCGCACTCCAGCGTTAATTTTGATTTGCCACAAAGTGCGGAAGTCACCTTTTTTGTCTCGGCGACCAGTGAAGGCGTGCACTCCAGCATGGAGGATAGCCGTTTTAGCCTCACGCTCTTTAGTGCTACGACCAAAACGGTAGCCCTTAACTTGCTTTAATGTATTGCGACGTCTTTTGGCACCAATGGTACCGCGTTTTACTCTTGGCATGGTTTAAATATTAATGGCTTAAATAACGATTAAAATCTTTGGCTTTCATCTCGATCACATTTGGGCGTTTGCCAGCGAGTTGTGTGCCACGGCTCTCCTTGGCGTTGAAGTGGTTCTTGCCTGGTTTGCGCGCCAAAAGCTTCCCTGATGGGGTAACGCGAATTCTTTTACTAAATGATTTGTTTGTTTTCATTTTCTTTCAATTATAATCGATAATCCTTTGTTGCTTTTTTTAGCGCTGTCGGCCACTTTGTACTCTACTGAAATAAATTTGAGCATTCGCTCCAAGCGCTCTTTTAAAAAGTTTTGATCCAAATATTTGGCACGACCTCTTAAAAAAAGGTCAAGCCTCACTCGGTGTCCTTGGTTAAGGAATTCTGAGGCTTTTATAGCTTTGATCTCAAGGTCGTGGTCGCCGGTGCCGATGGTCACTTGTATCCCTTTAGTTTCGGTAGTGGTGGTACGGCCACGGGAGAGCTTTTGTTTTTTGTTGTTTAAGTACTGAAACTTGCCAAAATCCATTAATTTGGCCACTGGTGGCACGGCATTTGGTGAGATCTCAATTAGATCCACCCCCATCTCATGAGCGCGGTTTAAGGCTTCAGTGAGGGTAATTGTACCCAAATTATCGCCATCCTCCGTAATTACACGGAGTTCTTTAGCGCGAATTTGATGATTAATGCGTACTTGTGGTTCTTTCAATGCTATTTAGGGTTACAGGCTATCCTAGAGTATTTCCGAGGCAAAGTCAACTATGTTAGAATGGGCTACTATGAATAAAGCACTATTAAATCAAAAGGGGTTTTCGCCAGTTATTAGCTTAATTATTATCGTGGTTTTGGCAGGGGCAATTTACCTTGTTTCAACTTTAGGGAGAGGGGAAGAAGAGTTTGATTTTCCGGCTGTCCCTGAAGGCATAACTCTTAAAGAGGACGGCACAATTATTGAAGCTAACGGTACAATCCGTAAACCTGACGGCACAGTGATTACTCCAGATGGCAAAACTATCACAATGCCAAATGGCGTAACGGTTTCCACAGAGGAGGGCATGACGCCTGCAGATGAGGTTGTGGCCACTTCGACAAACAATGGAAATTAATTTTTACGCCGCATTTTTGGGAGGGATTGTGTCCTTTCTTGCTCCTTGTGTGCTCCCACTCATCCCTGGGCTTTTGGCTTATTTGGCCGGGAGCACTTTAGATGAGGCTGGTGGAAGGAGGAAGGAAATATTTTTAAACACCGTGTGTTTTGTGCTCGGGTTCTCAATTGTGTTTGCCGCACTCGGCGCGCTATTTAATGGCGTGCTGAATTCGGTGGCATATGAAGTCCAAAATTGGTTGGCAAGGATCGGCGGAGTAATAATTATTATTTTCGGGTTTTATTTAATGAGAGTAATTAAGCTCCGATTTTTAGACCGTGACCATAAATTTCAAGTTAAGCGTAAATTTAATTCACGCTACGTGACCTCCTTTATGTTTGGTTTGGCGTTTGCCGCTGGCTGGACGCCATGCGTGGGGCCAGTACTCGGTTCGCTTTTGGCACTGGCCGCCAGCTCACCGGGTTCCGCTTTCCTCTTACTCCTTACCTACGCTCTTGGTTTAGGTTTGCCATTTTTAGTGGTGGGATTATTTACTGCACAAGCCTCAGACTTTTTTACTCGTCATGCTAAAGGTTTAGGTTATGCCAATGTAATTTTCGGCATTTTATTAGTAATTCTTGGTGGTTTGATTTTTACTCAAAAATTAAATTTACTTGGCAATTTTGAATTTTTAAATAAACAAATCTTAAAAGAGAGTGGTACTGTGCCAGCAAAAAAGGTTTCAGAATCGGCTTGTTTAACTCCCGATTTAACTTTGCCATTGCCAGAAAGTTTTATTGCCAAAGAAGCAAAGGAGGGCAAGTATATTAAAGCTCCAGAAATTTCTTCACCAGATGGATTTATAAACACACCGAGTTTGAAATTGGGGAGTTTGATAGGTAAAAAAGTCGTGCTCGTAGACTTTTGGACTTATAGTTGTATTAATTGTCAGCGGACTACGCCGTGCCTAAACGCTTGGTACAAAGAGTATGAAGACAAGGGTTTAGAGATTGTGGGCATTCATACGCCAGAATTTGAGTTTGAAAAGAATTACCAAAATGTTAAAAAGGCGGTAGAACAATTTGGTGTTAAATTCCCCGTGGTGCTCGACAGCGACTTTTCAACATGGCAGTCTTACGGCAATCGTTTTTGGCCTCGCAAATATTTAATCGATATTGATGGGAGGATTGTGTACGACCACATTGGTGAGGGCGATTATCAAAAAACTGATGAAAAAATTCGTGAGGCACTAGCTGAGCGCCAGGCGAGATTAAAAATCGATGCCAAACTTGGTGTGCGGGTGCAAGATGAGATACCTGAAGCAGAAAAAGTTTCAACTTCTGGATTAAGCCCCGAGACTTATTTTGGTGCGAGCAGAAATGGTAATTTAGGAAATGGCGAACCAGGCAAAGCTGGTAAAATAAATTTTACTTTGCCACTACAGCTTACTCAAGATAAATTTTATTTATCTGGTGATTGGCAAATTACCAACGAGTGGGCCGAGAGTATAAAAGCCAGTGAAATTGCAACTAAATTTTACGCTAAAAATGTTTTTATGGTGGCGGGCGCGGATCGCGCAAAAACAGTAAAAATTTATATTGATGGAGTTTTCCAAAATGAAATTACGGTGAAGGATTATGCGCTTTACCCAATTTACACTGGTGATAAACCGGGAGTTCATGAATTACGTTTAGAGATTAGTGAGCCCGGTCTCCGCGCCTACACCTTCACTTTTGGGTAAAAAAAAGCTCTGCACCGTATGGGCGCAGAGCGGGGGTGTCGGAACTTCATTTACCCGGATTCAATTTTTTGAAAACGTATTCGATGGTGTCCCCGACCGTTTTGAGATTAGCGACATCAGAGTCTGGAATTGTTAATTCAAATGTATCCTCAACCTCCATCACAATCTCGGCGTTATCGAGAGAGTCATCTCCCGGCCCGCCAAATTTGTAACTTTCAGATATTTCATCATCTCCCAATTGCTCGCGCACAATCTCAAGTACCTTTTCTGCTACTTTCGCGCGTGTCATATTCTGTTCCTTTCAGTAAGTTACACAACTTTCACACACTTGCGAATTTTTTCGCAAGCTTCTATGACTTTGCGGGGGATTACGCTTGGGGCAATGTCGCCCTTTTTTGCGTAATTAATCAGCCGGTCCACTTCTCCCACTAACCTGCCAATTCGGTAATCGTTCATCCAGTCCATTTCTGAAATGGGGAATGAATTACCAAACGTTTTTACCTTTGGATAATGCATGTCAAAAGTCACTCGGCATCGTCTCAAGTGTGGCGGCAAAGCGACTAAGATCAGACTTTCAATTTTTACCCTTGCTTCCCTAACCACTTCCATACCTAGCAGTACGTTGTCGAGAGTGTTGCGAGATTCCTTCTCTCGCAAAATCGCTCGGTCTGGCACACCTTGCTCAATAAGCACATGAGCAAAAAGGTCAGCTTGATTAGTAAAGCCACTTGGCAACTCTACATTACGGTGGCCCACAAATCCCGTGACGATTATGCGGGGTGATAAACCCCTATGATAAAGTTTGGCCGCATGGACGGGAGTGTTCGTGGTACTGTGGCCAAAGCAGAAAATCGCATCAACCTCTGGCAAGTTCTCCGTGTGCTCTGTAAGGAATTTGGCAATAAGTGTTGCCTCATCATGAAGCGGGTGCATATCTACTCCTTTCTTTTCTTAAATTTAATGACCAATTCTGCATATATAACTAACATAAAAAAGCCCGCCATGCATCATATGATGCATGGCGGGGTGAGGTACAAAATTAGGAGTAACGAGTTTCGGTAATTTCCACTCGCGGTGGGTCACGCAAGATCTTCATAAACTCATACTTAAAGTTAGTAGAAAACCGAGACATGATTTGCTCGGCCACCCACTCTGGGTCAAGCATTTGGCTTAAGTCTTTGACGTGATCCTGCCAAAACTTAGTTCTCATCCCGGAGGGAGCGGCCACTAGCACCTTTCCGAATCGTTCAGTTAAGGAAAGGGAATTGGCAAGCATTGCCAAACCAGATTTAGTTGCACAATAAATCGGCTCTTTCTGCCTCGGTGTGGTTTGCGAAGTTGAGGTAATAACGAGGAGGTTTTGAAGATATCCTTGCTTTGCGATCAATTTGTTGAGTAAGAGCGCAGGAGCACTTAGGCCAACAATTATCATATTAGTGATTTCACGCGCTGTGAGATCTTGCAATTCTCCAATTTGCGCATAGCCGGCGGCGTAAACGAAGGTGTTAATTGGCCGGGGGATTTTCTTAAGAAGAAGTTCCCCATGAACTCCTAATTCATCAAAATCATTCAGATAAAAACGGATAAACTCACCGATTTTATTTTTTGGTTCATCACGACCTGTAATAATCACTTCATGGGTTAGGGCTAATCTTTTGGCTAGTTCATAACCCAAACCGGAACTACCACCAATCACCAACGCCAGAGGTTTTACTTGATCTGTCATTTACTTGTCTCCTTAAAATCAAAGGCCGATTTAACAATTCCAACCCTAATTACTAACATAAAAAAGCCCGCCATGCATCATATGATGCATGGCGGGGTGGGGCGGACCATTTCAATCTCGTTGGACTCGTTCAATTGCGGCGCTAATTGTGGATCCGAGTGTTGGGTAAATCGTGAAGTCGGTACCAAGCGCCAAATTAAAGTTACGCTGGATTTGACTCAGACCGGGGAAGTTAACCTCGGCGCCAATCACAATTGGCAGATCCCGATTATGCATTAGGCGACCGCGCCATTCACCAAGTTCGCCTCTGGTATCCATGGCATAGGAGCCCTCACCAGTTCTTGGCGCGGTCTCGCTCTCACATGGTAACCAAAAGATAATACAACCTCTACGGGAAGCCAAATCGAGATAGTGTCTCTCCCAAGTTAGTTGGCGATCAAAATACTTATCGTCACCAACCATCCTGTATTTCCAGAGGGGGTGAAGGCCATCATACCGGCGCGGGTTTGCAATATAGCAATTCGGTATATAGTTACCGATCATGCAAGACGCCTGATTTTGCCAGTCCCCACCACCGCGGATTGGTCCAGCGAGGAAAAATAGTGGCCCACCAGCTGGGCTTAACTGCACCAGATCTTTGGGTAAAAGTAACTTCATTTCATTTCCTTTCTTAAAGACCAACCACCAGTGATGAACTAAGGAGATCCTGGCTATTTTTGGGATGGAGGACAGTAGGAAAACTTTTGTCTCCCTTCCATGCTGTTATTTCAAGTCTGCCGTCTTCCTTTTTCTCGGGCTTCAGAAAATTCACTTCTCCCTCTACTAACGGAATATGTTTGGGCCAATCTTTAGCTCTCCAGCGAGTCGGGCACTCAGGGTCAAATTCTGCCAACCAGTGAACGAAGAATTTAACCACATTTCTAACAATCACAATCTTGCTGATGCGCGCTCGTAAGATTCGCCCATTCATATGAAGCTCAATGTCTCCACCGGTCCAAATGTCGTTTTCAACCACTTCTTCCCAAGTCATTGCATATTTCCTTTCTCTTTGACTTTTGTTCAATCCCAACTTATACAACTAACATAAAAAAGCCCGCCATGCACCATTTGGTTCATGACGGGCCTACGGTTTACTCGTTCTTACATTCTTTGCAAAACAAGGATCCGTGATAGTGTTGCCTAGTGACAGTTCTCCTTAATCCTCCGATTGCCCAGTGATTACTTCGCAGTGGCGTGCGTGATCCCGCTTGCTTCAAGTGGACTATTTTAACCACTCTCTCGTAAGCGACTTTTGCTGACAGACAGAAGTCATTACTGCACCGATATTTCACTCCACGACTTTCTTTTGCTCGCTTCTCACTATGCTTTTTATTGCGCAAACGAAAGGCAACTTCAAATTTTTGGGGCCTCGATTCTCCTTCTTTGTCATCCCAACGCCGCGGCTTTCTTAGTGTTACAACTTGTTTCAGAATTTTACTCACATTCACCTCCTATATTAAAATTGCAATTGGTCCTAACTGCCATTAAGTGTAACAAAAATATTTTTTAAAATCCTTGCATTTTTGACAGTAAACATTATCCTTATCTCGGGGTTAATTTAACATGGCTATTCATGAAAGGAGGCCAGAATGGTCTTTGAGCAAAACACTGATGTACCTGTTATTGCCATTGATGGCGTGGCGGGGGTAGGTAAGAGTGCTGTGGCGGAACATGTGGCCAAAATCACAGGATTCAATTTGCTGAAGAGTGGCTTACTCTACCGCTTTATCGGACTTGAATGTAAGAGGCTGGGTGTCACCGCACATTCCGAAATGGGCGATTTGGCAAGAAGTATCAAATTCAACTTTCACGGAACAGCATTATTTGCTGATGGAGTGGATGTTACTGATTTGGTTGGCACTCACGAGGCAGGTAAAGCCGCAGCTATTGTGGCTAAGGTTCAAGAGGTGAGACTTGCCGTCAGGATTACTCAACTGGCAATGAGGGATGGTGTTGGTTTGGTGGCTGAAGGTCGCGACATGGGAGAGATATTTGAAGACCCCAATATTTATCGGGTCTTCCTAATTGCTAGCCCTATGGTGAGGACAAGTCGTCGCTATGACCAGTTGGTTAAAGCGAGCCAGATCGCAGATCGAGCAGAAATTTTAGGTAGTTTGATTGATCGCGATAGGGCAGATACTACTCGCGAGGTTGCACCACTTAAGGTGCACCCTTTGGCTGTCACAATCAATACTGATGAGATGACACTTGATGAGGTGGTGGGCAAAGCACTCTCGTTGATTGATCGCAAGGTCGTTCGTGTTTAAACATAAGGAAAGAAAGTTAGCCCTGTACCATGCGGTACAGGGCTTTTTAATTTTTAAAAAAACCTAAGCAAATCGCGCGAGGAGAATGAGAGAGATTATAGCGAGGATGATACCTAACGCTTCGTAATGATTTAAAGATTCCTTAAAATATCCAACACTCAGAATTGTTAAGAAGAGAACGGTGCCGAGCGCGTAGAAAACGCCAAGGGTGGAGAGTTTAACGTGACGCATCACGAAGAACCAGCCGAAGGCTGTGGAAGCGTAAATTACAAGGCCGAGTAAAAATATTTTTAAATTTGCCGGCGACTTTACGCTAGAAAGTTTAATAAAAAAGTCACCGAGCACGCCAATTAGAGCCAACCCCACCACCGCTCCGAGCCAGATTAAAGAATTCATGTGGGGGAGTATAGCATGGAGATTTTGAAAAAAATTAACAAAAGAAAAGCCGCGAGAGATGCGTTGAGATATAAATCTCGCGGCTTCTCTCGCGGTTTGTTGACGACCTAGTGTCGATCGCTAACTGCTTGACCGATCACCATGTTTGCCTGTTTCAAGGTCTGAGAAATACTTGAGGTAATTTGTTTGGCCATACCCCGAAGATTTTCAGACATCGCTTTGTCAAAAGCTTGCTGAATGATCCGTGAATCCGGTTCCGCAACATTATAATGGAATTGCGTTCCCGTTCCTGGGGTATGTGATAGGACGCCGATTTCGTAGGCGAATTCGCGGGCTTGGTAAAAGTTCATGACCCGACGATCTGGTCCATTGGGGTTGAGGGCTAAAAAGATTGTTTCGTTCAGCGTCATGTTAGACATCTGACCCTTATCTGCTAGCTCACCGACTTTGTCGAGGAGCACCTTGAGTGCCTGAACGACCCCGTCATAGACTCCCAGTTCTTCCATCGCCACCGTCACTTCAAACTTCATCCTTGTTCTCCTTTCGAGCTGTAAAAGTACCAATTTAATAGGTTTTAGAGGCAATCTGCCCAGCAAAAACCACCTAGCTTAAAGTAGCATATTTGCTACAAAAAGTCAATGATGCTATAATCGCCCTATGAGTCAATGGAGTTACAACAAAGAAGCACTGTTTAACTACGAAGTCTTGGAAAAGTTCGAGGCGGGGGTGGAACTTTTAGGCTTTGAGGTTAAAGCGATAAAAGCGGGTAAAATGAACTTGGCCGGAAGCCACGTGGGAGTTCGTGGCGGCGAAGCATTTTTAATCGGTGCCTCAATCGCCCCGTACCAAACGGCCAATACTCCAGAAGATTATGAACCTACCCGCGTGCGCAAACTACTTTTAAATAAATCAGAGCTCGCGCAACTCGCCGGTTTTGAATCTAAAAAGGGGTTGACAATTATCCCAATTTCTGTTTATAATAAAGGGCGACGAATAAAGTTAGAAGTCGCCGTAGCTCGCGGTAAAAAGCGCTTCGACAAGCGCCAAACAATCAAGAAGCGCGAGACAGACATTGAGATCAGGAGAACTTTGAAAAATCGAGAATAATTTCGCATACGGGGATGATTTGGCTTCGACGATAGAGCCAGCTCCAAGATTGCAAGCCGAGTTGCCAACACTCGTAAAAAATTGGCAACGCAAATAAGTGCTAACTTATCTGCAAAGGTAAAGGGTTTGGTGAAATCACCTTATCCTTTAACTCCAGCTTTCGCTTTAGCCTAAGCTGGCGTCTACTCTTGCTGACTTCCGATGAGCTTGAGTGGGTGTCATAAATTTCGGGATAGTGTTCCTTGTGACTCCCGAGGAAACACGAACCCCGCCACAAGTGGGGAATGGAGAATCGGCACGAGAGAATTTTGATTATTTAATATCTCTCGCGCTTAAATATTTAAATAGTCTACGCTTGTAGATGGTCTAGAGTTACTCATTCGCACCCGGGTTCGATTCCCGGCATCTCCACACGCCGCAAAAAAGACTACCTTAATTGGTAGTTTTTTTGTGCGCGTTGGTAATTTTTATGTCCTAGCCACGGCTTGAATTTTAAGTATAATGGCTTAAATATGGCAAAAAAGTCAAAAAAACAAGCATCATTGTGGGGGCAATTCGGCGGGCAGTTGATGACGGCCGTTTTGATTATTTTAATGGTGGTTAGCCTTTATTCTCTGGTGTCTGAGGGGGTCAAACCCGGGCCTGAGGCTATCACTTTTTCTGAAGTAGCCAAGAGTGTGAGCGCAGGCGAGGTAACCAAGATCATTGTGGCTGGCAACGAGCTTAAGGTGGAACTTAAGTCAGGCGAGGAGAAGAAGTCGATTAAGGAGTCTGAATCTTCACTCACTGAAGCCCTCGCCAATTACGGAGTCACTGAAGCCCAGTTACAAAATTTAAACGTGGCGGTAGAGAGTCCTAGCGGCCTCTCATTCTGGCTTTTAAATCTTTTGCCAATTTTGATTCCAATTATTTTTGTTCTCTTTATTTTTTGGTCGATTTCCAAGCAAGTTCGCGGGGCGAGTATGCAAGCTTTTACCTTCGGTCAATCTAAGGCGCGGATGATTGATCCTAATGATGTTGGGCAGCGGATTACTTTCAAAGACGTGGCCGGCGTGCGCGAGGCTAAAGAAGAACTTTTAGAAATTGTGGATTTTTTGAAGAATCCTAAAAAGTTTTTGGACATTGGCGCTAAAATTCCCAAAGGAGTTTTGCTTATGGGTGCACCAGGCACAGGTAAAACTTTACTTGCTCGAGCCGTGGCTGGTGAGGCCGAGGTGCCATTCTTCCACCTCTCTGGTTCAGAATTTGTGGAGATGTTTGTGGGTGTGGGGGCCAGTCGCGTGCGTGATTTATTTAAAATGGCGAAGAAGGCGGCGCCAGCGATTATTTTCATTGATGAGATCGACGCGATTGGCCGACATCGTGGTTCGGGTATGGGTGGCGGCAATGACGAGCGTGAGCAAACCTTAAACCAGATCTTGGTAGAGATGGATGGCTTTGAGCCTACCGAAAAGTTGATCGTGATGGCGGCCACTAACCGCCCCGACGTGCTGGATGTGGCGCTTCTTCGTCCAGGGCGTTTTGATCGGCGAGTGATGCTTGATAAGCCCGACATTCGTGATCGAGAAGAAATTCTCCAGATTTACGCTCGCAAAAAGCCGATGGGCGCAGATGTAAACTTGCGCGTGATTGCTGAGCGCACGCCCGGCTTCTCTGGCGCAGACCTGGCCAACGTGATGAACGAGGGCGCGATTTTGGCCGCGCGCGAGAATCGTAAAGAGATCACCCAATATGATCTGATCCGCAGTGTGGAGAAGGTGATTTTGGGTCCAGAACGGAAGAGTCACATCCTCTCGCCAAAAGAGAAGCGGATCACGGCCTATCATGAGATTGGCCATGCTCTGGTGGCGTCATTGCTCCCCAATGCTGATCCGGTGCACAAAGTTTCAATAATCTCGCGCGGACACGCGGCTGGTTACACACTCAAATTACCTTTTGAAGATAAAAAGTTAGAATCCAAAAAAGAATTTTTAGATGATATTGCGATGTCGCTCGGCGGTTACGCGGTGGAGCAGTTGGTGTTTGGCGATATCACCACTGGTGCTTCCAACGATATTGCTGTGGCCACCTCAATGGCGCGCGATATGGTCACACGTTATGGCATGAGTGATAAACTCGGGCCGGTAGCTTATGATATGGGCTCACAAAAATATTTAAACGGTGGTGGTGCGGTGGCCGAGAAAGTTTCTTCAGAATCTGTGTCGGCGATGATTGATGCGGAAGTTTCTGAGATTATGAATCAAGCGCTCACGCGCGCTCGAGAACTGGTGACCACTAATCGTAAAGTGTTAGATAATATGTCTGAGGAACTTATTAAAGTGGAAACCATCGATCGCGAAGACTTCGAAAAACTGTTAATCTTAAACGGGATTAAACCTAAGGAGAGGATAATATCCGCGGCTTAGGTTTCCGACCCGTAGCTCAATGGTGGAGCCGCCGTCTTATACACGGCTGGTTGTAGGTTCGAATCCTACCGGGTCGACACTATTCAAAATGGATTTCTTTTTGTTCTGGGAGTGCAAAGATTTTTCCACTCTCGATCATTTTTTTTGCCTCTTCGCGTGCGGCTTCCACCATCTTGAGATTTTGTAAAGCTTCCATGCCGATGTCGGAGACGCCCCATTGTTTGCCGCCACTTAAGGCGCCGGCGCCGCGGAGTTTGAGATCAATCTCGGCGAGCTCAAAGCCACTCTTAGCTTCTTTCAGTGCCTTCAAGCGTTCAATAGCTTTACCAGTTTTTAAGTCTGTGAAAATGTAACAATAAGCTTGGTGTGAACTGCGGAGCACGCGCCCGCGGAGTTGGTGGAGTTGAGCAAGGCCGAAGCGTTCAGCGCCCTCAATAATTATGATCGTGGCGTTGGGTACGTTCACGCCAACTTCCACCACTGACGTGGCGACTAAAATATCAATTTTGCCAGCGGTAAAATCCGCCATCACTTGCTCCTTATCTTTCGGCAGTAATTTACTGTGTACTAAACCAACTTCAAATTCCGGAAAGATTTTGGTTTGCAACCTTTCCGCTTCAGCTTTAGCCGACTTAGCTTCCACTGCTAATTCTTTGGTTGGATCTGGTTCATCTATTCTGGGGCAAATTACATAAGCCTGGCGACCAGTTTTAATTTCCGCGCGGATTTTCTCATATGATTTTGAGCGTTCACTTTCCGGAATTATTTCCGTGATGATCGGTTTGCGACCGACAGGTGATTGGTCGAGCAAACTTAAATCAAGATCGCCGTAAACAGTGAGAGCCAAGGTGCGCGGAATCGGCGTGGCGGTCATGGAGAGGAGGTGAGGCAGGCGCTCGTGGCGGGATGCTAGTTTCGCGCGTTGTTCCACGCCGAAGCGGTGCTGCTCATCAATAATTACGTAAGCTAAGTTCTTAAACTTTACCGTTTTCTGGATAAGTGAATGTGTACCAATTAAAATCGGAATGTCACCATTGGCTACCCATTTAAGAAGTTGCGGGCGAGAGATGTGAGTGTGGGCGGCCTTCTCTGTGCCGATGTTAATTTTAGACGGGAATTTGCGACACTCGGTGCCGGTGATTAAACCGATATTAATATTCAAATGACGAAAGTATTGGATGAAAGATTCAAAGTGTTGACGCGCTAAAATTTCCGTCGGCACCATGTAGGCCACGCTGTGCCCGGCTTTCACCACAGCGAAGGCGGTTGAGGCGGCCACGGCCGTTTTGCCAGAGCCCACATCGCCCTCGAGCAAACGCATCATTGGTTCACCTTTGCTAAAGTCTTCAAGAATTTGTTTGATTGTGCGTTCTTGAGCGCCAGTAATTTTGAACGGGAATCTCGATACAAAATCTCTAAGCAATTCGTCGGTCACTTTAATTTTAAAGCCTTCATGTTCGCGATACTTTTGGCGTAAACTTTGGCGCGCCAACTGGATAAAAAAGATTTCTTCAAAGGCGAAACGTTTCCGTGCCACTTTTGTTTGATCCTCGGTTTGTGGTGCGTGGAGCCAAATCATTGCCGTTTTCAAGACCGGCAAATTATATTTTTCCAAAATTTCAATTGGCACCGGGTCGGCGATTTGATCTAAAATTCCGCTGGCGATTAATTGCTTAATTCGATATTCAAACCAGGCGCTAGATACACCGCGCGATTCTGGGTAAATCGCCCGCCAAAAGCTTTGCATTTGGGCGGGTCCGCCAAAATGACTTTCCGTCTTTTGGCTGGAAAATAGCGTGCCACCACCGAGATCTTCCACTCCTTCAATCTGCGGATTAGATAAATAAATTTCATCTTTACGCTTACTAACTGTGCCCGTGAGTTTAACGGCGCGGCCAGGCGCAAACGGCTTAACCATATAGACTTGATGGAACCAGACCGTTTTCAACTTTCCCGTTTCATCTTCAACCGTCATCTCGGCTAAAGGCATTTTCCTCCTAAAAGCCTTACCAATTTTAGTACTCAAAACAATCCCATAAACTGAAACTTTATCTCCCTCAATTAATTCATTAATTTTCCGGACATTGGCCGGAATTTCGTGCCGAGTAGGGAAGTGATAAAGCAGATCTTTAAGTGTCAAAATTTTCAATTTTTCCAAAGCTTTGGTTTGAGCCGGTTTTAGTCGGAAGGCGTCAGAGGCTAAGGTGTCTGGGGTCATAAATATTAAACTATCATAACATTGATATAAAAAACCGCCCCGATAATACTTGGGGCGGCACGTTCGATTGTTACACTGCAAGGGATTTGATCCGCTGTTCCCTTACCTCTTCACTTTCGATTCTCAATTCTCCGTCTTTCACAACTAGCATTTGTGAACACCCACCATTCTTTAAACTCGGCCTCGTTTGGCTGTCGCAGTAAAAGATAGTGGCGACACTTTTTTTATGGCTGAGACGGTACTCACCATTCTTCAGAACTGCGTCGTGCGATTCGATATCCCAATGGTAATTGCACAGCAACATTCCAAAAGCGACGAAGGCTGGATCGCGGAAACCAAAACCATCTTCCCTTGATTCTCCTGGAACAAAATCGTATCCAATCAACAGGCGGTGCTCTTTGGAATGAAAATACCTGACCATCTTGTAGCCGAGAGTGATGAGAACTTTGGGTAACTCGCTTAGGTCGATTAAACCACCGGAGCCAATCATGTATTCTTCTTTTTCCACGCCGATCGCCATGTCGTCTCTTGTTCTGTTTTCCTTACCTTCAATTCCGTCTGGGATCCAACATTGTCCGTTGACACGAAATCGAAACATTATTCTTGTGAGTTCTTTGTTACCTCTCCTAAGAATCATCCGCATGGGAGCCTCCTAGCAAAGAGAAAAGGGAAGAAATGTACACGCTGGTGGCTATTATAGATGGATAGTTTAAAATGTCCACATGACTCAAGACGGGGCGTTAAAAATTCTTAAAACTGGGGCGAATGTTTTTTTAACCGGTGAGCCGGGAAGTGGTAAAACGCACACGGTTAATGCCTACGTGCGCTATTTACGCGAGCACGATATTGAGCCGGCGATTACGGCTTCCACGGGCATTGCCGCCACGCACATTGGCGGCATGACGATTCACTCTTGGAGCGGGATCGGGATTAAGGGCGGTTTAACAGATTACGACCTCGATTTAATTTCGCAAAATGAGCGCTTGGTGCGACGCATCGGCAAGACGAAAATTTTAATTATTGATGAGATCTCCATGCTCGCGGCGCGGACGCTTGCGATGGTGGATCAAGTTTGCCGTTTACTGAAGGGAGAGGAGAGTTTACCTTTCGGCGGGATTCAAGTGGTGCTCGTTGGTGACTTCTTCCAACTTCCGCCAGTTTTTAAAAATGAAAAGAATATGTTTGGTAATTCCGAACCACAATTTGCCTATCAATCGCCGGTGTGGGGCGAGGCTAAACCAGTGGTTTGCTATTTGCATGAGCAACACCGGCAAGAAGATAAAAACTTTCTTGATGTGCTTTCGGCTTTACGTCGTGGGGAAATTACCAATCAGCACATGGCACATTTAGAAAGGCGGATAACTCAAGATGAAGTGCCTGGGGGCATTACCCAACTTTTTCCTCACAATGAAAACGTGGACAGGATTAATGATGCGGAATTGGGCAAGTTAAATACATCTGGCCGAATTTATAAAATGACGTCCAAAGGCGCGCCACATTTAATTGAGGCTCTTAAAAAAAGTTGTTTGTCACCAGAAACTTTAGCGCTCAAAATTGGGGCCAAAGTAATGTTTACCAAAAATAGTTTGGAAGGCGAGTTTGTAAACGGCACAACAGGTGAAGTCACAGGCTTCGATCAACTTGTAGGTAAACCGATTGTGAAGACGCGAGAAGGGAAAGTTTTAGTAGTTGAGGAAAATGAGTGGGTGGTAGAAAATGATGGCAAAATTCTGGCGAGGATCCAGCAATTACCACTTCGCCTCGCCTGGGCGATTACGGTGCATAAAAGTCAGGGAATTTCACTCGACGCGGCAGTCATCGATCTCTCTCAAGCCTTTGAATATGGCCAAGGTTACGTGGCGCTTTCGCGAGTACGTTCGCTTAAAGGTTTACATTTACGTGGTTTAAACGAGCGTGCTTTGGCCACGCATCCGGCGGTGCGAACTAAAGATGCGGAATTCCGTCGTGGCTCAGACGAGGCGAGTAAATACTTCCGCGTTATTGAACCGGCAGAGCTCACTAAAATGCATCACAATTTTATTAAATCTTCAGGTGGGGAAGTGGAAGCGCAAAATGTGCCACAGAAAAAAGTTTTAAAAGCTAAAGGATCTGAGGGGACGCTGATTTTAATTAAGGAGAAAGCAAGTTTAGAAGAAATTGCCAAGGGGCGTAAATTAACTTTAGGGACGATTATTAAACACGTTGAGGATTTAATAAAAGTTAAAAAAATTTCTGTAAAAGATATTACTTATCTTGAGCGCGGGCAAGAAGATGAATTAAAAGAAATAAAAAATATGTTTAAGAAAAATTCTTCACAACCACTCAAAACTATTTTCGAAAAACTTGGTGGAATTTATTCTTACGAACAAATTAAATTGGCGAGGATTTTAACTCAAGTTACTTAGTCAGAAATTCTAAGGAATACGTCATCGCAGTTGTAAAGTCCTAATCCGATATTATCTTTACCGTATGACGCCAAGACAGCGAGACTTGGATGGTTACCGTCGCAGGTGCCATCCGTAGCGTTTTTAAATGGATCAAGCGGACAATCATAAGTATTATTTCCGCACCCAGATCCTATTGAAGATCTATTAACGTAAGCTGGATAATCTGCGTCAAAAAAATATACCATGCCCCATGGATCAACTGGAGTATTCATATATGGGCCTTTCCATCTCCCGTTCAGATCACTAGCTCTCCATCTGCAGGAATTTGCATTTGGTCCGGTGCAGTTTGGGAAACCCACCTCACAATCTGTTGTGCCTGGGCTGTTGCAAGTACAGGGTGATGGTTGTACAAATATTCCTGATAGAGGGTCATCTACTGGAATTTCTGATGTTAAACCACTGACTACTTTGTATGGTTCACATCCAAATGGCCACTTACCTGTGTCAAACGCAAGAAGGGAAATTGCGTTACGTAATTGAATCAAATCTGATTTAGCTCGCGCTACTTTGGCCTTTTCTCTTGATTCACCGAGAGAAGCGAGAATAATAGAAGACAAAAGTGAGATGATAGAAATTACCACCAAGAGTTCAATTAGGGTAAATCCTCTGCGTTTCATTTTTTTATTATACCAAAATTTTTTCGGCTGCGAGCAGATCTTCAGGTGTGGCAATTGGATGCCAGAAGTCCGAGATCACCGCTCGCACTTCGTGCTCGCGGGCAAGTTCAGCGATCATCTCCGTTAAATAAATCTCGCCGTTTTTCTCTGTCGGCATCGGCATGTTGAAGATTCGATCATCCAGCACATACACGCCCACCGCTGCTAGATTACTTTTAGGCTCTTCGGGCTTCTCTTCAATCCCAATAACTCGGTGATTATAGTCGTGTTCCACAATACCAAATTGCTCGGGCGTGGAAGTCTCTTTAGTTACAATTGCGAGCGGATGCTCCAAAGCTGATTTAAGGGAGTTAGCGCTGTGGAGATCGTCGGCAAAAAGGAGTAAAAATTTTTCTCCTGCTTTAATAAATGGTTGGCAAAGTAAGGTGGCATAGGCGGTGCCACGTGGCTCGCATTGTTCAATATAATTAATTTTTTTTGCTTGATACTCCTCGCCAAAGTGATCTTTAATCATCTCGCCCAGGTAGCCAGTAACGATAATTAATTCATCAATTTCTGGCGGTAGGATGTCTATAATGTGAGCTAAGAGTGGTTTACCTTTGAGTAGCACCATCGGTTTGGGGCGATCAAGTGTGAGAGGACGCAGTCTCTTCCCCAACCCCGCCGCCAAAATAATCGCTTTCATAAAAAACGGAGAGGGAGGGATTCGAACCCTCGAACCAGTTTTACCCAGTTAGCATCTTAGCAGGATGCTGCTTTCGACCGCTCAGCCACCTCTCCAATGCTCATTAAGCTACCACATTTATCATTAATTTCAAAAATTATCCAGAGGCTATGGCGAGCGGGAGCACTGAGTGGGCGCCGGCGGCGCGGAGGGTTTTGCGACATTCAGTGAGAGTAGCGCCGGTGGTGGCCACATCGTCGATTAATATGATGTCGCGATCTTTAATTTTTTCTGGCCGACTTACCTTAAACGCGCCATGTAGATTTTTAAGTCTTGCCTCACGATTTTTAAGTGATACTTGAGTGGGAGTATTTTTAACTTTTACTAAAACATCAGTAAGTATTTCAAAATTTTGTTGATCACCATCACAAAAAGCTTTAGCTAAAAGTTCTGCTTGATTAAATCCGCGTGCACGCTCTCGCGAGCGGGCAAGTGGCACGGGGATAATTAAAATTTTCTCATCTCTTCCATTCCACATTTTACGCTCAGCCAAATCCTCAATTAAATGCGCATAGGCTGTTCGACCTAAAATTTGTGCAATTTCTCGCCGTCCATGATATTTAAGTTGCCAGATTAATTTTTTTAAAACTTTGTCGTGATAATTAAAGAGTGCGACTACGCCTTTAGTGACTTCAGTGCGGTCGGCAAGATCAATATTATTAAGGCAATCACTGCAAATATAAGTTTCCAGCTTTTTACACCCCGCACAACGTTTAGGAAAGATTAAATTAAGAATCTTTCTGTGGATAAGTTTGAGTTTGAGTAAAATCATTGTGGATTTTCTATGTTATACTTTACGTTAACAGAATATACATGTCATGTTCAATCCATTCGAGAAATTGTGGGGCGGCGGTAAGCTAGTTCTTTGGCAAAAAAAAGATAATAAAGTATTAGGTATTGATATCGGGCATTCCTCGGCTAAAGTAGTGCAACTTAAAAAGGAGCACGGCCGGGTGATCCTTGAGACCTATGGTGAGATTGCTCTTGGTCCATATGGTGACTTGGCTGTAGGTCAAGTGGCTAGCTTGGCACCAGCTAAAACACAAGAGATGCTCAAAGATCTCTTTGGTGAGGCGAGCGTCACGGCTAAAACGGCTGCCTTCTCTATTCCGCTTGGTGCGAGCTTGCTCGTGATAATTGAGTTGCCCGAAGTGGCGGCAAATAAGCTCGATAAAATTATCCCACTTGAGGCTCGTAAATATATCCCCGTGCCAATTTCTGAAGTGGAGCTTGATTGGTGGGTAATCCCTAAGCATCAAGGTGAGGGAGTTACTAACACACCTGGCAAAAAAACTATTGAAGTGCTCGTGGTGGCTATCCACAAAGAGGTTGTAAATCAATACAACGAAATCTCAAAGGCTTCTGGATTAAAAACAGAATTTTTTGAGATTGAAACTTTTAGTGCTATCCGCGCGGTGTATGAAGGAGATCTTGCTCCAGTTGTAATTTTGGATATTGGAGCTGGCACTTCCAAACTTGCGGTTGTGGATTACGGGGTAGTGCGACTTTCCCACACCATTAGTAAGGGCTCGCAAGATATCACCACAGCACTTTCTCGCTCGCTTGATGTGGACTTTGCCCGGGCTGAGCAAATCAAACGCGAGGTTGGCCTAATGGAAAAGGAGACTGATGGCAAAATTGTTAGTATAATGAATACGATCACTGACTACATTTTTTCTGAAGTAAATAAAGTGATCGTGATCTATCAGCAAAAGTATCGCCGCAGCGTTTCCAAAATTGTTTTAATCGGTGGTGGCTCACTTTTGAAAGGGATACTTGAAACAGCTGGTAAAAGTTTTGAGGTACCGGTTACCTTGGGTCATGCTTTCGGCAAAGTAGAGTACCCCGCATTTTTAGATAAAGTGCTCAAGGAGATTGGTCCAAGTTTCGCGGTGGCAGTAGGTCTTGCCTCCAGACAGCTTGAGAGATTGGAGTAAAAAGTATATGCAAAATCAAACATCGTTCATTCCCAAACAAGTATTAACAAAGCAGGTTTCTAACCGACGCGAGGGCGTGGGCTTGTTTAGTGTAATTGCGGTGGTTGTCTTAATAGTTTCTTTGGGCTTTTTGGGTGCCACATATTTTTATCGTTATGTTCTTTTAGACGAGATTAACCGTGAGTGTCCAGAAACACCGTCAACGGGTGAGGATGCCCTCACCCGAGGTTGCGGTCTCTTGGCAGCACTCGCTAAGCTTGAAGAAAGTTTAAATGATGAGCAAGTTTTATTAAAACGGATTGAGCGTTTAGACAACAAGATTAAAAAAGCTAATGAAATAGTGGTTAATCACAACACTGTTTTGCCAATTTTTGATATTTTACAAAAATTGACTCTTCAAACAGTGGGTTATTCAAGTTTCTCATTTGACGGTGAGACCATTAAACTCTCTGGCAAGGCTCGTAGTTATGAAAGTATTGCACTCCAATCCCAAAAGTTTTCAGAAAATATTAATGAGGTTACTAGTTTCGTATTTTCTGGTTTAAGTGTGGGTGATGATGATAGTGTGAGTTTCCAACTTACACTTACGATTGATCCAAACTTGTTATCATACGATAAGACAATTTCATCATGACCCGGTTCCTTCTCCCATTAATCCTTATTGCCAGTGCTGTGTTTGTATTTTTTACCTTTACCGACAAGATTTGGGAGGAGATTCGTGGCCTTAAAACCCAAAAGGTGGAACTTGAGATGGGTATTAATCAAGCTAATGAGTTGCTGAGGCGTCAACAAGAATTACTTAAAATTTACAATGCTATTGCCGATGATCAAAAGGAACGTTTAGACAAATTACTGCCTGATAACATCGATAACGTCCGCTTAATAATCGACATGAACAACATCGCCAAGTTCCATGGCATGAGTTTGCGTGGCGTGAGTGTGTCTGGTGGTGATGTGGGTACGCGGCAATCAGCAGACGCGCAGTCTGGAGAAAGTCTATTGAGTGCCGATTCTGTGGTGGTGAGCTTTTCCGTGACGGCTTCGTATGAAGCGTTTAAGGAATTTCTCTTCGATCTCTCCACTAGTTTACGGTTGCTTGATGTGGCCAGTCTCTCCATCTCCACAGGGGAGAAAAATTTGTACACCTTTAATTTGGGCCTTAAAACCTATTGGTTAAAATAAATTTATGAACGGCAAACTTATTAATAACATTATCATCATCGCTTTAGTCCTTGGTCTTGGGGTGGCGGTTTACTTCTTTTTCTTTTCCGACAAAACTGATGATACTCCATCGCTTGTTTCATCATCAGGAGAAGTTGCCGGTAGTATTGATGGTGTTGATATCACACCTAACCGACAATTTTTAGCAATTTTAAATAATCTTGAAGCGATCAAACTTGATGTTTCAATTTTCTCCAACCCCGCGTTTTTGGGTTTTAAAGATTTTAGTAAACCCCTTGATCCGGAGCCTTCAGGAAGAGAGAATCCTTTCAAGGATTACAATCCAAACGCAATTTGGCTTGGCAGCGACGATGGTTTTGCGTCGACTTCTCGCGCCACCAGCACCTCGCCAACTCCGTAATTTAAATTTTCACTATGGATAGCACAAACACCATCCCAGTAAAAAAGTTTCTGGAAAACGAAAAAGTCGCTCCAGAAATTCTTAATTATATTCCTAAAAATTCCGCTACTTACTACCAACTTTCCCCGGTTGGTTTAAAAGATGGTGTACTTGAGGTGGGTATGATTGATCCAAATAATTTGGAAGCTCGTGATGCGCTCCAATTTATTGCTTCTAAACTTGGGATGCCGTTTAAAATCTTCTCTATCTCTAAAGCAGATTTTGATAAATTGATGGAGAGTTATGAGGGTCTTACAGGGCAAGTTTCAAAAGCTTTAGGCGATTTGAGTGAGGATATTAAAGCTGAAGAAGAGGAGATCAAAGAGATAAAGGGTGATATTAAAACCGCTCAAGCACAAATAATTGAGGATGCCCCGGTGACCAAAATTGTGGCGGTTATTTTGCAGCATGCCACTTCCGGCAATGCTTCCGACATCCACATTGAGCCCAATGGTTCAAACGTGAAGGTGCGTTTTAGAGTTGACGGCGCTTTGTATACTAGTTTAATTTTGCCAGCTGATGTGCACGATGCGGTGGTGGCGCGTATTAAAATTCTTACCAACATGAAGCTCGATGAAAAGCGTAAACCCCAAGACGGACGCTTTTCCGCAAAAATTGAAACCAAAAAAATTGATTTCCGTGTTTCTACCTTACCTACTTATTTCGGTGAGAAGGTGGTGATCCGTATTCTTGATCCAGAGCGCACCAACCTAAATCTTGGCACTCTTGGTTTGAGTGAGCGTAATTTAGTGATGCTCCGCAATGCCATCTCGCGCCCTTACGGCATGATCTTGATCACTGGCCCAACAGGTTCTGGTAAAACCACCACGCTTTACGCCATGCTCCGCGAGCTGGATCGAGAAAAAAACAACATAGTCTCTCTTGAGGATCCAGTGGAATACAACATTGAGGGCATTAACCAGTCTCAAGTGCAACCAGAAATTAATTACACCTTCGCCAACGGTTTGCGTTCAATTTTGCGCCAGGACCCTGATATTATAATGGTGGGAGAAATTCGCGATGGTGAGACAGCTAAACTTGCCATTCAGGCGGCGCTTACTGGTCACTTGGTGTTGGCAACACTTCACACCAACAACACCGCAGGGGTGGTGCCACGTTTGGTGGATATGGGCGTGGATGCATACTTAATTGCTGCCACACTTATTTTGGCGGTGGCGCAACGTTTGGTGCCAACCCTTTGCGCTGATTCTAAAGAACCAGTACCAGTGGAAGGTGCAATTAAAATGATGATTGAGAAAGCAATTGAGGGTGTGGATCCTAAATTCCGGAAAGATATTAAAATTCCAACCACTGTGTACCGTGGGGCTCGATCGGCCACTTGCCCAGGTGGCACCAAGGGTCGAGGTGCAGTGTTTGAGATTATGGAAATTAATCGTGAAATTGAAAAGGCAATCATGGAAAATCCAATTGAAGCCGAAATGTATAAGATCAGTAGAGCCAACGGCTTGTTCACAATGAAGGAGGACGCCCTATTAAAAGCTTTTGAGGGGATAGTGCCCTTTGAGGAAGTGAGTAAATTGTAATATAATACAAACATGATAAATGAAGATAAGCGCAAAATTTTAATTGTAGATGACGATAAGTTTTTGCTTGATATGTATTCAATCAAGTTCACGGAGTCCGGCTTTAATATTGAGACGGCTTTTTCTGGCGCAGAAGCGCTTGAGAAGGTGAGTAAAGGTTTCCGACCTGATATATATTTGGTGGACATTATTATGCCGGCGATGGACGGCTTTGAATTGATCCGCCAAATGAAAGCCAAAAAGGTAGATCTTGATTCGGCGGTAGTAGTGCTCTCAAACTTGGGCCAGAAAGATGATATCGAGAAGGCTTTAAGTTTGGGAGTTGATGGATACATCGTTAAAGCTAGTGCTACGCCAAGTGAGGTGGTGGCTAAAGTTATTGAAATCTTTAATAAAAAGCGCGGACAAAATAAATGACGGATTATAAAAAAGAGTTAGAAGATTTGGTGGTGATTGTGACCCAAGAGGGGGCTTCCGATCTCCACTTAACCGCTGGCCGGCATCCATCTATTCGTGTATCTGGTGATCTCATTCCGATTGTTAAAAAGCCAGTTCTCACGCCTGAAGATACTTTAGGCATGGTGATGAGTGCCTTAAGTGAAGAAAATAAAGAGCTTTTTAACAAACAAAAAGACATTGATTTCTCATATAGTTTAGCTGGTGGTGTGCGCTTCCGTGGTAATGCTTTTTACCAAAAGGGCTTTGTAGGCGCGGCTTTCCGTTTAATCCCGCTCAAAGTTAAGAGTTTTTCAGAACTTAATTTACCCGATCGCTTGGCCGACTTTACTCGGCTTGAGCAGGGCTTCTTCCTTGTGGTGGGGCCGGTGGGTCACGGCAAATCTACCACGCTTGCTTCAATGATTGATATGATCAATCATGAGCGCACTGAGCATATTGTGACCATTGAGGATCCTATCGAATACATTTTTACCAGTGACCACTCAATTATTGATCAACGTGAGGTGCGTTTTGACACCACCGATTTCCACTCAGCGCTTAAGGCGATGTTTCGCCAAGATGTGAATGTGGCGATGGTGGGTGAGATGCGCGGACCAGAGGCAATCTCTACCACAGTTACTGCCGCAGAAACTGGTCACTTAATTTTTTCAACTTTGCACACTAATAGCGCTGCTCAAACTATCGACCGTATTATCGATTCCTTCCCACCTAATCAACAACGACAAATTCGGGTGCAACTCGCGGGGAGCTTAATCGGAATCTTTTCTCAACGTTTAATTCCGCGCACGGCCGGAGGTTTGGTGCCAGCTTATGAACTTCTTTTAAATAATAATGCAGTTGCCAACTTGGTACGTGAGGGTCGCACCGCTGAAATTGATGTAGTTATCGAAACGGGTTCTGATCAGGGGATGGTCGACATGAACCACTCTCTAGCCGAGCTGGTGCGCAAAGGCGAAATCAGTCAAGAAAACGCTTTTAGATTCTCCATTAACCAAAAAGGTTTGGAACGCTTATTATAATTTATGATTTTTAACTATCAGGCCACTACCCAAAACGGTGAACCACAAGCGGGTACCATTGAGGCGCCAAATGCTAATTTGGCGGTGAGCTCGCTTCAGCGCCGTGGTTTGATAATTATCGATATTAAAGCCGAGGGTGAGGGCGGGGCATTAAGTAAGCTTTTAAATTTTGGCGGTAAGGTTAAAAATAAAGATATAGTTCTTCTTTCAAGACAAATTGCTACACTCTTTGAAGCTAAAGTTTCCGCACTCTCTACTTTCCGCTTGATGGCCACCGAGTCAGACAATCCCACTATGCGCCTGGTGCTCACCGAGGTCACCGACGACATTAAAGGTGGCTTGCCAATCTCTCAAGCGATGCAGAAGCATCCTAAAGTCTTCGCCGACTTTTATGTGCACATGGTGGAGGCCGGCGAGGAGTCAGGTAAAATGTCGGAGAACTTTTCTTATCTCGCGGATTATCTTGAGCGTTCTTATGAGCTCACTTCTAAAGCCAAAAACGCACTTATTTACCCAGCTTTTATTATTGCCACCTTCGTTTTGGTTATTGTGCTGATGATGGTGTTTGTGATCCCAAAGTTAAGTGAGATTTTAGAAGAGACTGGTCAAGAGTTACCAATTTACACCAAGGCGGTTATTTGGATCAGTGATTTCTTTGTTAATTATGGTTTGATTGCAGCATTTTTGGCTGCCATTGTGGCGGTGATTGTGCGCCGCTACATTGCCACTCAGGGTGGCAAGGTGGGCTTATCTCGTTTCAAAATTAATGTGCCTTACATTGGCCGCCTTTATCGTAAAATTTATCTCTCGCGTATCGCCGACAACCTTTCCACCATGTTAACTTCCGGTATCTCTATGGTGCGAGCGCTTGAGATTACTTCATCTGTAGCTGGCAACCAAGTTTATGAAGAGATATTGAAAGAGGCTTCAGAGAGTATTAAGTCGGGCTCGCAAATGTCGGCCATCTTCTATAAATATCCTGAAATCCCAAATATTATGGTGCAAATGATCAAGGTGGGTGAGGAGTCGGGTAAATTAGGCTTTATTCTTCAAACTCTTTCGCGGTTCTATAAACGCGAGGTAGATAACGAAATCCGCACACTCGTAGACCTCATTGAACCAGCGATGATCGTGATGCTCGGCTTAATGGTGGGATTATTGCTTACGTCTGTATTGTTACCGATATACAATCTCGCTCAGGGAATTTAAGGCTTATCCACGAGTTTTCCCCACTATATTTGCCCTTTTCGGGGGGAGGAATATAATACTCTTTGTCTAAAGTTATTTATTAGATTTATTAAAAGGTCAAAAATTAAGTTTTAAGAATTTTATGAACAAAAAAGGTTTTACATTAATTGAACTCTTGGTGGTTATTGCCATCATTGGTATCTTATCCGGAATCGTACTCACTTCACTCGGTAGCGCCAGAAACAAGGCCAAAATCGCTTCAGCTCAGTCCAGTATCTCATCGATGAGATCCCAAGCTGAGTTAGGAGTGGGAAGTGGTGGAACTTATGTCGCTAACCTTTGTGCAAGTACCGCAGCCGGTGGCCTCGATACTTTATGGGATGCAGTAAATAGTCAAATCGGGAACGCTAACACAGAGTGCGCATTTACCGGCAATGCAACTGTTGGTTCATCAAATTGGGCATTCGTAGCCAATTTTGAAGCTGTTACTGCTGGTGCTGGTTACTACTGCGCTGATTCAACTGGTTATTCTGGTTCTGTTACAGACATGGGAAATATAAATGGCAATGCGAGTGTCGGACAGAACAATAGTAGTGATGCAGTTTGTCTATAGCCTCTTAATATTATAGGCTTATTTAACTAGCAAGAAACCTCGCGGCATTTCGCGGGGTTTCTTGCTGTAGATGTGCATAAATGCTTAAATAGTTCATTAATTATTAAATTGGAGATTCATAAAATGATTCGAAAAATCTCAGATTTTATTGGGACAAAAAAATACTTAAAAGTATTATTGGTTTTTTCTTTATTCTTTATTATTTTCATTCTTGCCTATTTAAATGTTGGGGCTCTTTCTAGTGGTGACGATCACTTTTTCCACATTCGTTTCGCACAGAGAATGTTAGATAATGGTTTCTTTAATTCTTTTGAGAATTTTCAGGCTATTAGTCTTTCAGATATGGCACAGGGGGGTAAATATTACGTTTATTACAATTTTCTATTCTATTTAGCACTAATTCCGTTTACGTATCTTACCCCACTTTTTATAGGCATTAAACTCTACGCAATTATTATTGCGTCTCTAGCTTTTACGATTCTGTATTGGTGTTGTAGTCGATTGGGAATAAGAAATCCACTTATCTGGATAATCATCATCTTTTCTCTAACTAATTATGGCGCAATATGGAGATTGTTTTTATCTAGGCCGTACGCTTTAGCCCCAGTATTACTTCTTTTACTTTTGATTTTCTTGCATAGGAATAAGTATTTCGCAGCTTTTTTTCTTGGGATTTTTTATTTTTTTTGGCATAGTGCCACATTTTTTTTCCCACTTGGTGTGGCAACAGTGTTCTTTATCAGTAAAAAATTTTACAAAGAGAGGGCCAGTTATAAAATAATTTTGTTTCCTGCTTTGTCCCTAATTTTTTCATTAGTTGTTGTCTACCTTATTTCTCCAGGATTTTTAAATTATATGAAAGACATTATTTTTGGTGTTTTTACGGACACAATAATCGGTAAAAAGGTAATTCTTTCTGAGGGGGTGGAACTTTACCCGGTGGATTTTTTTGACTTCATTAAAAATAATATGATCGTTGTTGGGCTAATTTTAATGCTTGGCTCACTAGAGATTTACCAGTATATAGTTTTTAGGTTTAGGGCTAACAGAACTACAGATTATTTAGATGATTTACACCCTAACAGATCGTTACAATTAACCCTTTTCACTTTAACATTTGGGACATTGCTGGGTACTACGTCTGTAAGCGGCAGATTTGGTGATTTTTTTGTATTTTTTGCTGCTATGTATCTAATACTATCTTTAAATCAACTACGGCAATATATCCACATTACTCACCGTGATGTACGAAGGGGTGCAACGATAGGCCTAGTCATCACTCTCATTTACTTTTTTGGTGGCAATGTGCTGTTTTTGCAACAAAATTTATCCAGAGGTGCCACTGTGGAGGAGTTTGCTGGGGTCGGAGGATGGCTTAAGATAAATACAAAACCAGGCGATACAATATTTAATGCAAATTGGAGCTGGTTCCCACAGCTTTATTATCACAGTCCTAAAAATAATTATCTAACCGGCCTAGAACCTAGATTTTCATATTCATATAGCCCAAAACTTTATTGGCTTTGGTGGAATATATCAACTCGAGGGTATGTTTGTGAAGAAGAAAAATGCCCAGAAAAAGATAAAGAGCGAGCGTTGATCGCAAAGAAGGAGTCAGAAATCAAGAATTGGTATAAAAAGGAGGGGGATTTAGCTGCCGAGATTTTGCTTAAAGATCTTAAAACTAGCTACGTTGTTACATCAAGAAACCACCCATTTTTAAATGGACTACTCACAGAAAGTGACAGATTTGAAAAGGTTTTTGGTGATTGGACAAACTACTCAGTATATAAAGTCAATTAATTCCCAGGTTATTTTTCGGCTACTATTAAGTAATTAAATATTAACTGAAATTTTCTTATTTTAACCTTTTTAAATCCCGCTTCTTTAAAAGTATCAATAAGTTTATTTTTGTCGAAATATTGTTTATGGTCCTCAATTTCCTCTTTCTCGATCAAGCCCAAAAGGCAAAGTATTTTTAGGATGGGCTCAGCTGCTGAGGTTGGTGTAGTCAAAATGGCGGAGCCACCATTTTTTGTGATTCTGTAAATTTCAGATACATATTTTTTATAGTCGTTTAAATGTTCTATTACGGCAGTTGATGTTACGATGTCTGCAAAATTATTTTGTATTGGTAAATCGTGGTTCAGGTCAGTTTCTAATAGTTTTATTTTGTTTGATTGGTATTCATTATCTACCTTTATATCCAAGCCAATAGCACCAGCAATATGTTTCTCAATTTTATTCAAAAAATCAGCGTTTAGGCCACACCCGAGGTCACAGCAAAAAAATTCTCCATGGCTATTTTCTATTATAAATTTAGTTGCAAATCTATATCTCCACCAGTGGAGTAATTTATCAAACTTTTTTTTGGGCACAAAAGACTCTGATCGGTGTTGCATGTTTGGGGTCATGAGTGCTATTTTATTCCAGTTGGCGATAATGTCCAGCTTGATCAAATATGAAACTATCAATTATCATTCCTGCATATAATGAGGAAAAGACTATTACTCAAATTGTAGAAAGAGTGAAGGTGGCAAATTCTTTGGGGTTAGATAAAGAGATTATTGTTATTGACGATGGATCCAAAGACTCAACTGTAGCTAAAGCCCAGACTCTAAGTGGGGTGAGAGTTATTGCTTGTGGAGTTAATGGAGGCAAGGGTTCAGCCGTAATTAGAGGATTTAAAGAGGCGACAGGGGATATCTTACTTATTCAAGACGCAGACCTAGAATATGATCCGGTTGATTACCCAACTTTGCTGCAACCAATTTTGGACGGTAAGGCGGATGTGGTGTATGGATCAAGGTTGGTCTCGGATAGACCCAGACGTGTGCTTTACTTTCATCATTATTTAGCGAATAAGTTTGTAACTTTTGTGTCAAATGTTTTCACCAATCTTAACCTTTCAGACATGGAGACGTGTTATAAGGTTTTTAAAAAGGAAGTAGTGAAAGAGATCTTACCAAAACTAGTTTCAAAGCGATTTGGGATAGAGGTGGAGCTTACGGCCAGAGTGTCTAACACGAAAAGTAAAATATACGAAGTTGGTATTTCATATGCTGGTCGTACATATGAAGAAGGAAAAAAAATTACTTGGCGGGATGGTGTGGCGGCACTTTGGCACATACTATGGTTCAATATTTTCGACAGATAATTAAGATACAATACATCAAGTATTTAGTGTCCGGTTGTACTGGAGCAATTGTAAATGTTGGCATCCTTTACGTTTTAACAGATTGGCTTGGCTTGTGGTATTTATTTTCTACATCTATATCATTACTCTGTTCGTTTGTTGTAAGTTTTACTTTACATAAGTTTTGGACATTCGATAATAAAGTTATGGAAGATGTGCATGTGCAAGCCGCCTCATATCTGGGGGTTGCTTTAATAAACTTGGTGTTGAATACCTTTTTTATGTTAGTTTTTGTGGAGTATCTACATATTTGGTATTTGTTGGCACAAGTAATCAGTGCCGGGTTGATTGCCTTCTCGAGTTTCTTTCTGTATAAACAGTTTGTTTTTAAAACTAAGACCGTGGTATAATTTATCATCATGTCAAAACAAAAAGGTTTTACTCTCATTGAGTTATTAGTAGTAATCGCAATTATTGGAATTTTGTCTGGGATAGTGATAGCTGCCTTGGGTACGTCTAGGGAGAAAGCTCGCAATAACGCTGTTGTGGCTGCGTTGAGGTCAGTACGGTCGGGTTTTGAGGCCAGCAGATTACCGAATGGAAATTTTCCACTTAATATCTGTGGAGTAGGCTCTACGTTACAAAGTTCTTTTACATATATTGATCAACAAACTTTACAGAATGATAGCGTTAAAAGTGTAACTTTAGCTGGTACTATACCCAATACAGTTAGAAATTGTGCAGTGTCCATCGATTTAGACGGGTCAGAGCCAATTTATTGTGCTGACACTGATTTTTTCTTCGGAGTTGCTACTGGTGTAGGCGGGGGTCTTTGCACTCCATAGTTGGATTATCTCGTGGTATAATTTTGAGGTGTTAAATTTATTTCTAATTTTCTCTTTTCTGTTCGGTCTCATCATTGGCAGTTTTTTAAACACTGTAATTTATCGCTATAACACCGGACGCACAGTGGGTGGGCGATCTAAGTGCCTCTCTTGCGGCCACACACTCACCTGGAAGGAGTTAATCCCTGTTTTGAGTTATGTAATCCAGCGCGGCAAATGCGCCAAGTGCGCCAGTCAATTTTCCGCCACGTACCCCTTGGTTGAGTTCTTCACTGCGATTTTGTTTTTAGGAGTTTCGATAAAATTTTTGCCAAGTAGTTTTGAGTTTGGTTCATTCCCTACCGAACTTGTGATTTTATTAATTGCTCATTGGCTAATTATGAGTCTACTTGTGGTGATTGCGGTGTATGATCTTCGCCACAAGATTATCCCTGATGGGATGGTTTACGCATTTATTATTGCAAGTGCAGTGCTGGCTTGGTGGCAAGATCCTGAAGCCCTTTTGGCTGGAGTTTACTTTTTTGCTTTCTTTGGATTTATTTGGCTGGTATCGCGAGGTAAGTGGCTTGGCTTTGGTGATGCTAAACTAGTAACTGGTATTGGTTTTATGCTTGGTCTTACTTCAGGTGCGTCTGCGCTCATCATCGCTTGCTGGTCGGGAGCTTTGTGGGGTTTGGCTGGTATGGGGTTAAGTAAGTTGCGACGTGGTGCACAAACACTTACAATTAAGAGTGAGTTACCGTTTGCTCCCTTCCTCATTTTCGGTTTGCTACTCGTCTTCTTTTTTCAAATCAATGTCCTTGAACTTTTTAAAATTTAAAAAAGGGTTTACCACTCTCGAGTTAATGGTGGTAATTGGTATTTTTGTGATCATGACCGGGGTAGTACTCTCTAACCTCCCGGGATTTCGTGATCAATCGGCTGTGGGTTTGGTTGCCCAGCAGATTGCCCTTGTGGCCCGCCAAGCTCAAGTGTATGGCAATAGTGGGAGAGAGTTCAGCGGTAACTCAGTTGAGAGATATGGTCTGGATTTTGATTTGAACCAAGCTAATGGTCTAACTGATAGCTCGTTTGCTATGTTCGCTGATTTTAATAATAATTATGACTACAATACTTCACCTACACCTGAGTTGGTTGAAATTTTTAGTATGCAGGGTGGTATAAAGATTTCTGATCCTAACGGTCTTGCCAGATGCACAACAACCACAACATGTAACAGTGCGACCAGGGTCACTAACGTGCTTTTCCGACGTGCCTACCCAGACGCAATTTTTTCAGATGGGGTTGGGGCACCACAAACCAATGTTGTTTGCACTGTGGTACGATTAGAATCAATCAGAAATCCAAGTATTAAAAAAGATGTAGTAATTTGGAGTACCGGTTATATTTATACTAAAAGTGTCCCAGTTACCCTTAATTTTTCCTGCTAATTTATGAAAAATTTTACTAAAAAATCAGGCTTCACACTAGTTGAGATTATGGTGGCAGTGTCTATTTTTGCTGTGGTAGCTGTAATCGCCACTGGCGCCTTAATCACCGCTAGTGATATTAATAAAAAGGCCCAGGCTATCAAGCTTGCAGTGGATAACGTCAACTTTGCTCTCAATAAAATGGCATTTGAGGTTCGTAACGGAAATACTTATGGATGTGCCAACAGCGTCTCATCTTTTTATTTTCCTTATGGTACTGCAGTTAATTTGAGGGGTTGCCCCCCTCATGCGAGCGGAGTTACAACATTCGATACTTTATTTATGTATACTTTTCGTACAGACTGTACTTTCTTTCGCAGTCAGGCGGAGTGCGTAGCCACTGGCGGTGTAGACAATGATGGCAGTGGCCCTGGTCTCGAATACAATGGCCAAATCCCTGTGGCCTACAAATTAAATGTGGATGCAAATGGCAGGGGAGAGATTATGTACTCAACCAATCCATCGGTCCCCAGTTCCTTTTTTCCAATAACTTCCCCAGAAGTAGATATTGAGAACTTAATGTTTAGGGTAACCCACCAGGGTCTCCCGAGGGTGCAAGTAAATATAAGTGCTGTGGTGGCGGGTGGGACAAAACACGAAACCATCTTTGATTTACAAACCATTGCTTCTTCAAGAAGAAATTAATGATGATTACTTTTAGATATAAAATTAAAAAAAGCGGGTTTACTTTAATCGAGTCATTAACCGCAATCACCATATTACTGATTGGGGTGATGGGTCCATTAGTATTAGCCACTCGCAATATATCAGACGGAATCTCAATCAAAAATGAAGTAGCCGCCAATTATCTAGTTCTCGAAGCTTTAGAGGCGGTGCAAGCCAAAAGAGCTATTAATGCATTTGGCCCTACTAGCAAGGACTGGCGACATGAATTGATTGCAACACAGGGGAGGGATTGCAGTGCTGTTAATGTTGGTTGTTCTATCTTTGATGGTCTTGATAACACAATAACCGTTAATGTATGCTCCGGTACCAGTTGCGATCTACAGTTTGATGTTAGTAATAGTAATAGACAATATGTTTTGGCTTCAACCATCGGAAGTGGAAATGCTCGTGGTCCAATTTTTACAAGAAGGGTATATATTGACGAAGTAGAACCAAATCAAGAACTTAAGGTGAGAGTGGCAGTTAATTGGAATGAGAAAGGTGTTAATAAAAATCGCGAGCTTACCTCTTATTTATATTATGTTGGTCAACATTAAAAAAAGAAAAATCGGGTTTGTGTTACTTTACGCAGTTTTATTGGTAAGTATTGTGTTAACTGTGAGTTTGAGTCTGTTTGATATTACCTATCGACAATTAATTTTATCTTCAACTGTAGAAAATATGCAGATTGCTTTCTATACTATGGACAGCACTAGGGATTGTATTAGATTCTGGGATAATTATTGGTATTATTGCGGTGATTATTTAGAGGCAAGTTGTACTTTTGGAAATAGTAACATGACCAAAAACTTTTTTGGACAAATTTCAGATAGTTTTGACCACGACGCTAACCCCCTTACGGCTGATTTTACAGGTATGGTAGCCCCACCAACACCATTGCCCGCAACGTTAAAATGTGGCGAGGGTGTAGCGGTAGAATATTCTGATCCAACTTATATTACTAATTGTAGCGATGGGGTCACCTGTGTCAGTGATAATAATTTTAAATTTAGCTACGGTGATGGCACTTGGGCCAAGGTAACCGTAACTAAAGACATCGGAACCCCGAGAATTGATAAATTTGTAGTCACGGGATCAAATTTACCCGACACCTCCACTTCTTTGCGTAGAGTTGAAATGACCGTTTCATCCAAGTAGTCTATACATACATATGAGCGTGGAATTTACCAAGGCCAAAGAGCGCTTACTTAAGCTCCGGGAGGTGATTAATTATCATCGGTATCTTTATCATGTGGAGGATCGGCAGGAGATTTCTGACGAGGCGCTGGATTCGCTTAAAGATGAGCTGGTGAAGCTTGAAGCGGAATTCCCCGAACTAGTGACGGCGGATTCGCCAAGTCAGCGGGTGGCGGGTAAGCCGATGGAGCAATTTGTGAAGGTGCGTCATGAGGTGGCGCAATGGTCGTTTAATGATGCTTTTACAATTGAAGATATTAGAGACTTTGATGGTCGAGTAAAGAAGTTGCTCGGCGTGAGTGAGGTGAGCTACAGCGTGGAGCTAAAGATTGATGGCTTTAAAATCGTGTTGACGTATGAGGAGGGGAAACTTAAAACCGCCGCCACACGCGGTGACGGCGTGACGGGTGAGGATGTGACCATGAATGTGCGGACTATTGAGTCTGTGCCGCTTTTGCTACGCAAAAGCGGGGGAGGAAAAACTAAAGTGCCAGAAAAAATTATTGTGGAGGGTGAAGTGTTTTTAGGTAAGAAAAATTTTGAAAAATTAAATAAATCGCGTGAGCAAGCGGGAGAGGAACTCTATGCTAATCCACGCAACGTGGCAGCGGGCACGATCCGTCAGCTCGACCCGAAGATCGTGGCCTCCCGCAAGCTCGAAAGTTTTATTTACGATATCGCGCTTTCAAGCGATGGCGAACCAGACAATCAAATTGCGGAACTTAAACTTTTAACCGAGCTCGGCTTTCGGGTGAATAAAAACTTTAAGGAGTGTGCGAACATTGATGAGGTAATTAAATATTGGCAGAAGTGGCAAAAGGAGGGGAAGAATTTGGATTACGGCCTCGACGGTGTGGTGGTGAAGGTGAATTCTCGAGAATTTCAAAATAAACTTGGTTACACGGGCAAGGCGCCACGTTTTGCTATCGCCTTCAAATTCCGCGCTGAGGAAGTGACCACGGTGGTGGAAGATATCATCTTCCAAATTGGGCGCACGGGCGTGGTGACGCCGATTGCGAAATTGAAACCAGTCTTCTTAGCTGGCTCCACGGTGAAGCGCGCCACCTTACACAACGAAGATGAAATAATCAGACTTGATGTGCGAATCGGCGACACGGTAATTCTCCGCAAAGCCGGCGACATTATCCCCGACATCGTGAAGGTTCTGCCAGAATTTCGGGTAGGGAAAGAAAAGCCTTTCCGCTTTCCTAAATCGCTGCCCGAATGCGGACCGATTGAGCGCATCCTGGGCGAGGCGGCCTATCGCGCCACTGACCCAAACTCTGGCGCGCAACATCTGCGACGCCTGCATTACTTTGTTTCTAAGGGTGCGTTTAATATTGTGGGCTTGGGGCCCAAAGTAATTGATGTGCTGGTGGAGAACGGTTTGGTGAATGAGTTTGTCGATATTTTTGAATTGAAAAAAGATGATCTTTTACTCTTGCCTCGCTTCGCTGAGACTTCAGCGGAGAAGTTGATAAATTCTATCGAGCGTCATCGGAGTGTAACTTTACCCAGATTTTTAGTCTCGCTATCCATAGATAACGTGGGGGAGGAAACGGCGGAAGATTTAGCTGTTCATTTTAAAACTTTAGAGAAAGTCCGGGTTGCGAGCGCAGAGGAATTAGCGCTCATCGACGGCGTGGGCGAGGTGGTGGCGGAGAGTATTGTGAGTTGGTTTGGAGATAAAGAAAATCAGAGAGCGCTGGCGCGGCTGCTTGAATCAGTGAAAATTAAACCGCTCGAAGTTAATACAAATAAGAACCAGAAGTTGACCGGCAAAACTTTCGTGCTCACCGGATCACTTAAAAATCTTACCCGCGATGCGGCCAAAAATTTAATTAAACAAGCCGGCGGCCGAGTGCTCTCGAGTGTTTCTAAAAACTTAGACTACCTTGTCGTCGGTGAAGATCCGGGCAGTAAACTTACTCAAGCGGAACAATTAGGCATAAAAATCATCTCCGAATCCGAATTTCAAAAATTGCTCGCTTAGTGATATGATAGCCATATGATTAGCCGAGAAGAGGTTCTTAACCTCTCTAAATTATCTAAATTAAGTCTAAGCGCGGAGGAGTTGCCGAAGCTTGAAACGGATTTAAATAACATCTTAAACTACGTTTCAGAACTGAAAAACGCTAAGGCGGGGGAAGCTTCACCGAGTGAAGAAAGTCACTTGGCGGTGAATGTGATGAGGGAAGACGAGAAGCCCCATGCGCCGGGGGAATTCTCGGGCGCGTTGATCGCCGCCTTCCCCGAGAGCGAGGGGGGGAGACTAAAAGTGAAGAAGATTCTTTAAAACATGGCGAAAATTGAGCTCAAAAATTTAACTCTTAAAACGGCTCGGGAGAGCTTGGTGAAAAAAGAATTTTCCGTGCGCGAATTAACGGAGAGTTATCTGAAAGAAATTGAAAGTAAAAATCCGGACTGGAATGTTTATTTAGAAGTCTTCGACGATGCTTTAGCGCAAGCCGAAAGTTTGGATAAAAGGTTGGAGAGCGGTGAGAGTGTTGGCGCGCTCTACGGTTTACCGATCGCACTTAAAGATAATATTTTGGTAAATGGCAAAAGGGTGGGCGCGGCGTCTAAAATTCTTGAAGGTTATGTGGCCAGTTACGACGCCACGGCCACGGCTAAACTTAAAGCTGAAGGGGCGTTACTTTTGGGTCGAGTCAACATGGATGAATTTGCCATGGGTGTCTCCACCGAGCAGTCAGCTTATGGTGCCACCAAAAATCCCCGCGATCCATCGCGCGTGCCGGGCGGGTCTTCTGGTGGTTCGGCCGCGGCCGTGGCGGGGGATCTGGCGCTCGGCTCGCTTGGTTCCGACACCGCTGGATCAATTCGTCAGCCGGCGAGCTTCTGCGGCGTGGTGGGTTTTAAACCGACTTACGGCCGTGTCTCGCGCCACGGACTCATTGCGCTCACCTCGTCGCTTGACGTGATCGGGCCGATTACTAAAACGGTGGAGGATGCGGAAATAATTTACGATGTAATTAAAGGCGCGGATAATCTCGACTCAACTTCAGCGCGGGGGAATGAAGATTTGCCAGCCAAAAATGGTCCGTACAAAATTGGCGTGCCGTACAAATTTCTCACCACCGGCTTGGCTGAATCGGTGAAGAATAATTTTGAAGCGTCGCTAAAAAAGTTAAAAGATCTAGGGCATGAAATTGTGGAAGTGGATTTGCCGAGTTTTAAATACGCTGTGCCTTGTTACTATGTGATCACGCCAGCGGAGGCGTCCACCAACCTCGCGCGCTTCGACGGCATGCGTTATGGCGCGCGCACGACGGGCAAGGATCTGTGGGAAGAATACGCCGCCACGCGCGAGGCGGGCTTTGGGCCGGAACCTAAGCGACGTATTATGGTGGGCGCTTACGTGCTCTCGTCAGGCTATTACGACGCCTATTATCGTAAAGCGGTGGAGGTGAAGGAGTTGATCAGACGCGAGGTGGTGGAGATTTTTAAAACCGTTGATATTATCGCCACGCCCACCACGCCGGCGCCAGCCTTTAAGCCAGGGGAGAAGGTCAACGATCCAATCCAAATGTATCTTGAAGATGTTTTTACTGTGCCGGCCAACCTCGCGGGTATTCCGGCCATCTCTATCCCCTCCGGTGTGGACGGCAATAATTTGCCACTTGGGTTACAATTAATGTCACCGGCGTTTGCTGAATCACGACTTTTTAATTTAGGTAAACAATTTTTAAATGAACAATTTTGAGCCTAATTATTTAAATCTGGAATACTTTTTTTATCTAATTTATTTTTTTATTGTTAAGTTATTTGGTGGTTCCGCAGGTAATTTAATTGACCCAAATGTAAAATGGTGGATTAAATTTATTCTAGCAATTATCGCGGGTGTATTTACCTTTTTTATTATTGTTTTAGCGCGCAAGCTAATCAAACTTAGAGGAGAAGAAAAGGCCGAATTGCTTAGCCTGTCTCAAAAAGACTTTACCGTAGAGAGGGCGGCAAATGATAATTGGCAAAAACTTGTGGACTATACTGATACTGATAACGAGGCGAATTGGAAACTGGCAATTATTGAGGCCGATAAAATTTTAGATGAGTTAGTAAAAAAGATGGGTTACCCTGGGCAAGATATGGGAGAGAGGTTGAGGGCAGTGGAGCCGAGCGACTTCCTCACACTTGAGGATGCTTGGGAGGCGCATCGTATCCGCAATAAGATTGCCCACGAGGCAGGTTTTGAACTTACTAAACGTGAGGCTAAAAGAGTTTTAGGTTTGTTTGAAAAAGTCTTCCGCGAGTTTGACTATATTTAACGTGTGTCGGAGGTGGGGATCGAACCCACGACCCCGGGCTTATGAGTCCCGTGCTCTACCAACTGAGCTACCCCGACTTATATTATTTCTTGTTGCGGGGGCCCGAATCGAACGGGCGTCTGGAGGTTATGAGCCTCCCGAGTTACCGCTACTCCACCCCGCGGTTTTCACTAGTCTAACCTGTAGGGTATGACAAGTCAAACTTGGCTTCTTCCCTTTTCTCTTTATTTTTGTTAGATTATCTTCCATTGCGGCCATAGCTCAATTGGTTAGAGCACTCCCCTGTCACGGGAGAGGTTGCCGGTTCGAGCCCGGTTGGCCGCGCAGATAAGTTTATTTTTATATTTGACTTTATTATAATTAGGTGTTAGTCTCTGGTTTGGCGTGGTCATTGAATTTAAGTGGCAATTTTTTTTGAAAGGAGATAAGGATGCCTCATCAAATAAAGAAACCCAACCCATATTTTTTTGTTGATAACAAGGAACTTCACCACTGGAAAAGTTTAAGAAAGCTGATCGGCAACCTCCAAGCGTTATTTGAAGGTGATGAGACCCTCACGCGGGAGCATGAGCAGACGCTTTTCAGGGGGATGCATGCATGTGGGTATGCACTCACAAAGCTTGTGCGCGGTCGTGCCGCCGGTCGTCGCAAGGCGACTCTTGTTGGGCTTTACAATAGGTCAAAGGAGGTTTTGGTTAAACTTAACCTTGGTTTGATTGGTGACATGCGGAGAAAGACCCGCGCAGCCCATGGTCAAGAAAACACCGAGTTGGAAAGTGATGGTAATTTTGCGCTTTTCAACGCTGTGAGTCAGTTTGATCCGTGGAGGGGTAATAAGTTTAGTACTTATGGTTGCACTGCAATCCAGCGGGGTTTCCTTCATCTTGCGAGAAAAAGTACTGCCAGGTTTGGACTGGCTGGGAAACTGGCCGATGTGCTTAGAACCCGAAATTTGGGACGGGGAAAGGTTTCAGCCGAGCATGAGCATCTGCTCGAGCGGTTGAAGTTGGTAATTCGTGAGAATTACGCCAGCTTGACCGATATGGAGCTCTACGTGCTCTCTCAACGAGTTTTGCACGATCCGATGCATAAAGAGGAGAAGCTCCACGTAGTTGGTGAGAGCTTTGATTTGAGTAAGGAGCGGATCCGGCAAATCCAAGTTTCTGCAACTCAAAAGTTACGGATTTACTTTGGTGTGATTGATGATGGAGAGGGAGAGATTGGTGAAGAGGAGGAATATTGTTTAGCCGCTTGCGCTTAGTGAGCAAGTTGAAGATGTAAACAACCGACCGTCGCGGATTATTGCGACGGTCTTTTTTTATTTTTAAAATAATGATAACCTAAACGCTACGCCAATGTAGCTCAGATGGTAGAGCAACTCCATGGTAAGGAGTAGGTCGCCGGTTCAATTCCGGCCATTGGCTCTCGTTGCTTCTCGCTAATCATTGTGGTAGTTTTGTGAAAGTAGTTTAGTTACTGAACTTTGTTGAAAGGAGATCGGTGTGTCTAAAAGAAAGAAAGCAAAAGGAAAAGTTTCTCGTAAAGGAACGCCCTCAAATGCTGAGTTAAAGCTTTTGGGGAAAGCGCTTGTTGATCCGGCGTTCATTAAGAGTTTTGGAAGAGGTTTAGCGGATCTCAAAGCGGGTAGGACGGTTCCCTATGTGCGTCGAACAAAAAAGATGACCTTGGGTTCTTTGCTTGAGTTACCTATTAAAGATTTTTTTGATCTGATCCAATTTAACTCTGGCATGGAACTGATTGTTGTTTTACCTGAGAGAATGAGAAAATTGTCTGGGTCGTAAGTTACTACTCTTGTTAGTTGCAACATAGTTGCCGGTGATCATCTCACCGGCTTTTTTATTTTGATTCAATTTGTTAGAGTTGACTTGTTGCCACCTTAGCTCAGTTGGCAGAGCGGCGGTATCGTAAACCGCAGGTCCCCGGTTCGATCCCGGGAGGTGGCTCAAGTAGTCTCGAGAAGTTGCTCAATAGAAAATCGCCACCAACATTTCTGTTGGTGGCGATGCTTTATGATATACCCATCATTTGCGTACTCAATGGTAATCAATTTTCAGGATGTGTCCAAGCCCGAAGACCCTCGGTTTTTCGTCTGGATAGCCAAAGGACTTTAAAGCTTCTCCATTCATGAGGTGGTGGTGAGTCACGACCATAAACTCGTCGTATTCACCACCTTCTATTATTGCCCCTGTGCCACTTTCCCCTGGTTGAACATCAAACTCAAAGATGATGCCCGTTACCGTTTCTGATGGTTTAAAAGCGGCTAAGCACCTAATGACCCGATCTGGTTCCGTCAGTAGGCGGATTTTGATGTTGGGTGGCGCGACCCTAACCCCGAATCTCTCATCAGTTTTTGCCGCTGGGCGACCCGAGTATTTTTTGGGGATTACTGGGAAGAAAGAAAAAACTCCATCCTTGCCAGTCGAGCAAGCCACCGCGTCGCCAATATCCCCCATATCAATGATGCCCACAATAGGTTTAACTAGAGCCGTTCCATTAAGTTCTGGAGCTCCAATCAGTCGGTAACCAAACTCGACGGGAGTGTCACGCTCCAGAACGTGGACAGCAGTTAGAAGTGTTCCGGTCTTATTTAGTAAAGTGCCAGTGCCGCCAAACATCCAAGGTGAGGATTTGTCTTCACGGCTCACAATGTGGACTGGCGTGTAGTCTGGGTGAAAATCTTTACCAGATCGTTGAGTCAGACCCAGGTGACGCTCGATGGCCTCTCTCTTCCCCGGTGGCTGGGGACCACCAAAAAAGTTAAGGACCATGGTTTCCTTTCGCTTAATTTCGCTTTTGAGGTAGACGGCAGTAACTGCCCCACCAATTAAAAGCAATAGGACAAAAACACCAAGAATTAGTTTTAACCTCATTCGCAGCCTCCCTTTCAGTTGTTGAATTTCAAAAACCTAACTTTTTAATTTATAACATATATGCGTAGAATATGCAAGCGTAATGTTTCTACCTTCTTAATTCTTTTTGTTATAATCACCAAATGGCCGATAAAAAAGAGGAGTTAAAAGTGAAAATTGAGGCGCTCGAAGCGGAGATGGGGTTGCCTGAATTTTGGCAAGATAAGGCGCTGGCACAAGCCAAAGTTAAGGAACTTGGTGAGCTTAAAGCCGCGCTTGAAGGTGTGGGGCCATATGATAAAGGTGATGCAGTGATCACCCTTTTTGCTGGCGCTGGGGGAGATGACGCTGAAGATTTCGCCAGAATGTTATATGAAATGTATACCAAGTTCGCTTCAAAGCGCGGTTTTGGGATTTATTTGATTCATCAAAATGAAAACGATCATGGCGGCTTCCGCAATATTACCTTTGAAGTGCGAGGTGAAAAAGCCTATGGTACACTGAAGGGCGAGTCGGGCGTGCATCGTCTCGTGCGACTCTCGCCCTTTAATTCTAAATCACTTCGCCACACGTCATTTGCGTTGGTGGAAGTGATTCCTCGGTTTGAGAAGGGTGGTGAAGTGGTGATAGACGAGAGAGATTTAAGAATTGAATTTTCTCGTTCAAGCGGTCCGGGTGGTCAGAACGTAAACAAACGTGAGACAGCAGTGCGCGTGGTGCACGTTCCTACAAATCTCTCAGCTCATTCAGAATCAGAACGCAGTCAAGAGAGAAATCGCGAGAAGGCGATCCAAATTTTGCACGGCAAACTTTATAAACGCCAGGAGGAGGAAAGAGAGAAGAAGGAGCAAGGAATGTATGTGAGCAAAACCACAGAGATTGAGTGGGGCAACCAGATTAGATCTTATGTGCTTCATCCATATAAGCTGGTGAAGGATCACAAAAGAGATATTGAGGTGAGAGATGCTGAAGCCGTGCTCGATGGAGAGATTGAACCATTCTTATGATTTATTTTGATAAAGTAACAAAAGTATATAGTGACCGTTCCAGAGCTCTCGACGGTGTGACTTTTACTGTCGACAAGGGTGAATTTGTTTCTATTGTCGGCCACTCTGGCGCAGGTAAAACCACTTTACTTAAAATGATTTTGGCGGAGGAGAGACCAACTGAAGGTAATGTTTATTTTGAGTCAAATAATATTCACAGTCTCCACAAAAAACATATCCCTAAACTTCGCCGAAGAATTGGTAGTATCTTCCAAGATTTTAAATTACTACCCAACAAAACTTGTTATGAAAACATTGCGTTTACAATGGAGGCGGCTGGCCGGAGTGAAAATGAGATTCGTACTGACGTGCCTCACGTGCTTGAGTTGGTGGGGCTTGGCGACAAGGCTTGGAATTTCCCTAGTGAATTGTCGGGGGGTGAGAAGCAACGTTTAGCTTTAGCCCGCTCGATTGTTAATCAGCCGGATCTCTTAATTGCAGACGAACCCACTGGTAATCTCGATCCAGTCAATACTTTTGAGGTAATTCAGATTTTTAAAAAAATTAATGAGATTGGCACAACGATTATTTTAACTACTCATAATAAAAATGTGATTGATTCTTTGGGTAAGAGAGTACTGACTATGGAGAATGGCAAAGTGGTAAGAGATGACGCCAATGGGCGTTATGTACTATAATTAGAACTTATGTTTTTCACCAATATTAAAAGAGTTATAAAAGCTGGGTTAATAAATTTTTGGCGTAATGGCAGCGTGTCGCTTGCTTCTGTTGTTGTGATCACCATCACTCTTTTTGTTATCGGTTCTATTTTGGCAAGTCGAGCTTTCCTTGTTTCATCTTTGGATGATTTAAAAAGTAAAGTTGATATCAGTGTTTCTTTCTTACCACAAGTGGAGGAGAGTGTGGTTGAACAGTTTAAACAAGAGATCAGTCTACTCCCTGAGGTTAAGGAAGTCACAATGAGCACTCGTGAGGAGGAACTAACTGATTTTAAAGATCGGAATAAAGACAATGCCCTGATTTTGCAATCACTTGAGGAGGTGGGTAATCCTTTTGGTGCACGGATAAATATTGTGGCCAATGATCCATCTCAGTACGAAAGTATCGTCAAATTTCTCAATACTAAAGATGACAGTGCTTTAGCGGGAACAAATAAAAATTTAATTGATGATGTGAGTTTTAAAAAAGATAGCGCTGAAAAGTTGATCAAGATTATTAATATGAGCGAGCGGATGGGTTTGGCGGTCAGTTTGATTTTGGTATTTATGTCGGTGATCGTAACCTTTAATACAATTGCTTTGGCCATCTACGTTTCTCGTGAGGAAATTGGCGTGATGCGACTGGTGGGAGCAGATGATACTTACATTCGTGGCCCATTCGTGATTGAAGGAGCACTTTCGGGTTTAATTGGAGCCTTTTTAGCTCAGGGGATGCTGTATCCAGCCACACTTTGGGTGCGTAATGTGACGGCTGGTGTTTATGGAGGTTTAGATCTTTTGGCGTATTATCTGGTAAATTTTGTCCCACTATTTTTCACCTTACTTGTTATCGGAATATTTTTAGGCGTGGCGGCCAGTTTCTTGGCAGTAAGGCGCCACCTAAAGATATAAAATTAATATGCCGGCACACAAATACATTTTCGTAATCGGGGGAGTGATGTCGGGGGTTGGTAAAGGAGTCAGCGCCTCGTCGATCGGGAAAATTTTAAAAGCTCGTGGTTTCAAGGTCAATCCCATGAAGATTGACCCTTATTTAAACGTTGATGCCGGCACCATGAATCCGGTGGAACATGGCGAGGTCTTCGTGCTCGATTCTGGTCTTGAGTGCGATCAGGACATGGGGAATTATGAAAGGTTTTTAGACATTTCCGTGCCGGCAGAGAATTATATGACGAGTGGAATGGTGTACAAACATGTGATTGATAAGGAGCGGGCGCTTGGTTACGGTGGCAAATGTGTGGATCCAATTCCTGCTTTGCCTGATGAAATTATGCGCCGTATCGCGCTATCAGTGAACAAAACTAAAACCGATATTTCAGTAATTGAAGTTGGTGGTACAGCGGGGGAATATCAAAATGCCATCTTTTTTGAATCTGCAAGAATTTTGAAATTACGTCACCCGGATGACGTAATTTTTGTACTCGTGAGTTATCTACCAGTGCCGAGTAAAATTGGTGAGATGAAGACTAAGCCGACACAATACGCCGTGCGCACATTAAACTCTTACGGCATCCACCCAGATATAATTATTGCTCGTAGCGATAGGCCGCTTGATAATAAACGCAAAGAGAAGTTAGCCTTCTCGAGTAACGTGCGGGTGGAGAGTATTATTTCGGCGCCGGATATTGATAGCATTTATGATATTCCAATAAATTTTGAGAAAGATGGTTTGAGCGACACGGTTTTAAAATTATTGAAGACTAAACCAAAAACCACTGATCTTAAAGATTGGCGGCGCGCTTCCGAGCGGATTAAGAATGCTACTGATGAGGTAAAGATTGGAATTGTGGGTAAATACTTTAAAACTGGTGACTTCATACTTTCGGATGTTTACATTTCTGTTATTGAATCGCTCAAGCATGCCTCGGGTAAACTAAATAAAAAGCTAAAAATCACTTGGCTAGATGCTGGTGACTACGAAGTCGAAAATGTTGATCTGAATTATCTGAAACAATATGACGGTATTTTGGTACCAGGCGGATTTGGTAATCGGGGAGTGGTGGGGATAAAGAAGGTGATCAAGTTTGCTAGAGAAAATAAGATTCCTTATTTTGGTCTTTGTTATGGTATGCAACTCGCAGTTGTGGAATTCGCCGAGAACGTGCTCGGGCTTAAAGGTGCGAACACTGTGGAGATTGATCCTAAAACTCCATATCCAATCATTGATGAAATGCTTGAGCAAAAAGAATTAATTAAAAATAAAAATTATGGTGGCACGATGCGCCTCGGCGCCTACCCATGTGTGCTTAAGCCAAAAACTTTAGCTTATAAAGCCTATCAAGCCGATAAAATTAGTGAACGCCACCGCCATCGTTATGAGGTGAATAATGCTTATATTGAACAATTAGAAAGTGGTGGCCTAATTTTCTCTGGTACTTCACCAAATGGCAAATTGATGGAAATCGCCGAACTCCCCACCAGTGTCCACCCCTTTTTCCTCGGCGTGCAATTCCATCCCGAATTTAAATCTACCCTTTTAAACCCTCACCCACTTTTCCTCGCTTTTATTAAAGCCTCTTCAAATAAAAAATAAAAAGACCCCGCGAACAAAAGTTCGCGGGGTGTTAGTTTTTTGCTTTAATCAATCGTACGGTAACGCTGTATTTTTTGGTGGTCCAAATCGAGAGAGCTGATAGTTTGAGTATCTGTCGTCGCCGGTGACTTCCTTACCTATGTCTAACCAAGGAGGTAAAACAATTGGTGCAGAGATATCAGAAACTTCAGCTTCGAGCAAAATTAAACCATCGAGTTCAGGGTCCTTACTTACAAAATGATCAAGTTCAAAACGTTGATCACCCAAAATAAAGCAAACTCGAATTTTGGCGATCGGTGAGCAGTCAGGATCTTTTCGATTTAAGTAATACTCATACTCATTGCGGCCGATTCGCCACTCCTCCTCATCGCGTATACCGAGTGACACTTTTCGCTTTATTGTGCGAAAATATAATCCCACTCCTTTGTATGACCAAAGTCTCACTCGCTCTTCATCACCCTCATTACTTGGAAGAAGATAATGTTGCTTGATCTGAATAACTTCATAGTGAACAGGAAAGTTATCAAAATCGGGCAGAGAATTTACTTTCCATTTTCGTTCTTTTTCAAGTGGTTTTGGGATTCCGATGATGTTGCAAACATGGTCAAGCGTTTTTTTGTACTTAAGCTCAAAATCATCTTCAGCTGGAATGATGACGTGATGTGGATGACCACACCAAGCATTTTGTACTTTGGCATCACGCTCACGAGCCAAACTCTCATTTTCAGTACGTGCCGGATTATTAGCTCGAGTATAGTGAGCCTCAGCACCACAAGCAGCACTGCGTAAGTGGAGTACGGCGTCATAACGATTAATCAATTCTCCAACTTCAGTACCAAGCTCACGAGCAATGATCTGAAACTCATGCGGTTCCACATAAGCCAAACAATCAAGAGCCGCACGATCACAAAGGAGAATGCTTTGTTCACCATCTTTAACCATCTGCTCTAAACTGTGGAGCATAATATCTTCAAGATGAAGAATGGTGGCCAATACTGAATACTGAAAAAAAGTAATCTTTAACCCCTTCTCGCCAACATTTACTCCGTGGGTTAGCAGTAAAGTGGCCGTTTCCGGCACCAAAACCACACGCACTCCACGCTCACCCAAAAACTGGATTAAACGAGTCATTATGGTAGTTTTGCCACCACCAGGGCCGCCAGTAAGCACAATTACTTTAGGTTTTATCAAGGTCCACCTCCTATTTAAAGGCCAAATTTTGTTTCTTTCAAGAAACTCTAACTCGAATATAGTTTAAGGAAGCGCAATTTGCAAGCAATAAAAAATCGCGCTCGGGGTGAGCGCGATAATACAAGTGTTACATATTCATTAGCAATTTTACCCTTGGATCGTTGACGACACTAAAAAGTTTGATGTCCACTAGTACTCCAGGTGGTGGGTGATGCAGAAAGTGATCTGCCTTATCTAGTGGAATGCGGAGCACTTCAATATCCTCACCAGTTTCAAGTTTTGGCTCAATCACTTTAACCGCGTTGAGGCCCAAGTAAACCACCATTTGGTCTTCAAGTAACCCAGCATTGAACGGTCCCTGAAAGAGTGGCCCTGGCATAATCGTGGCCGTGTAACCCGTTTCCTCAAGCAGTTCTCGCCCGGCAAGTTCCACCTCACTTTCCCCGGATTGATCCATTAGCCCGGCGCAAAGTTCTATAACCCAAGCCTGGGCGGGCACACGATAAGTTTTGGTGAGGATGATCTCACGATCCGCGGTGACTGCGGCCACGGCGACGATTCTTCCGTGTGTTTTACGTTTAACGCATTCCCATAAACCTTTACCTCCGTCTCGTTTATTAACAAAACGGCGGCTAACAACTGAAATGAATTTGCCACTGAAAACTGTTTCTTCCTCCGTGACGATAATCGTTGACTCTCTTTGCTCTGGCACTTTTTGATCCTCCTTAAAAAATTATCTCCACAATGAACAACTTTTTGGAGTCTAGCCTAATAGTAAACGCCAGTCAATTATTTAGCGTTATGGATTTCACCGTCAGCGAGAGTGATCACGCGGTCGGCGAGTTCGGCAAATTCTGGCTCGTGAGTTACCATCACAATTGTTTGGCCGGCTTTGTTTAATTCCACAAAAGCGTTGAGCACCACTTTAGAAGTTTCGCTATCTAGGTTAGCCGTAGGCTCATCAGCAAAAATGATTTTAGGATCATGGCCAATCGCGCGAGCAATTGAAACGCGTTGTTGTTGACCGCCTGAGAGTTGACTGGGGAGGTTAATTAATTTATCACCCAGACCTACGCGTTCCATCGCCTTCTGGGCTTTGGCTGCGGCTTCGCTTTTTGTTAAGCCTTGCATTAAGAGAGGGATCATCACGTTCTCAAGCGCGGTGAGGGAGGGGATGAGGGCGTAATCTTGGAAAACGTAACCAAGATCCTCAAGGCGCATTTGGGTGCGCTCGTTGCTCGATAAATTAGCAGTTTCAATTCCGTCTATCACAATTGACCCAGAGTTTGGTTGATCAAGTAGACCAAGCTGATAAAGTAAAGTGCTTTTACCAGACCCAGAGCGCCCGGTAACGGCCAAGAATTCTCCAGCTTTAACGTCTAGGCTCACACCTTTAAGCACCACGAGTTCGCTCGAGTCTCCGCTTTTAAATGATTTAAATAAATTTTTGACTTGGATCATTTTTTTATCTGCCCAATATGGCGTCTAAAGTATTTTGCCTCACCACAATTTTAGCAGGGATGTAACCGGCAATAACTGTGGCGATCATTAATAATGCAACCCTGATTGCGGTGCCAGCAGCCGTAACCACCAAGATTCCGTCGCTGAAAGGGAAGTTGATAGGGTTAGCATCAAAGTATGGCTTAAGTAATCCAAAAATAATTATGAGTCCAAGTGCCGTACCAAGTACACCATAAAAGATTGCTTGAAGCATATAAGAAAATTCAATGGCGGTGGCGCTAATTCCAATACCTTTTAAGATTCCAATAAACTTTCGGCGGGTGATAGCGTTAACGAAGATGACAATAAAGATGGTGATGGAGGCCACCGCGAGACCGATGGAACCAATCACATTGCCGAGCAAGGCGAAAGTTAATTTAATATCGTTTAAGAACTTTGGTTCGGCGTCGTCCGCGGTTTGCACCTTGGCATAGGTGCCCACACCAGAACCTAAGAGTGAAGCTTTAACTTGGTCAGGAGTAAATCCCGGTTTGGCTTTAATGGCAATTTCATCAACGTTAAAATCTCCACGGCCAATAAGTTGGCGGAATTGGGTATCAACCATAAAGATGCGCTGATCCACTTCACCAACTTTACTTTTGAGTACACCTTTAATAGTAACCTCGCGTTTAATATCGCCAATCGCCAGACGGACTTTGGTGCCGGCGCCCACATTCTCAAGTGTGCGATAACTTGGAGTATCAATAGGCGTGTACTTAAATAGCAAATCAGCGCCGATCATAATTTGATCAAAATCAGTGCGAGTTAAATATTCACCCTCGATAATATAATCAGCAATACCGGTGACAGCATTTTCTTCTTCTGGATTTATCCCTGACACTAAACCACCAGCACTTTCGGTGATGTCGGTTTCTCGTAGCTTAGTTTTGTAATTGGCTTCAATTTTGCCGCCTTGGATGTAGCGACTAGTGAGTTTGTCTACACTTGGTAGGCTTTTGGCTAGATTGATAATGTCTTGGCTGTGCTCAACAAAAGTGCGTTGGCGAAGAGGGGAGATGATGACGTCTGAAGTGTAGCGGCCCTTGTTTGCCTCTACCGAACCCTCAATTAAGCCCACTAAAATTCCGCTAATCACTACTAAGTTTAAAAAAGTGATGGTCATCACGAAGATGATGAGCAGGGTTGTCCAGATGTTAGCGCGACGGATGTCGCGGAAGGCCAAAAATGTGCCCACTTTGAGCGAGGTGAGATAATTACTTGTTGACCTTTTCATCCTAATAAACTATCATAGTTCAATGAAAAACGTAACAATTTATAGCACACCTACTTGCCATTATTGCCACGCCGCCAAAGATTTTTTTAAGGAAAATAATATTACTTTCACAGATAAAGATGTGGTGGTGGATCGCGCTGCTGGTCAGGAGGCGATTAAAAAGTCAGGTCAGATGGGCGTGCCGGTGATTGATGTGGATGGAGAAATTGTTATCGGCTTTGATGAAGAAAAGCTCCGAGAACTTTTGGGAGTGAAGTAGATTTTTAAAGCAAAAAAAGATCCCCGACGGCGCGTACGCACCGTCGGGGATTCTCGTTTTGCACTAATGGCCAAAAAATCCTCGGCCAAAAGTGTCAGGCATCATGAGGAGCTTAATCCTACGGGCGGTACAAAGATCAATTACTTTTTGATCATTTTTTGACCCGCTGGTGGTAAAAATCATTTCTACCCCGGCATCAATCAAATGTGCCACGGCATCATTAAATGGAAAGAATGAGTCGCTATACGCAACGGCACCTCTCATGTGGTGACCGGCGTCTTTTGCGATCATTACCGCAAGTTTAGCTGCCAGCTTCCTGCTTGTTTGCCCAGAGGCATTGGCGATGATCTGATCGTGCTTGGCAAGTGTGATGGTGTTACTTTTGCTGGTTGATCCAACGGCATAAGCCAGAAGGGCGTTTTTCATCATATGTGGCTCAATCTTATCTACGCTGTGGTCAACGATTTCTGACATCATCCCTGGAATTGGGATAAAAGTAAAATTATCCTGCATCAATACTCCACCACGAACATGGCGAAGAAGACATTCTCGGTCTAAACTCTCCCGACTTAAATTCCGCAATGCTTCATTTTTGGCTAGTCTGGGACGTTTACCTGATTTGCTCTCAAGAATTTGTAGCACCTCGTCTCGGTCTTCAAAATCTGGAGCCACAACACATGAAAGCATTTTAGCTGCGCTCAAAGCCCTGGCCTCTTTTGGCGTGACTGTGAAGTTACAAATTACTCCACCACCAAAGATTGCTTCGCGGTCACCACTTAGCATGTGCCAGATTGCATCATACGCTTCGTGCGCTATGCCAGCTCCGCACACAGTGCTATGCTTGGCACCTACGCAGATCAGTGGCATGGCATTGTAATTTGCATGCATCACAGCTCCAATTGTGGCGACGGTGCGTACCAGTGCATCATGTTGGCATATGTCGTTGTACCCTAACGTCTCAAGACTGGGATGAAAAAGAAACTTACAAAACGAAAGTGGATCGTCATTTTCTCCTTCCGTTTCAAGATGGAGAGTGGCCTGTTGTCGAGGGTTCTCACCGTATTTTAGTTTATGGGTTTTCCACCCCGGCTGAACCAACGTATGACCTTTTTCTTCATCTGCCATCCTTATTACCTCCTCAAGAGTTAAAGACCGTATTAGGCATACAATGCCTATCTTCGCTCAGGCTAGCAAAAATCACAATTTTTTACAAAAAAATCCCCCGACGGCGCGTACGCGCCGTCGGGGGATTGTGTCATCGGCCTAGTGGGCCGCAACTATCTGCTTTATGAGTTTGGAAAGTTGGTGGCAGATTTCATCTGTGGTTTCTTCGGGCATCGCTTTGAGCACCGGCTCAAGGGTTAGGCGGATACGGTGTATCAACCAGAGGGTTTCAGGATCGCCACCGCTTGTGCGATCCTCAAAGTGTTCTGGCATCTCAAAATACGAAGACAACATTCCCAGAAACAAGCATGCCTTTTTGATATTTGCTGGTAAGGCAAGCAGCTTCCTCATGTGCACATCATACTCATCCAACGTCATACCACTTCGTTCTTCTGCCATTACAATTTCCCCCAAAATCGTTAATGTTCTATTGATGCGACGATCGCACCTTCTAAAAATAAAGCTTAGCCTTTATCTGGAGGAAGTCAAATTTTATGATCATTTACTTCTGGCCCGGCAAGTAAGTGAAGATGGAGGTGAGGCACACGCAAAAAATTCCCCGCGTTGAAGATCAGTTTAAAATCACTGATACTTTTTTCTATTGCGAGTTTGGCGGCGGTTAAGTTTAGCTTTCCAATTATCTCTGCATCCTCGTTGTTTGCCTCAGTGATAGAAACTATTAATTTTTTAGGAATGATTAACCAATGGGTAGAGGCAGCAGGGAACTTACTTTTAATTACGATCAAATCATTGTCTTCATAAATAAATTCCGCCGGTTCCTCCTTATCAATAATTTTTTGGAATATCGTTTTCATAATTCTATTTAAAATCATGGCTATCGCCACTTAACATTTTAATAAACTTTAAATTAAAGTTAGGTAAAATCCGCTGGCAAAAGTCTTGGGCAAAACTTGGGCCAATGCCGTCGTGCACACCGAAGGCGATTTGGGGTTTGAGTAAAATCGCGTAATCAATTGCCTGCGAGACCTTCATCCACGGTCCGGCCACGGGGAGAGCGAGTATCTCAACTTCACGATCGGGGTTGGTAAAAGCGTCGCCCGGGTACCACAGTCTCCCGTCGATAAAGAATCCGATATTATCTGCCTGCGGCACCGATGAATGCATTTGAGCGTGCTTCTCGCCAATACCAACCACTCGGATTTCTCCTAGAGTAAAGTTCTGGTTGTGATCGATTTTCTCGTGAGCAATATTTTCTTTAGTTAAAAGCGCGCTCAGGGAATGATTGGTGTAAATTTTTACCTGGGGATTTTTAGTAAGTAAAATTTTAAGTGACTCAAGATGGTAGTGGTCTTGGTGCTCATGAGTAAATAAAATGTAATCCAAATTTTCAAGTTTGGAGTGAGCTTCCGCCGTATAAAACCCCGGGTCGGTGAGAATTCTCTTTCCTTTCGTTTCAATCAATAAACAGCAATGTCCAAATTTAGTAATTTTCATGACCCTATTTTATCATATCTAAATTTTGAAGACTGAGCGTTGCCAAGTTACACAAAACATGATAGTCAGAAGATGGAAATAGACCAGTTGGTGTGCGCTGACTTGGTAAAATATTGATCATTGTTACTTAACCTAAGGAGTTTGATCATGGCGAAAAAAGCCACAAAGGCTGCGAGAAAGACGTGTTCGGGTTTTAAGGCTGCGGATGTTAAGCGAACTTGCAAGCGTTTGAGCAGTCTTGGATTCTTCACGGTGGATAAGATTGAGGTCTATCAGGCGTTGGGCTCAGACCAATATCTTAAAGATACGGATATCTTACTTGGCCGTATGGCTGATTACTTGCTTCCGACAGATGGCTGGGACCTTAAAAGAATCATCTTGGCTGCGCCCAAAAGTAGTGATTTAGTGAAGCGAGCACAAAAAATGTTGACTAAGCTGGTCAGATCCGAACTGGAGAAGGACAAGAATCTCAGTGAACTCTACATTCTCCGCCAGAAGACAATCTCAGGTACAAAACTGGAGCAGGCTGTTGAAGAGAGAATTATTGCGATTTACCAGGAACAGATGGCGCGCATCAGGAGTGTTAAGGACGCCTTCTATTTTTGGTTTGGTCTGCGGGATGTGAACCCCCCAGCGGTTATCAAAACCGAGGCGGCGGAAACCTTTGTTCGCCAAATTCAGAAAGAGGTGGGAAGTGCTGACTTGGTTGAATGCTCCACTATGCTCAGTTGGGATCTCAGGATGATTGAGAAAGAGATACCGCCGAGTTGTGTGGCGGCACGGGCTACGGTGATTCGGCGTGTGGCTGAGCTCCTGCGTCCTTCAGAAAAAAAGAAGTAGTTTTGTTTTCAATATAATCGCCTCGAGGGTTTACTGTCGTAAGTTTACGGCGTCAAATCCCGGGGCGGTTTTTTATCTTGATATTATTATTTAGTGCTTGCTGATTTTTTACTTACACGCTTTGGGGCTTTGGTTGTTGTAAGGTCAGCCTTAATGTTTTTCCAGTGGCGTTTGAGATCGCTAGCCAAAGACATTACCTCATTTGGGTCTAGAGATTTCAGCATTTTGTATTTGTTCATCACGGTATCAACAACGGCATAATAGCGATCCTCATTTACTTCCTTCAAATTCTCAAATTTCTCTAAAACTTCACCTTTAGCTTTAAGCATCCAACCCTTTATCACTTTACGATTTTTTGGCGCATCTTTGCTTCCGTAGAGAAAGTAGGCGGCGGCTAAAGTCACTAAAACTCCTGCGCCCACACCGGCAATTGTTGCATTATTGTTTGTTTCTTTCTTCATTTTTTATATTTTTACGATTAAAAAATTTTTTAAAATTCATACCTTTTTCCTTTAACCATTTGTGAAATTTGCGAATGTCGTTAATTGCCTCTTCACCTTCTTGCCGAATGCTGTGAGATAACATTACACCGTGACGTAAAATTCGAATTAGATAAATAAAAGCTATTACAACAACAACGGTGATTATTATCACCGCAATAGTTGATACAAAAAAGAAAATATCAGATTTTAGTACTTCTGCCATTAACCCACTCTAGCACACAATCTAAGTTGACGTGGGCGAAAAATTAAAGTACTTTCAATTGTAGTGTAGGTCTTCGAAAGACTTTTTTAACGAAAGGAGGTAATTATGGGTTTTAAGTTCCGTTACCTTGATCCAGTGTATGCCGCGATTTTTAGTCGTCATGCAGTGCTTAGTGAACAAGAGACAAACACCCTTATTGATGAGTTCAAAAGAGCTAAATCCAAAACTAAAAAAGCAAAGTTAATGAATCTTTTAGTTTTGGGTCACCAGAGATTAGTCGCCTCCATTGCTTTGCGTTACTCGGGGCGCGGAGTCCCACCTGATGATCTTATTCAAGAGGGCAATTTTGGTTTGATGAGGGCAGTGGAAAAATTTAACTTCACAGAAGCAAAATTTTCTACTTATGCCAGTCTTTGGATTAGATCGAAGGTCCGTCGTGCTTTGATTAACCAAAACGGTAGCCCGTGTGGTGTGTCAGTTTACGGTTACTATAAATCACCCAGACCAATCCGTGGTGAGTTGTCAAATTGTAATCTTGTGCAAGATAAATCATCTGCTTTACCTGAAACAAACACTATCGCTCGTGAAGAGTTGGCAGAATGTACACTGAGGCTGAGTAATTTTTTGGGTCTTGTGGCGATAGTTCCGACTAAAGCCAAGTCACTCAAGGCTTTCAGACTTTACTATGGGCTAGGGCAATTTAATCCTAGGGCGCATGAAGATGTTGGTAAGATCATGGGTGTAACTCGTCAGAGAGTAAGTCAGTGGAATGCTCGCACTTGGCACATGCTCACCGTGATGGGTAACACATACGATGATTTGAGTTTGAAGCGGGAGTTCAAAAAGTTTGAGGAGCTTCAAAGCCTTCTGGGGGAGTTTAAAAAACCAGGCTTGATCAAACCTAAAAAATTCTCTCGCGCTGAAAAGGCGGGAATTTTAAATCGCCTACTCACACTGAAATGGGGCAAGTCATCTCAGGGTGAGGTCTGGGTAATTGTGTGTGAAATCGCAGATGCATTTGGTGTTTTGCCCGAGGAAGTATATGGACCCGTGAAGGATACACATAATCGATCTAAGTCCTGGGTAAGAAAAATCGCAATGTATCTAGTAAGACTTGACCTCGGTCTTACTTGTGAGCGAGTGGCACATTTACTCAGGCTCGGAAATCCTGGAAAAGTGTCGTCTGCTTTTAACCACTTAAAATCAGAAGTTGATTTTAAGCCTGATTTGGCAAAAAAGATCGAGGCAATCCGGCGAAAGTATCTGCCGTTGATTAAGAAAGGAGAAACAACCTAAACCACCGACTTACTTGCGTAAGCCGGTGGTCTTTTTATATTTATTTAACTTTTACTTTCCGTCGTTTTTGAATCCAGCGTAAGCCTTCATGATTTCAAGTGGCACGGTGAAGACGATTGTGTTGGAAGCATCTGAAGAAATGTCATTGATGGATTGCAGTGTGCGCAAGTGGAGGGCTCCAGGCACAGCCGCAAGCATTTGGGCAGCCTCGGCCATATTTTTAGATGCTGCCAATTCTCCCTCAGAATTGATAATCACCGCGCGCTTCTCGCGTTCGGCCTCGGCTTGTTTGGCGATGGTGCGTTCCATATTTTCAGGTAAAGAAATATCTTTGAGTTCTACGTTGTTAACCTTTAAGCCCCAAGCTTCAGTCTCTTGGTCAACAATTTCTCTAATCCGATCGGCAATTTTGTCGCGACCAGCCAAAAGTTCATCGAGTGTAACTTCACCCACAATGTTTCGCATTGTGGTTTGGGCGTATTGCGAGATGGCATAATAAAAATTTTCAACTTCAATGATGGCCTTCTCCGCGGAAGCTACGCGATAATAAATTACGGCGTTCACGGTTACAGAAACGTTATCACGCGTGATGGCGCGTTGGTCAGGCACGTCCACAGCCTTCACCCGCATGTCTACTTTGTGATAACTTTGGAAGACGGGAATTACTAAACGCCAACCAGGATTCATGATCCCGCTGTAGCGACCCATCGTAAACTTTACTCCGCGCTGATATTGATTAACTTGTCTTAAACTAATAAAAATTACAAAAACAATCGCGAAAATTAAATAAAACATATTCTGATATTAGCTTAAGTCGACGATATTTTCAATAAAAAAAATGACCGAGCGCGCGGCTCGGTCGGGGTGTTTTGCTAAATTAACTTACGCAACGCTTTTGTTGTTGATCTTACGGCTTTACGGAAACAGGGTTCACTGAAGCGGCACTGTGAGCAACCCGACACATCAGAAGCCTTTTTGTTTTTATATAGCCACGCACCAGGTGACCAGTGTCGATTTTCGTTGTAAACGAGTATCGGACCGCCCAGGATACTTACCGGGTACACATCCACAATATTGTTGCTTTTGAGGAGCAGCCAAGAGTGATTGCAATTTGGGTAAAAGAAGCCATCTTTGACTTGGAGGTCAAACACTTTCCCCGTGGCCCTAGCCAAAATGTGACAAGACATGATTATCTTATTTCCGTTAGGATAATCTCCAAGTTCAAGATCGGGGAGTGCCTCAACCGCAGCGCGTATGCGTTTAAAAATTTCAATATCAGCCTCCGGAATTCGTGACTGTATCCATGGTGTCATTCCACACCTCCTTTCTAAAATTTAAACTACTCCTTCTTAGAAAAATGTAAAGGATTTAGTGATAAAAAAATGACCGAGCTGCGCTAGCTCGGTCGAGAGTTACTTCTTTTTCGGTTTTGGTTTAATTCTCCGTCTTATTGACCTGGTTTTTTTCTTGAGTGGTTTTCGTAAGCAGAGGGGATTATTTTCCTCATTCCATTTTCTCTGCCATATTTCCATGATCTGAGTTACTGTAAGCATCAGTGTCTCCTAAAAAATACCCTTTAATTTGTTATGGTGAAAGACTTGGCGTCCATCCCAAACCCCACAACCCACAGCCGCTGTCTCACAAAAACGATCTTCACCACTTGTGGGGTCTAGATGATATCCAGCATGCACCAAACCTCCTCGGCTTGGCTCGGCAACATACTGGCCAATAAATATCGGTCCACCGCATATGATACATTTTTCTCGCCGATACCAAGGAGTGGATTTACAGAGTTTTCGCGCCCGCCATTTTCTTACCCATTTAAACATTACTATCCTCCTAAAAAGTGCCTCAACTTTTATCATATCCCACCCTTTATAATTTTCAATATTTTCGATAGGGCGGGGTGATTGGTCCAACGTAGATTGGAGGACCGCCATATTGGTCGGCCGTGATATCAACTATTAGATTGTTATCAAGTTGCAAGAAGGTGTGCGACTCATCAGCGTATTTACCTTTGATTATTTCTCCTTTTTTGAATAGGTGTTTAAGATAAACCGAGGCTAATCCGCAATTTAGATTTGGGAACATCTTTTGTGCTCTAGTGACAAACTCTCGCGGATTTTTCAGCCGGTTATAACTTTGGTATAAATCGATCAATAACTTGGTATCGAGCGCTCCATTCTCAAAATCCTGTCGAGTTTTCGTCGCAATCAATCTTACCTCATTTATTTGTTTGGACATATACCACCTTACTTTCTGTAAAAAGTGCCTCAACTTTTATCGTATCTCACCCTTTATAATTTTCAATGATTTAACGCGTCAAAGTTTCTTTTCAGCACTTTTTGATTTAATTACCCCTCGCTACGCTCAGAGTGACAATACAATTTTCCACTGCATCTTCTTTGGAGGGGAAGTACTCCTCAAAAGTCTCTGCCCTCCAGTGCCAAGATTTAGTTGTAGGACTATACGTACTCCAACTTAGGCACTTTAGTTCTTGGTCGTAGGCATCACTGCCCAAGGGTTGGACTTTCTGAGACTTGCGCCAAAAATAGCCTGTTGTACTCAGCAAAATGATAACTAAAATTATCAAAATCTTATTTAGCATGAAATGATATTACCACAGGAATGATCCGATAAAAATACTAGGGCTCTTGAGAGTAATCTGATCCTAGTCCTATTACCCTGTTAGGTTTTTATGTGGTTTAACAAAAAAGTTACGTTTTGAATATATTAATTTAGTAGAATCATTTACTGTATAACAGGTATGCATGTTTTATAAGTATGTTGTTTATTTGAGCATTTTGTAGTTCCATACTTCCGTGTTCAATAGAGAAAGTACTTTTTATGTTTTTGATAAAGTCATCTTTGGAATCCAGTAAAACAATTCTGGATAGGTCTCTAAGTTCGTTAGGATTTAGATTTTTTCTGAAGACATTAGCTATCTGGGATAAATCTTCTTGTGTGTCCAAATTAGAACCACCGATCACAACATCCCACAATGCGTTATCATCTCTTTTAACAATAATAAAAGTAGAAATATCCTTAGTGTTTCTAATTTCACTTAAGGAAGAACTGAGTTTGTTGATTATTTCTTTTTCCATTTAATTATATTTCTTTCCACAAATACCTCGCTATCCGCTGAGCTGATTTGACCGCCCCACTGGCTTGGCTGAGCATCATTTTACCCTTAATCGGAGCGTAACGCATTTCAGGATTCCACTGCAACAATATACTCCAGTCAGCTAGATAAGTGCTTTTTATCTTATTGCCAATATGCGGCGGAACTTGTTTTAAAAGTTCTTCAAGATTATGAGTCTTTATCCTGGCCACAGCGTTAAACTCTTCATTAGTGTGAGGAATGCCAGACAGGCAAATATTTTTACAAATTATTGCCTTTAAAGCTATTTCAATTGCGTATCCGGAGATATACAAAGACCCCTCATACGATTTGTTCTTGAGTAGAATTTTTGAGTCTTTGATGCGAGCCCTGGATATTTTATCTAACTCTTGAGTGGATATCATGGATTCATTAACTCTCTTGCTTAGCGAACCCGTCTTACTTGTACAGTTTCGCTCATACCATCTACACTTAGCTCTGTACCATTAATACCGTCAATAACCGTCGCTTCTGGTCTATAGGCGTAATGGTAACTGTATTTGTATTCAGACTGTTCCCAGATGGTACCATTTTGAAATTCAAATTTTGCATCTTGAAAAAAACCTTTGAAATCAGAGACAATGGGGCCACTCTGAAGCTTGCTTACACGGATTACTTCAATAGGTGGGCAACCACTAATCTGGACCTCCAATACCCATTTTCCCGCAGATTTATAAATGCGCACATATGGACGATATGCATATTTGTACATGTATTTATAACGCCTTTGCTGCCACACCTGCCCATTGGTCAAATTAAAAACAGCCCCACCGTTAAAACCAGTGAATGCCCCAGAAATCTGACTATTAATTTCTTGGTCCATTTTTATAGATTATATCAAAATATTAAGTAATAAATGGCCCGCACAAAGCAAGGATATCTTTGTAAAGTTTTTCGAGTGTGACATGGCTTAACTGCCGGCCAGGACTCTCCCGCGCCTCTTGTCTCGCCGCCGCTCGACTCGGGCTGGGCACCGCCTCGCGAATTTATTTGCTAATAAATTAACGCTCCGGCGTCCTCGTCCCTGGCGCGAGTGAAGCAGTTCACTCGCTGCCGGCAGTTATCCGCTACGCTCCTAACTGGGGCTCTTGTCTGACGTTAGAACCCTTTTACTACAAGGTGAGAGCGAGTTTTATTATCGTTGCCCAGCATTTGCTATGCAGAGCTAAACACCTTTAACCCCACTCTGCTTTTCACTATTGTTCAAGGTGGCGTTTATTTTCTCCAAGAGTTCACTCGTATTGAAACGTCCGTGATTTTCCAATCTCAATAACGGCAACCCTGCATCTTTGAGCACTCGTTCAACTTCAACATCTCGGCCCTTGCGGTCCTGCCTCTCGTGCGTGCGGTCATCAAGTTCTATTGCGAGTTTCGGTGAGAGGTATGACTTATCGCACAAAACAAAATCCACTGATTTCTGGCTTATATGCCGAAAAGCTCCTCGCCAATTTTGCCCCACAACTTTATTGTCTACGATGGATGGAAGATGGACCTGTGGAAAGATGAGATATTTTTCTCCCACTGCGACGACAAGAGCATCGTAGCACTCGTGTTCAGCACGAGACATAAAAAAGTTTTTCTGCTTGTATTTATATTTCCGTGGCTCATCCACTTTGCCTCGTAAAATCTCTACGAGAACGCCGATGACCACAATGACTGCAACAATAATGAGTATCTTTATCACAAAGACATTTTAACTTATTTTGATGATTTACCCCACCCTCGCTCTCACTATAAACTTTGGTATGCCTCTACTTGCTGGTTGTATTCGTATTGGACCATCTGATAATTGGTTCCCCATTTTTGTTTTGCTTTCGCCATAATATCTGGGTATTTTGTCTGTGCCATTATCCATTCATACGCTTCTACCTGTTGATTGTATTCATACTGGACCATTTGGTAGTTGTTGCCCCACTTCTGCTTTGCCTTAGCCATTATGTCGGGATACTTTGTTTGAGCCACTACCCAGTCGTATGCTTCAACCTGCTGGTCATACTCGTATTTAACCATCTGATAGTTATCGCCCCATTTTGCCGAAGCATTTGATTTCAAAACCACAAGAACGCTGGCTCTGTCTGATTGTGTCGCTGGTGCTGGAGTTGGTGTGGGAGCTGGGGTCGTCGGCACTGTTGCAGGTTTGGGAGTTGTCTTTGGGGTTTGCTTAACTGGAGCAACTGCTTCTGTGGTTTTAACAGCTTCTGCCGTTTTTTGATTTTCTACTGGAGCTGGCGTTGTTGTTTCAGATGCCACTTGTGAACTGGTGCTATCGCCACCCAACGAACCAAGAAAGCCGAGGAAAATAATAATGGCGAGAGTAATGAACCACCATCGCTTGTAAAAAGGTTTCTTTGCTTTGTTGATTTGTGTGTCCATATTTTTATAAAGTTATTTTAATAATTATTGGCACTGCGGACTTTTAGTTCTTGATGGATACGCGGCTAAAAGAGCATCCAACGTGTCGTAGGATTTCAAATAGCTGGCACTCAAACTTTTCCATCCATCGCACGCTTCTGGGTAGTAGTATTTTGAGCTGTAATATGAGGACGTATAAAACTTTCCAGTTGATTGCGTAGTAGCTGGAGGGGCTGTCTGGGTGCTTGTGTTTGAGCTTGTCGTGTCTCCATTACAAGTAGTCGGGGACCAAAGACCCAACTGGGCTGTCTGTGCGGATTTTTGTGCCGTCTTAAACTCCGCTTGGTATTTGTAAGGAGTGTTGTAGGTGTACTCGTGAGCATACCCCTGCTCAATCATAGATTTGTTGTAGAAAAGCCCGTCATCCCGATAGACATAGGCAAGGAGGCGGTCATACTTATCTCTCTCGCCTTGAGTTGGGTCTATTTCTATCCGCACCTTTTTTCCAGAGAGCAATTCTTTTCCTTTGTTTGATGCCTCTTTACCGAAACACTGAACGGGCTTTCTTGGGTCCACTGTCTCTGGTGTATCCAATCCGATGAGGCGTAGCGTTTCCACTTTCCCATTCATACTGATTTTAATCGTGTCTCCGTCTACAACTTCTGTAACAGAGTAGTAGGTATATTGAGACGAAGATGGCTGTGCGGTTGCAGGTTTGGTCGTAACTACTGGTGTCTCCGTCTTTGCTTGCGTTACGGCAGGAGCTGGAGCATTAGGAGTTGTTGTAGCAGTATCTATTGGGTTTGGTGCAACATTATTTTGGCTCTGCGTCTGTGTTGAGATGACATTATCTGCCACCTGCGTAGGCGTAGTGTTTCCAGAAATCAATAAAATGGCAGAGAAAAAAGTGATGAGACAGAGAGCTCCTGTCGCTGTGTATTTCCAGCTTTTCTTATCTATGAGCTTGTAAGCAACGAACGCTCCTACTGCATACACTATCGTATTGGGTAAAGCGATGATTGCGATTATAAAAATGATGAGGGCGATACCCATCTGGTATCCAGTGGAGAGTGCTTTATATTTTGAGATTATATTTTTCATAGTAATAGTAATAAAAAATCGCCCTAATAGTTTGGGCAATTTGTTTTTTTCCAACAAAAAGCCCATCACAAGGAAGGTCCTTTCGGATACCTCTGCACGAGTTTCCCCGTGCAACGACGTGAACGCCCTTATGATGGGTTCTCTGTTCACGTCGTTTTATGACCATATCTCAAGAAAATCTCTTGAGGGTTAGGTCCCACTGCATATTCAGTTGTGCCTACATTTAACCACACTTCTTATCAATTTCAAAGAAAAATGATAGGATGCTGTTACTATTACTATGACAATTACGATTGAAGAAAAGTTCATAAAGGATGCACGCTTGATATTGGACGAGCTCCAAGCGGAGCTTATAGCTTCCAAAGACGGCATCATACGTTACCTTTTTATAAAGGAAGACAAAGCACCCAACGAGCGAGAGCAGAGACGTATCATTCGTTGGCTTATAAACGCAGGGGCACTTCAATCTATTGGAGAAATACACGAAGACCTACCATCTATTTTTGTTACGCTTAATCCATTCGTTAAAACTGCTACTATCGGATTTCGGTTAGGTATAGATAAAACACTTTTTGCCGAGGTGAGAAAAATCTGCGAAAGTGATTTGAGTAAAAAATCAGCCAAAGAACTTTTGGACCAAGTAGAAACACTGGGCAGAGCGAAACGCCTTGAAACTCAAAAACTAACGGAGCCAGAGAAAGTCGTCATCAAACCATTTCTTGATGAACCAAGTAAGACAGTCATTCTTGCTGGAAAAAAATCTACAATCCCCGTTGGCAATCAGTGGGTTTTATGCAAAGAGCTTTTTAATAAACCAGCAAGCGATTGGGTGAAAGAAAATGATGTGGTCCACCTTTTTAACAAAGACGGCAAGCAGAGTTTCTACGATGCACAGCGTCTACTCAATGCTCGCATAGAAAAAGATTTGGGCATAAAGGATTTCATTGAATATGAGACAGCTATGGCGAGGATAAACCCAAAAACGATTGAAAAACTGAACCATTCAGAAAAATAGAGATTTCTGACTCACGAATGAGTCAAACGAACACAGGTACGCTCAAGGCGTGCCTTTTTCGTTCCCAAAAATTGCACACATTATTAGCCAATATCCAATTACAATGACCAACAAAAAAACCAAAAGGTCATCAACAACCGATGGACAAAAAGAAGCTCCGCCAAATGACCCCACGGCGGTGTTCACTACTTATGACCTCGGTGTATCCACCGCACTTTTGTGTGCGGATTTTGAGCTTGTCTCGGTAGACAAAGAGAACCCACGAAAAGCATTATTCATCTTCAAGAAAGCAGACGGCATTGAAGATGTTGCGAACCGATACTTTTCGGACAGGTTAGAAGTCAAAGCAAGGTCGTTCTTTGACCATCTCAAAGCTCTCAAGAATAAGCTTTATTCCGAGTAGCTATGCAGTTAGCGGATGAACATATCAAAGAGTTTCAGGTGCTCTACAAAAAGCACTACGGCGTTGAAATAAGCACTGCCGAAGCTCTGGAAAAAGGCATACGTCTCATCCGCTTGATGGAGATTGTTTTGAAGCACGAAGCAAAGAAACAAGCGACACAGACGGTCCCAACTCCGATTACCAATTAAAAAAATAATTATGAACCTATCAAACATTACAATCAAAGAATATCTTACCGAGAAAGGCATACCCTTTCGTGAGAGTGGCAAAGAGCTCATCGCCAAGTGCCTTTTCAATGATTGCGACAGAGACAGCAAAGGTGATGAAGCTCACCTTTATTTCAGCACGGAAACAGGACAATATGATTGCAAAAAATGCGGCGAAAAAGGAAACCTGCTTACGCTCGCAAAACATCTTGGCGATACAGGACCGAAACCACGCAAGGCAAATGCTTTCAATGCCGAGCTCGTAGAGAAATGTCATCTTGCACTGCCACCCCATATCAGAGAGTACCTGCACAAGCGTGGGCTTACGGATGCCGTTATAGACGATTATAAGCTCGGTTACGGGCAGTTCTACCGCAAGCCGTGGATTACTATCCCTATCAAAGACATCTACGGCAACTATTCATTTTTCAAATTGAGACAGGACCCAGCGTTCGGCAACGACAAAATCACTTTCCCGAAAGGAGCGGAAGCCCAGCTTTATGATTGGGAAACTCTCGTAAAAAGTGATGTGAACAAGCCAATGATTATCAGTGAGGGTGAGATGGACCGATTGCTTCTCATTTCAAAAGGAGTGCCAGCGATAACCTCCACTCACGGAGCGATGACATTCAAAGATGAGTGGGTTGAAAAAGTCGGCAAAGACAGAAAAATCTACATCTGCTTTGATAACGACGACGCTGGCAAAAAAGGGTCCGAACGAGTAGCAAAGATGGTGGAAAATGGTGGATGCGAGACACACATCATCACACTTCCCGAAGAAGTCGGAGAGCACGGAGACATCACAGATTATTTCGTGAAGCTCAATGGGTCCGTAGATGATTTGTTCAGCAAATACGCAAAGCCATACCCAGAAAAAATTGATACCACACAATTTTCTGCGATGAGTTCGGAGCAACTCTTGGACACCCTCGGACTTACCATCAAATACGATGCCGAAAATAAGCTGGCTACTTTCCTTTGCGAGCTGTCGGCTTATACAGAAAGCTCACAGTTTAATATCAGTTATAATGCACCATCTTCAACAGGTAAAAGCTATATACCGACAGAGATAGCTCGCCTATTCCCAGAGGATGACGTGATGGAGATTGCTTACTGCTCACCCACAGCTTTTTTCCACGATGTCGGGCAGTATGACAAGGAAAAGAACAGCTACTTGGTAGACCTCTCACACAAGATACTCATCTTCTTGGACCAACCGCACAACGAACTGCTTGCCCGATTGCGTCCACTCCTGTCGCACGACAAGAAAGAGATTGCTATCAAAATCACCGACAAGACCCAAAAGAATGGGACCAAAACAAAGAACATCCTTTTGCGTGGCTATCCATCCGTTATTTTCTGCACGGCTGGGCTCCGCATAGACGAGCAAGAAGCGACACGTTTTCTGCTTCTCTCTCCAGAGGTCAATCAAGACAAAATACAGCAAGGTATCAGTGCCACTATTCTCAAAGAAGCAGACACTGATAGTTTCAAAAGCTGGCTTGAAGAAAACCCAGACCGAGCATTACTCAAAGAGCGTATCCGTGCTATCAAACTGGAGAACGTTAAAGAGATAAACATCGCATCGCACGAAACTATCAAAGAGAGGTTTCTGAAAAATAACAAGACACTCAAGCCACGCCACCAACGAGACATCAAACGTCTTTTGTCTCTCATCAAATCCTTTGCCATCCTCAATGTCTGGTGGCGAGAAAGAGATGGGTCCACGATTACTGCGAATGAAGATGACATCAATGATGCTTTCAAGCTCTGGGACAAAATATCTGTGAGTCAGGAGTTGAACTTGCCCCCTTACATCTACAATCTCTACAAAGAGGTCATATTGCCAGCGTGGGAGGCAAAAAACGACAGCAGGAGCGAGGCGTTTGAGGAACTCACAGGCAAGCTCGGGCTCTCACGCCAAGAGGTCCTCGGGAAGCATTTTGCGGTATACGGCAGGATGCTTGATAGCCATCAACTCCGTCAACAGATACTCCCTATGCTTGAAACAGCAGGGCTTATTGTGCAGGAACAAGACCCGAGCGATAAACGCAAGATGATGATTTTCCCCTCTACCCTGTATCAACTTTCTGAACCAAAAGGAAATAGTGAGACGGACAGTGGGGTAAAAAACACCGAACAGAAAGACGATGAGATTATTAGCGATAACATAGATTTTTAACACTATGGAAGAAACATCACAAAAACAAATTGATGCCAACCGAGAGAACGGCAAGAAAGGCGGAGTGAAGACCGACGAGGGCAAAGCTGTGAGCAAATATAACGCTATCAAACACGGTATTTTGAAAGAGGTCGTCTCTGATTACGAGCAGAGTTTCTACGAGGACATTATCGAACGTCTCAATGACCAATTCAGCCCCGTAGGAGTGCTTGAGAAGATGCTCGTGGACCGAGTGGGTGTGTATTACCTCAAGCTCTACCGAGTAGCAAAGGCAGAGAATGAGTATATGCAGTCGGTCCTCAATCCGAGAAAGGTTACAGTCAGAGACACCCTTGATATTGGGATGAACTACACTGAAACCATAATAGAAAATGAGGGCTACATTCCAAAGGTCGGTTTGGGTCCAGTAGAAAAACTCTCCGACACTTATCTCCGCTACGAAATAGCGATTGAGAACAGATTGTACAAAGCACTTCACGAACTCCAACGATTACAGTCAGCAAGAAATGGTGAAAAGGTCCCACCCCCATTAGCATTAGATATTGATGTGTCAGGAGAAAAGGAAAATGGGTTCGTTTCGTAAAAGTGAAAAACGCCATCCGTATTTGGTGTATTCACTCAAAAAGACGAAAAAAGCTCTCAACACAAACGTAAAATGTCGGTTTTATTAGGGAAAATAGGGTAACAATCTCAAATGATTTCGGCAATTTATTTCCAAAACTATGAGTAAAAGCGAAGCAGACAACGTGAAAAAAATCTCTACGGCTTTCCTAAAAAAGCACGGCTACTTCAAAGGGTGGAGGTCAGGTACGATTACTTGGACCAACAACGGCTTATGGGGTGAAAATAAAAGCAGTGTGGGGGTAGAGGTTTCTACATCAGATGGAGTGAGTCATCTCCGTATTACCTACACCCAGACAGACAGGGATACGGACGAAAAGAAAGAGTTTGATTACAAAGTACCACTCACCACTACCCCGTGCCGTTATGGAGGCGAGAGATACTGGTTTCTCTGTCCTCTGGTTAAAAATAATGTGCATTGTGGCAAACGAGTAGGCACACTCTACAAAGACGGAGATTACTTTGGCTGTCGCCACTGCTATGACCTCGGCTATAGTTCTCAAAAAACCAATCACCGATACAAAATGCTACCCCTGTTCAACGTGTTCACGATTGAGAAGAAAATTGAGGAACTTCAAGGGCAGATAAAGCGTCCCCACTACGCTGGCAAGCCAACAAGAAAAGAAAGACAGCTTGAAAAGCTATATGAACAGGTAAACACCAACTATGCTCAACTTTTACAAAAAAAATTGTTATAATGCTTATGTTGTCCCAGTTAGTAATTGTTTTGCCAGAGGTTTTTTATTGCAAAATGGAACCCGAGAGGGGCGTTCTGCCAACTATTTTGCAGTCCTCTGGATTACACTTATAGCTGGGACAACCAGAGCGTCCCTTTCGGGTTTTTAATATGAAAAAAGATAACGAAAAAATAAAATACTTTGTCTATGTGCGAAAATCTACCGAGGGCGTAGAGCGACAAGCACTCTCCATTCCTGCACAGAAAGACCAGCTCGTAAAAGTGTTTGGACACTTGGATATTGAGTTCGTGGAAGACCGAGCAAGTGCTTTCAAGCCATTCAACCGCCCAGCTTTTGCAGATATGCTTGAGCGTATAAGAAAAGGAGAAAGGACTGGGCTTATTGCTTGGCATCCAGACCGCCTTTCACGAAATGAAAAAGACGCTGGCGAAATAACTTATATGATACGCACTGGCGTGATTGCAGAACTCAAGCTCGCTACCTACCAGTTTGAAAACACTCCCGAGGGTATTTGGATGCTCCAGATGGCACTCTCTCAATCTCAATACGAAAGTGCAAAGAAAGGGCGAGACGTGAAGCGTGGGCTTGAACAGAGTGCAAAAATGGGCTTTTACCCTGCACCAGCACCTCTAGGTTACTTGGATGACAAATACAGCGAACGAGGTAAGAAAAAGAAATTGCCAGACCCAGACAGATTTGACCTTGTTCGTAAGATGTTTGATTTGATGCTCACTGGAGAACATACCCCACCTCAAATCAGAAGAATAGTGAACGAGGAGTGGGGGTTCAGAGGACCATACGGAAAAAAGATGAGTAACAGTGCCATCTATAACCTTTTTACTCGCACATATTACTACGGCGAGTTTGAGTATCCTGTCGCAAGTGGAAAGTTTTACATTGGAAGTCATAAGCCGATGATTACCAGAGACGAGTACGAGAGGATACAGATATTGCTCGGTAGGAAAAATGCAACGAGATTGAAACAGCACGATATTATTTACCGAGGTCCAATGAGGTGTGGCGAATGTGGGGCGATGATTACTGCCGAAGAAAAGACAAAATATCAGAAGAACGGAAACACACATCACTACACCTACTACCACTGCACAAAGAGAAAGGACCCTAACTGTTCTCAAAAATCTATTGAGGAAAAGGAGCTTGAAAAACAAATTGCTAAAGAGCTTGGAAAGATAGAGATACCTGCGGACTTCAAAAACTGGGCTCTGGCACGCTTGAAAACACAAAACTCACAAGAGGTTGATGACAGAGAAAAGATATATGGGTCCCAGAGGCGTGGATATGAGGCAGTAGTGCGAAAAATAGACAACCTCATTGATATGCGTGCAGACCAAGAAATAACCGAGGATGAGTTCAAACACAGAAAAGAAGTGTTGCTTGCAGAAAAATCCAAGTTCAAAGAGCTCCTCAAGGATACAGACACAAGAATTGATAAGTGGCTTGAGATAGCAGAGCGTGGCTTCAATTATTCAGAAAAAGCATCGGCTGTTTTTGCAGACATTGAAGACCCAAACACTCTTGAAGCCAAGAAAGAGATATTTGCCACATTAGGTTCGGACCTCATCCTAAAAGACAGAATGTTGAGCTTTGAGTGGGATAAACTGCTATTTCCAATAAAAGAGATGGCAAAAGAGGTTCGTGGTATTCACGAAAGGTTAGAACCTCCGAAAAAGCCAATGACTACAAAGGAAATGGAAGAAATCTACTCACAAAATCCTAGATTGCTGCCGGCCAGGGACTCGAACCCCAATACCATCCTCCAGAGGGATGTGTCCTACCATTAGACGAGCCGGCAATGATGTCCACAATCTAACACAATATTGGTAGTTTATGAAGACGTAAAAGGGGTGGAGGGGCTAAGCTTTCTCTAACGTAAAGATATACACCAACGATCCAACTTCTTCTGAATCTCTAATTTTTAAACCTGCTTTAATGGCTAATTGGCTGAATTCTTCTTTTGAAAATTGTTCAGAGGTATATGTTTCGTCTTTCCCATTAATTACTACGCAGCTATTTTGGGTGACCTCCTTTATTGGTAAACCGATTTGTTTATAAATCTCAAGTCTACTCTCGAGCGCTTTTTCAGAATAAACGCTCACAATAATTTTCCCATCATCTTTTATAACCCTTTTCATTTCTTCCAGTGCTTTTTGTTTTCCATCAGCTAAATTCACCAAGGTCATTAATAAAAGTGAATAATCAAAAGTTTTTTCAGCAAACGGGAGATCCAGAGCGTTGGCAACCAAAAACTTGATGTCTGGATGGCCCTCGAGATTTTTCTTCGCGTCTTCAATTGCTTTCGGATCGTTATCGACTCCAGTAATATCTTGCGTGGTATCTAAAAGCGACACAATATTTCTTCCATCGCCACAACCAATGTCTAAAACTTTAGAGTTTGATTTAATATTCTTCCTTAAATATTCTTTTTCTTTTGTGAACAGATTCTCAAATTGTGGAGTTGGGGATTTTATTATCAGCTCCCAATAATCAATGTTGGCGCTCATGCGGAAAATCCTAACAGAAAAATCTTTTCGAGTGAAGTCGTTTGAAATAGCTAGGTGTGTTATATTCTATTCTAGTAAAAGGAAAATTAATTTAGATGAAAACTAAAATAATTATTTTAATAGTTCTCGCGATAGGTGTAATTTTATTATTTAAATTTCTCGATAAATCTGAAGAGGATTATAAAAATATTGAATACTTAATTGAAGGTGGAAATGCTCATTACTTTGGCTATGAATTAAAAACTGATTTAGACGCTGATGGTGATGAGGACGTTGTGTTTATCGTCACCCAAGAGCTTGGCGGCTCCGGAACATTCTTCTACGCTGTTGCTGCGCTTAAAACTGATCATGGATATGTTGGCTCGGATGGATATTTATTAGGAGACAGAATAGCTCCGCAGTCTACTGAAGTTAGCCCGAATCCCAGACACAAGAATGTGATTGTGGTAAATTACGCCGACCGCGCGGTAGGAGAGCCAATGACCACACCTCCCTCTGTTGGCAAGAGTGTTTACTTAAAGATCGACTCAGCAAGCATGCGCTGGGGAATCGTAGAGCCAAACTTTGAGGGTGAATCGCGCTAGCGTAAATTCTGTGCTAAACTACAGGTAATATGAAAAATTTAATTATTGTATTGATCGTGATCGTGCTAGTAGGGGTTGGGGCTTACTTTTTAACTCGCCCAGATGGTGAGCCAACACCCACACCAGATCCAGTAGGAACCATTCCTACACCATTACCAAATGGATCAACCACTCCTCCTGTGGGCACAACTCCAGTAGATGACACCAAAACAGTAATTGGTAAATCCGTAGAAGGTCGCGATATTACAGCTTTCCATTTCGGTAAAGGCGCTGATGAACTTATCTTCGTGGGAGGCGTACACGGCGGTTACTCATGGAACACCGCGCTAGTGGCGTATGAGCTCATGGATTATCTTGGCTCCGCTTCATCCACAACTATTCCGAGTAATGTGAAGGTTACTGTTATCCCAGTTTTTAACCCGGATGGTTTATATAAAGTAGTTGGTAAAGAAGGACGTTTTGCTGCAGCCGATGTGCCGACTGCGTCGGGTGCCACAGTGCCTGGGCGTTATAATGCTAATAAAGTGGACTTAAATCGTAACTTCGACTGCGATTGGGCCGCTACGAGCAAATGGCAAAACACTGATGTGAGCGGAGGCACTGCAGCCTTCTCTGAACCTGAAGCCCTCGCCTTTAAAAATTATATTGAAAGTAAAAATCCTAAAGCCGTGGTGGTGTGGTATAGCGCCGCCGGCGGAGTCTTCGCTTCAGAATGTCACAACGGCGTACTTGCCGAAACTCGCACTCTCACTACCGCTTATGCCAAAGCTTCTGGCTACAAACCTTATGAGACCTTCGACTTTTACGAGATCACTGGCGATATGGTTAATTGGCTTGCAGGTGAGAAGATCCCCGCCATCAGCGTACTTCTCACTGATCACAAAAATACGGAGTGGACTAAAAACAAAGCCGGTATCGACGCTTTACTTAAAAATTACGCTAAATAGTTCTCGAGGTGAAGAAGTTTTTAATTCTCTTTTTAATCCTTGTAGCGCTCGGCTTGGGCGCTTACTTGGTGTTTAAAAAGGAACCACCAGCGCCAGTTCCGGCTCCTATCGTGGTCGTTCCGGAACCATCACCTAAACGCGTGGTGATCGGCAAATCAGTGGAGGGTCGCGAGATTGAGAGCTTTACTTATGGTACAAGTTTACCCGACCAATCGGCGGGTACGAAAAATCTTCTCTTTGTAGGTGGAGTGCATGGCGGTTATGAGTGGAACAGCGTGCTGCTAGCTTACGAATTCATGGATTATCTCAAAGCTAATCCTGCGGTGGTGCCGAGTAACGTAAGCGTCACAGTAATCCCTTCCCTTAATCCTGATGGCGTTTTTAAAGTTATAAAAAAAGAGGGGAGATTCGCGCTTGCCGATATCCCGGCTGATGCGGAGGAACCGCTGGGTAAAGGACGTTTCAACGCTCACGACGTGGATCTCAATCGCAACTTCGATTGTAAATGGCAACCAGAAGCTACTTGGAGACAGCAGAAGGTGAGTGCGGGCACGGCGGCATTTTCAGAACCTGAAGCCGCGGCCCTTCGCGATTATGTTCTCTCAAGCAAACCTTCGGCGGTAATCTTCTGGCACAGCCAAGCCAATGCCGTTTACGCTTCAGAGTGTGAAGCGGGGATTCTCCCCGACACGCGCGAGATTATGAACGCATACTCGCAAGCTTCGGGTTATCCGCCGGTTGACTCTTTCACTGCCTATCCAGTTTCTGGTGATGCAGAAGGTTGGCTTGCCTCCATCGGCATTCCGGCTATCACGGTGGAACTTAAAACTCATGAGACCATCGAGTGGACCCAAAATCTCGCCGGCACCAAAGCGGTGATGGATTATTATAAAAATAATTAAACATGCTAAATTTTAAACAAATTATTTTCGGGGCGATTGTCGGAATCTTTATTATTAATATCTCACCAGCTCGAGCCACGGTGGGTGGGCCGACGATTATAAGTGAGGTGAGGGCGAATGCGGCTGGAGAGGTAATTTATGTAGAGCAGAGCATGAGCGGTCGTGGCTGTCCGCCAATAATCTATTCTCTCAATACTGAAACGGGTGCGAAGAATGTGGTAGTCTCGTGTGATTTATCTGAGCAAAATTTGGATGGTTACACCGAACTTTTTTCTCAAACCTTAGCGCAATTCCCTGCTGTGCTTGAGTCTGTGGCCTTTGAGAGTATGGGTGTGGAGATGCGCGCGAAGGTAAACGTGGTGCAAGAAGTGGTAGAGGATTTAGAAAATAATATTTTCCCTCGCACGGACTACAGTGTAGATATTTTAAGAAATGGCGAAAAGTTGGGGACGCTAGAATATTCTGGTTGCCGGCCAGATCAGGCACATCAATTTAGTGTTTACTCATCAGTAAATCCGGAGAAGTTATTAATTAAATCCACGAGCATTGGTGACTGCTTTGAGGGAGGTTACCTTGTTGACCGTCTCCATCTTTTGGATGTGCCCACTTCTCCAAACGTGGTGGCAACTACCACGCAAACTGGTGGAGGTTTAGGAATCCCATCCTACGTTTACCAAATCATCATCGTGCTCATTCTCGGCATTCTCGCCTGGTTTGCATATGGGAAGAAGGGTGGAGAAGGTTCAAATTAAATGGATCTTAAACAGCAAACAATAGAAACTTATAACAAAAGCGCCAAAGCTTTGGCAGATAAGTTTGATAGTTTGGGTGTTCGAGTTTCTGATATTGATGAGACTTTTAAATTGGTAGAGAAGGAGAATCCTGTGGTTTTAGAGATTGGTTGCGGCAATGGGCGGGATGCGCAGGAAATCTTGAAGCGGACGAACAATTATTTCGGTATTGATATCTCTACTGAGCTTATAAAATTAGCACAAGAAAAAAATCCTGAAGGCAGATTTAAAGTCGCGGATGTTGAATCATTCCAGTTTCCTGCTGGTGTCGATATTATCTTTGCTTTCGTTTCTTTGTTGCATGTTAATCGTGAGAGTTTAAAAGATATTATAGGGAAAATATTTAATGCTTTAAACCCGAAGGGTGTTGTAAGAATTTCTTTAAAGTATGGTGGGGGTTATCGTGAGGTGACTAAAGAAGATGAGTTTGGCGTTCGAACTTACTATTATTATTCCGATCAAGATATTAGAGAACTCTCGAAGGATTTTGTAATCATAAAAAATGAGATCAGTAGTTTAAGAGACCAAGATTATCTTGAAGTTATTTTGAAAAAAGTATGAACATGTTTAAGGCCGTGAAGGTTGGGTTGGTGATGAGTAAGTGATTTGCTATAGTGGGGGTAATATGAACAAGCAAATTTTAATTGTTTTAGCAATTATTGTGATCGGATTTGGGGTCTGGTTTGTGAGTGATAAAAAAGCGCCAGAAGTGGCCGAGGTGAAGAATGCCGACATGATGGATAATGGGAGTGAGGTAGCGATTGTTAAACAAGAGGTGGATTATTTTACTGGTGCTAAAGGTTATTTTGTAAAGCCGGAGGTGGCCGGAGTTTACCCGGGCGTGGTGATGATCCACGAGAACAGGGGTTTGCGTCCGGAGATCCGCGATACGGCTGAGACGCTCGCACGCGAGGGTTATATGGTGCTGGCCGTGGACCTTTTGGGTGGCACAGCTGAAGATCAAACTGGCGCACGGGCTCTAACGGCTAATTTTAAGCAAGATGTTGGTGTGGCCAATATGCAGGCCGCGGCTGATTATCTTAAAGAGCAAGGGGCTACCAAACTTGCCTCACTCGGCTGGTGTTTTGGTGGACGGCAATCGCTTGAACTTGCGATGTCGGGCGAGATGCTTGATGCCACGGTGGTTTATTATGGTGGGGGCATGGCCACCACCACGGCTCGTTTGGCACCGATCAAGTGGCCAGTGCTCGGCATCTTCGGTGATCAGGATCAGGCAATCCCACTTACTATGGTGGAGCAATTCCGCTCGTCGCTTAATACACTTGGCGTGCCTAATGAGATCCACATTTACCCTGGAGTCGGTCACGCCTTCGCAAATCCATCTGGCGCCAACTATGCTCCTGAAGCTACGATGGACGCTTGGAGTAAAACCCTCGCCTTTCTTGAAATAAATCTGAAATAGTAATAAACTATAGGCACAACTAAATAAGTAGTTATTAAGAGTGTGGCGAGAGAATTGGCTCGATGACCCACCAGCAACCCTTATCAATAAGAAGGTGCTCCCAACCCCGTAAGCGGGGGAAGATAATTTTTTTCCTCTGCATCTCGGGCAGAGTTTTTTTATTATTAATTATAAAAATATTATGCAAAAAACAGCTGAATTTGTGAGCCCAAGTCATCCAGACAAAAAATGTGATTTTATTGCCGACAGTATTTTAGATGCGTATCTTAAGGGTGATAAGGAGAGCAGAGTGGCCGTGGAGGTGATGGGCGGACATAAATTAATTTGTGTTAATGGCGAAGTGACGTCATTGGCGAAGCCAGATATTAAGTTATTGGTAAAACAAATTGTGGGTAGTGAGTACAAAGTAATCGTTAATCTTGTGACACAAAGCAGAGAAATTTCTCAAGGTGTGGACACTGGTGGGGCTGGTGATCAGGGGATAATGAAGGGCTTTGCAACTTCCGAGACGAAGACTTTAATGCCGAGAGAGTATGAACTTGCGCGCACGCTTTGCCAAAAAATTTATGAGGTTTACCCATTTGACGGAAAGACTCAAGTAACTTTGGAAGGTGAAAAAATTAAAACAGTGGTGGCGAGTTTTCAAAATAGTAAAAACAAAGACTTGTTGAATTTGGTGAAAAAAATAGTAAAAGCTGAAGAATATTTTATTAATCCCGCTGGCGAGTGGAAGCAAGGTGGCTTTGATGCTGATACGGGGTTATCGGGTAGAAAGTTGATCGTGGATAATTATGGTCCAGAGATTACGATTGGTGGTGGGTCATTCTCGGGTAAAGATTACACCAAAGTGGATCGGTCGGGAGCCTATATGGCCAGGCGCGTGGCGGTGGATTTGCTTAAAGCGCGTAAGGCCAAAAATGTTTATACCAAACTTGCTTATGCGATAGGCAAAAGTGAGCCGGTGATGGCGGTGGCACTTGTGGATGGCAAGGAAGAGATAATTACGGGTTACGATTTATCTCCACTTGGGATCCGTAAGGCATTAAAATTGGATAAGGTTAAATATACTAATACTTGTGTTTGGGGACATTTTGGCCGCAAATTCCCTTGGGATTAGTTCCGTTGATTTTTAGTATAAAAAAAGATGCCGTAACGTGACGATCTTTAGGGGACAGCCCTAAGTAATCATCAAGCGCCACGGCATTTCTATATATTACCTCAACGCAGGCTACTGTCAAATAATTGGAGTTGACCCGGCACATCTCGGATTCGGCGCCACTCATCCAGTTTTGACCAAAGTCCATCAAGATCTTGGATTAACAGTACTTCCTCCAGAAAATCAATTTTTTCCCCGCGCCAGCCGCAACCGTAGCAGAAAAAATCATAGAAGCAGGAACCGGGAGGGTAAAGTACTAATGATGCCGTCTTCTCACAATGTTTTACGCACAAACAGTAGAGTTTGCCATTACCTTGAACCCGGTACTTTATCCCAAGTTGACTCGCGATTTCTTCCCAAGCCAATTTGTTGGCTTCCCGAGAAACTGCTTCTCTTTTGTCGTATTCTCTTGCCACTTTGCACCTCCCTTTCTGCTCTTCAGATTATCATCTAAAAAATTTAAAACAAGAATGGACTTTGGTTAAGATGAAAGGTATATTTTTACCGTGCTTACTAAATACCTCTCGTTTTCATTTTTCAAACTCTACATTTTTTTGTTCTTTCTTGGCGCCCAATCGTTTTTAGTTTTTTGGATTGGGGTTACACTTTTCCTCTTTCCACCTTTCGCGTTGTTTGGATTAATTATGTATTTGTTAATGTTTCTAATCCAAAAGGTTATCCAAACTCGAGCGGGAGAGATGATTCCAGAAAATATTCAAAAACCAAATACAGCACCAGACCCCTTTTTGCCAATTTTCTTCCTCATTATGATTATCTTCGTTGTGGCTTATATTTTGGTTGTTTATTGGATGCAAAATTTAGTTATTGCACATTTTGGCGTGCCAGAAAAAATATTTTCTTACGTCTCCTCATCCCTCAACGCGATTTCCTTCATTCTTTCCTTCTACTTTTCGTTTGTAACTAAACGGAAATAGTTTTCTATGCAAAGGGAAATAAACGGAATTACATACACGCTGCGGAATAGTGGTCGGGGAAGGCGAGTGGTGATAAGCGTGAGGTCGGGTGGGGAGGTGGTGGTGAGTAAGTCACCGCGTGTGACGCTTGCCAGCGTGGAGCGCTTAATGAGAGAGCGATGGGCGTGGCTAACGGAGAAGGTGCGAGAGCAGAGGTTGAAGCCAGCTAAATTACTTGGGCATTATTCGGTGAAAGACTTTAAGGTAAATAAGGAGAAGGCGCGCGAGCTTACGCTCGCGCGCCTGACCTACTTTAATCAATTTTACAATTTTAAATTTAATCGAGTTTTTATAAGGAATCAGAAGTCGAGGTGGGGGAGTTGTTCGAGTAGGAGGAATTTAAGCTTTAATTATAAAATCATTTTCCTCCCGCCACCGCTCGCGGATTATTTAATCGTCCACGAACTGTGCCACTTAGGGCAGATGAATCACAGCCCCAATTTTTGGCATCTTGTCGCTCTCCAAATTCCGGATTATAAAAAGCTACGAAGAGAGTTAAAGTTGTATTAACTATTCAATAAGAATTCTATAAACACAAAAACCATCCATAAGGAGACCAGGAGTTCCGCTTCACTCTTGGTAAGAGATCGGCCGGAGCGCATGAAGCGAAGGAGAAAGAAAGCGGAAATAACCATCAAGAGGCCAGTGAAGTAGACAATGCGCTTGGGGAAGTCGAAGGGGTGAACGACCGAAATAATACCCACCACAAGTGTGGCGTCGGCAAGTACGGTGCCGAGGATGTCGCCGATGGCGAGAGAGTCGTCTCCTTTTTTAATAGATTTGAGAGAAAAAATTAATTCTGGCATTGTGGTGCCTAAGCCTACCACGAGCATGCCGATCAAGATTGGACTCACGCCCCAAGCAAACGCGAGGGCTGAAGCAGAAGTGACGGTGAAGTGCGAGCCAACTAAAAGAATAACCATACTGCAGAGGAGAAGACCGAAATTTTTTAGTTTATGATTTTTAACTGGCGCTAATTCTTCTCCATTCCCGCCATTTTTAAACGCCATGTAATAAAATATTCCACCCACCACCATGAGCGCGAGACCTTCAAGACGTGAGTAGTGACCGTCGAAGCCGAGGATGAGAGGAAAGATTAATATAAGCGGATAAGTGGCGTGATTTTTTATAATCTTACTTTCCACCTTAATACTCCGGCGACTTAAATAAATTATTAAAGCGAAGACGAGTGTGAGATCGGCGATGTTGGAACCGAAGAGTACGCTCAAGCCGAATTCTGGCACACCGCGGAGAGCGGCTGTAACGGAGATGAAAGTTTCTGGCAAAATGGAAATGAGCGCCACCACCATAAATCCCACCACATAAGAGGAGAGTCGATAACTTTGAGCCAGTGCCGAAGCGTAGCGCGTGGCCAACGTGGCGCCTTTAATCAGTAAAAATATTGCCACAACGAAGATGAAAATTTGATTAACCATACCCACAAATGTTAGCAAAACATAGATCAAACTGCTACAATTTAGGCATTAGAAGTTTTTAAAAATAATATGCATAAAATAAATAAGTGGGTGGAGAATTTAGATAATCCAGACTTTGGTAAATTGGCAATTCGTGTCGCGCTCGGTGTGGTGTTTATTGTTGCTGGTTGGTTAAAGGTTAATAATCTCGAGATGGTTATTGGCGGTTTTGCCACTAGTGGTTTACCAGTGTGGACGGCCTACTTTGTATCTTATGCGGAATTAATTTGTGGAATCTTAATGATCCTCGGTCTTTGGGTGCGTCATGCAGGTATTGTGATCGCCGTCATTATGGCGGTGGCGATTTATAAAGCTCACTGGGCCAATGGTTTTGCTTTGGCAAATGGTGGTTATGAGTACACCTTAGTTTTACTCTTGGTTGCACTTGGAGTGGTAACTCTCGGCGCCGGCAAACACACCATTGCAAAATTGATGAAGAAGTAAGAAAAGAATTTAAAATTTAAACAAACAAAAAGCCCCGTACCACAGAAAGCACGGGGCTTTTTGCAATACGGGGCGAGGGATTAACTAACAAATCACTTCGTACTCTCGTCGGAAAAATTCAAAAAGTTCCCGAGTTGCATGTTGTGTGAGTTCAGGCAAAGGAGCCTCACTCTTAGGCGCACTTCGACCCCATGGCTTACCCGTGAGCATTAGCGACATCACTGGGATATTTAGTGGTCGAACATAATGCCAGCCATCTTGGTCGGTCATTTCGTACACCGTTTTTGCGGGTAACTCAATTCTTAAGGAAACTGGCGGCGCTTTCTCTCCCGCGCTGACACCATATCCCATCTCATAGCTACCCTCTAATACACGCATGATTGAGGGCCAGGGGTGCGGATGGAAAAGAGCCTCTTCTCTATTGCACGGCAATATCCGATGGAGGTAGACGCGGTAATCTCCCCAGGGGCACCAGAGCCTTTCGACGACGGGTGGGTGATAATTCACCAACACCCCATTCCACATTGATGGGATCCTCAACAGGTGGGGCAATTCATCCTGCTCTAATCTTTCAAGTACCTCGCGCATTTGTTTTCCTTTCTGTTTGGGGAACTAGATTAACTTCTACCTATTTACTACTATATTTATGTATTTTTTACAATACTCTAAATTATGGCTTTTGACATGAGAGTGTTGCGTAGGATAAGGTAATAAAGTCTATTACATAAAATGAAATCCCTTAAGTTCACCAACGATTTAGCTGAAAAAATTTTGGCGGGGGAGAAGGATTCAACCTGGCGGCTTTTTGATGACAAAAATTTAACGGTTGGAGATGAATTAGCGCTTGTAAATCGCGACACCGGGCAAGAGTTTGCTAAGGCGACGATCATTTCAATTAAAGAAAAGAAGATGGGGGAGATTAAAGAATCAGATTTTTCCGGTCATGAGAAATATAAAAGTGAAGAAGAAATGTATCAATTTTACAAAAGTTATTACGGCGACAAAGTGACCCCCGAAAGTGTGGTGAAGATTGTTAGGTTTAAACTTAATAAATAATAAAGTGACAGAAGTTACCCTTAAACCAGCCACAGAGAAAGATATTGACCTTTTTCTGGAGATAGAGAGAAGTGTTGATAATTCTAGAACTTTTTCGGCCACCACAACGAGAGAGGAGGCAGAGGAAGAATTCAAAGCAAATAAAATCTTTTTTATTGAAAATAAGGGAGAAGTTGTCGGCCTCATTTCTTACGAACCTAAAAACCAAGACTTGGCATATTTAAGTGATTTTATTGTTTTGCCAAAACTGCAAGGACGGGGGATTGGAAGAGAAGCGCTGAGACAAATACTTGATGAATTAAAATGGGCAAAAAGAATATATTTTGTGACTCATCCGGATAATGTTCGAGGTTTAGCTTTATACAAATCCTTCGGTTTTCAAGTTGAAGAACGAAAAGAAAATTATTTTGGTGATGGCGAACCCAGATTAGTGATGGCAAGAATTAATAGCCATGCTACAATTTAGGTAAATAAATTTATGGGAAAAGGAAATTTTAGAGAGAGAAAAGAAAAGAAGAAACCTAAGAAGGTTGTCGCGAAATAATTGCTAATCGCCCTTGACTTAGGTATCCTTTAATACCTATGGCTAAAGGCGAGATCGTGGTTAGGTTCGAGGAAGTTTTCTTCGGCTATAAACATTCTAAACCCCTCTTGGAGGAGGTGAGCTTTTCTGTGCGCCGTGGCACCAAGTCGACCATTATGGGTCAAAATGGCGCTGGCAAAAGCACGATTTTTAGTTTGATTACTGGCGCTGCTAACCCCGCCGTTGGCGGGGCGAGGCCCGAGAGTGGGAGGGTGATTGTGGGCAATGACGTCTCAATTGCCATCTCGCGGCAGGTGATCCCGCGCGCCGATCTCGAGCTCTCGGTGCGAGAGTTCTTCCTCAAATGTTTTGCGCATAAAGTTTATGATATCGATCCGAAGATTGAAGAAGTTTTGGAGGTCGTCAATTTGCACGCGCCGCTTGAGCGACTTATTAAAACTTTTTCTGGTGGTCAGCAGGCGCGTTTACTTTTAGCCTCCGCGCTTATCCAAGATCCTGACCTTCTCCTTCTCGACGAGCCCACAAATAATCTAGACAAAGCGGGGATTGAGCATCTCACTAAATTTTTGGTGGATTATAAAAAGACTTGTTTGGTGATCTCCCACGATGCCGACTTCTTAAACGCCTTCACCGACGGTGTGCTTTATTTAGATATTTTTACGCGCAAAGTTGAGTCTTATGTGGGTAACTATTTTGATGTGGTGGAACAAATTAAAATTAGGGTAGAGAAGGAGAATAGTAAAAACGCGCAATTGGCTAAAGAAATTCAGGCCAAAAAAGATAAGGCCAACTTTTTTGCTCACAAGGGTGGCAAAATGCGTTTGGTGGCTAAGCGCATGCGCGAAACAGCCGAGGAGCTCGAGGAGGAGAAGGTGGATATTAGGCGTGAAGATAAAACCATTCATACCTTCACCATTCCTTTACAACCAGATCTTGTCGGTGAGATTTTAAAAATTCCGAAACATAACATTTCACTTAAACGTAATCGCCATTTACTTTTGGCCGGGCCAAACGGCATCGGCAAAAGCACAATGCTTGAGGCGATTGTTAAAGGCTTGCCCGACCACAAAGGTGGGCGGGTGGCTGAGATTTCTCCCGGCGTGCGTGTGGGTTATTATCGCCAGGACTTCTCTAATTTAAATTTTGAAGACACGGTGCATAAAACTTTATTTTCGGCGATGGCGCGACCAGTGGAGGAGGAGATGCGTAAAGTGGCGGCCGGCTTTCTTATTACTTCAGAATTAATCCACGCCACGATCGGTAGCCTCTCGGAGGGGCAAAAGGGTTTGGTGGCCTTTGCCCGCCTCGTACTCGAGCGCCCAGGCTTACTTTTACTCGACGAGCCTACTAACCACATCAACTTTCGCCATTTGCCGATCATTGCTGAAGCGCTCAATAAATATGACGGCGCGATGATCCTCGTCTCCCACGTCCCCGAATTCGTCTCCAAAATCCGCATCGACGAAATTTTAGATTTAGGAAAAGCTAAAAAATAATTTAGGTAAAAGGAAATGGCGTATCCATAAGGATACGCCATGCCTAACTTTTTGTTGAGCGGTGTTAACTAACCGCTTAAGATCAAGATTGACAATCGGCCGGATCATTTACAACTTTGTGGGCAGAGACCCATGTCTTCTCCTTTGTCGGACTGAGTTCCTCAATCACAATCTGATTACCTGGAGGTTTGGATTCGTCAAATCTTATTATCTTTGACGGTCCGGAGATTGTGTAGATTCTAACCTCGTCTCCAACAGCCATGTGGTTGGCGGTATCATGATAAGCTCGATGTTCACCACTCTCCGTCTCCACAGTTATCGTCCCAAATTTGGGATTACTGCTGTCGATAATTTCCACAACCGTGGCGATCTCCCCACTGTACACCTTCTCAACCGGAAGACGATTTGTGCTGATGATTAAATAAACTAGCAACGACAGCCCACAAAACACCAAAAAGCCTATAGCTGTATCGATCGGTGTAATTCCGCGTCTACGATTCAACATGTACCTATCCCTTGTTCTTGTGATAATCTGGCCAGCGGACACCCGCTGTAACCAGAGCAATTCACCATTCATAGGCCTAATTGCCTTCTGTCACTGCCAACACAAAGGAAACTTGGTCGACTAACGCCTTTTTCGATATGAACACTGGGGTGAATCCATGTTTGGGACTGCCGTCGTCGTTGTAGGAATTCTTTCCACGGCGCCTGCTTTCCCATCCGATATTCTCCCACTCGGCTTCCGACCCGACATCGCACAGATGAACTTCCCCCTCCACCATTTCTGGATGGGTCAGTTTGATCCCTAACTTACTCGCTATTGATCCGGTCATTTTTTCTATCTCCGCTTGCAAGGTCCAGAGGCTTGATGGAACCCCCATCAACGCCGTGTTTTCAACTTCCACCATACTAGCATAAAAGATAGGTGTTTGTCAAGTCCAAAAAATCATTGTTTTTGGGCGTATTTTAGGGCATTATGAGAGACATATGGCATTCACTGACGAATTAACGATTCATATTAAAGCCGGCAAGGGCGGCGACGGCGTGCTACGTTGGCTGCATGAAAAGGGTAAAGACCTAGCCGGACCGGCTGGCGGCAACGGTGGTCGCGGTGCTGATGTGTACGCACTTGCTCGCCGTGACACGCATCTTCTTGCGCGTTATAAAGCGGAGAAGGAATTCCGCGGACAAAACGGCGGCGACGGTGGGAGCAAAAGTAAACACGGGGCCAATGGTGACGACTACAATATTGAATTCCCTGTCGGTTCAATTATTACTAACTTGCGCACAGGTGAGAAAATTAATTTATTGAAGGATGGCGAGCGCGTACTCTTGCTTAAAGGTGGTGACGGCGGACGGGGCAATGAATCTTACAAAAGTTCGGTGAATCGTTCACCTACAAAAACCACTAAAGGTAAAGTGGGTGAAGAGGCTGATTTTTATATTGAAGTAGAGTTGATCGCCGATATTGGCTTAATTGGTTTACCAAACGCCGGCAAAACTAGTTTGCTTAACGAGCTCACTCGGAGCCAAGGCAAAGTTGGCGCTTACCCCTTCACCACTCTTGAGCCCGCACTTGGCGACATGTACGGCTACATCATCGCCGACATCCCCGGGCTGATTGAAGGCGCGGCCGAAGGCAAAGGTTTGGGTCATAAATTCCTCCGTCATATTCGCCGGACTAAAGTTCTCGCGCATTTACTCTCGCTTGAGAATGAAGATATCGTGGCCGCTTATAAGACTATCCGCGCCGAGCTTGAGCGTTACGATAAAACTTTAATGGATAAAAAGGAAATTATAATTCTCACCAAAACGGATTTAATAGAAGATCCTAAAAAGCTAAAGAGCTTAATAACTAAAATAAAAAAACTAAATAAAGATATCCTCACCGTGACAGTGTATGATGATGCCAGTATCAAAAATTTAACTGACGAGTTGATGAAAGAACTGAAGGATGAATAAAAAAACAGCGCGTTCAATAAATCTTGAACGCGCTGTGACGTTAGTTGGCAGTAGATAAAGGTTGGCAAGTGTAGATGAATTCTTGTTTTCCAACCCTATCGGTGTTGACCGGCGTCTGATAAACGACGATCATCTTGTTTACTTCCCGATACTCTGGATTGGCACATTTTACCATTTGATTCTCTTTGGATTTGTCGATCATTTCGACTTGCAGAAAAGTGGAATTACTGTCGTTGGTTACCTCTCTCACCACGCCGATCCCGTGCACTGTAGATTTGTCGTGGGACTGGAGTTTGATTTTATCGTACTCCGTTCCGTAAATAATACAAAAAATGAAAACAACCATAACCGCCAGAACAATGGAAATCCCTACCACATGTTCTCCTCTAACCTCAATACCGGCACGTCTCTTTTTTGGTCCCGACATCTTTACCTGCCTTTCTTTTTTTGACAAAATTAACTCTGTTGTTACCCTAACACATATTATTTTTTTTGCAATAAGCCTCAATTTGTGATATTGTTTGGCGATGCAAATTAGGTACGTAAATGGCTTTCTGATCAGGAATACCCTCGATGATGATTTTGGGATCATTCATGAACCAACCCAAGATATTAGTCATTTTGCTACTAAATTTTATATTCCTGAGGGCGAAGTTTGGATTGACCACTGTTTTAAAGATGAAGAAAAGTTTTTACTCGATTTAGAAAGTTATAAAGTTTCTGGCGAGCCAGCGCCCAATTACGTTATTAAATCAGAGATGATCGATGGATTAAATGTGAAGGATGTGGACGGCGCTCTGGTGAGGCAGTATCTTGATCCTGAATTTATTTTTGGTGGTCATGATTTGGTTTACCCGAGCTATATTCCCGCGGGTGAAATTTGGTTGGATAATAAAATGGATCCGAGCGAGCGCGAATTTATTTTGCTTCATGAGCAGGTGGAGCGTGAGTTGATGAGTAAAGGCAAGAGTTATGATGTGGCGCATGAGTTTGCCACCGTGAGCGACAAGGAGCTCCGCCGCGCGCGTGGCGTGGGATGTTACCCAGGAGACGCTAATTATCCGTGGCGCGATTTAAGTAATGAAGAAATAATTAAAAAATATTATGCCTGAAAAGAGCGCCAACATTGCGGTTAAAAATTATTTTCAAACTGCTGGGCTGTGTGGACCGGCGTCGCTCAAAATTCTTTTTTCATACTTTGGCAAAGATTTTACTGAAGCCCAACTTGCTCAATTGGCCAGCGCCACGCAAGAGAGTGGTACAGAGCATGAAGGGATGATTAAGGCAGTTAAGGAGATTGGGGCTTACCCATTTGTAAAAGAAAACGGCACGATTGAAGAACTCGAGTATTTTATTAAGGAGGAAAAGTTGCCCGTGATAATTGGTTGGTTTGATAAAGATGGCGATCACTATAGTGTGGTAGTAAACATTACTGACAAAAATATTATTATTGTGGACCCAGCCGTTAATGAGCCAGAGCGCTGGCTTGATCGTGAGACTTTTCCGCAGATTTGGTTTGATTTTGTGGGTAAAGACAATCGAACTGTCTCTTGGGGATGGTATTTGGTCGCAACGTTTGAGAAAAAAGAATTTAAGATTAAAAAATAAAATTTTATTTTTTAATTTCATAAAACATAAAAAAATTTTTCGCTAGTAGACGGGCGTGAGTGATTAGTGCAAGCTTACTTAAATTATTAATCAGCCGGTGGGCTTGGTTGTTTATAAAATCAGTGGTGGCCGGTCAAAATTGAACACTTTTACCCAAAACCCGCCAGATTGGCTGGTTTTGGGGCTGTGATATAATTCATCAAGTTAGGACCCTGGCAGTATTAACATTAATCAGTAATCTAATATGAAAAACAAAAGCAATTTAATTATTTTTATTATCATCATTATCCTCGCCATCTTACTTATTTGGCCAGCAATCAAGGGCCCAAGCGATGATGTGGTGACCGATAGTGAAGATGTAATGACCGAAGATTCAAGTGATGACGCAATTACAGAAGTGGACGATAAGGGCAGCGATGATGTAATGGTAGAGGTTAAAGATACTACAACCTCAAGTGATGTAATGGTTAAGCCAATTACTACAACTCCAAATGGAGACGTAATGGTAAAGCTCACTCCGGTTACTCCAAGCAACTCCATGACCGTTAACGCTTACTTTACTGCCACGGTGGAAGGTGACACGAGCACTGATTGTTCAGTTGTTTATGCTACCCCCCGCACAATTGCTCGCACTCAAGCTCCTGCTCGCGCTGCTTTGATGGAACTTTTCAAAGGAGTAACTACCATGGAAGCTTCACAAGGTGTGTCAACAGCTATTGGTTCAGGAGTTAAAATTAATAGTTTGATGATTAATAACGGTATTGCCAAGGTTGATTTAAGCAGCGAGCTTGAAGCCAATGTGGCCGGTTCATGCCGAGTTACCGCTATCCGCTCTCAGATTGAGAAGACTCTTTTGCAATTTCCTACCGTTACGGGCGTCTTAATTTCTGTAGATGGCAAAACCGCAGGGATTTTACAGCCGTAATTATTAAGAGTCTGTCCAGTCGGGCAGGGATTAATTAAAATAAATTAAATGAGTGAACGAACAAAAAACTTTTTAGGTTGGGCAATTATCATCGCCGTGCTCGCCGTCGGCTTCTCTTCTGTTAGCTATGTACGATCGTTTGGCAAAACGATTCGCCCAGACTCTTTCCGTAGCTTTGCGGTAACAGGCGAGGGTAAAGCCGTTGGCATTCCGGATGTAGCAGAATTTAGCTTTACTGTGCTCACTGAGGGTGGCAAAGATATTGCTGCACTAAGGAAGACAAATGATGAAAAGTCTAATAAGGCAATTGAGTTCTTAAAAAAAGAGGGAGTAGAGAGTGCTGATATTAAAACAGCTAGTTATAATCTCTCACCTCGTTACCAAAATTCTACTTGTGGTTATTCAGCTGAAGCTGGAAGACAAGTTTGCCCTCCACCAGAGATCGTTGGTTACTCAATCTCCAATACTGTAGAAGTAAAGATGAGAAAAGAGATGTTTAATAAAGTGGGCACTGTGCTCTCGGGCGTAGTTTCTGCCGGAGCCAATACCGTGTCACAACTTAGCTTCACCATGGATGATCCTACTGAGGTGGAGAACGAGGCTCGCGCTATGGCTATCACTAAAGCTGAGGCTAAGGCCAAAGCCATTGCTAAAGCCGGAGGTTTCTCAGTTGGCCGCTTGCTCGACATTAGCGAGGGAGGATTTACTCCTTACTATCGCGAGTCACTCTATGATCTAGATTCTAAAGTTATGAATATGGCCGGAGGAGTAGCCGCCAGCCCAGCCCCAACAATTGAACCCGGCTCCCGCGACGTGGTTGTAAGCGTTACTCTCCGCTACGAGATTGATTAAATTAAACTAAGAGTTTTTCAGCAATAGACTTAACCATCATACCGTCAGCCTTACCCTTTAAGTCTTTCATTAAAGCCGACATCAGCTTGCCTGAGTCGGCTTTTGTGGTGACACCAAGCTCTGCCATTTTGGCTTTCACCGCTTTCTCCACATCTGCCTCGCTCATCATTGTTGGCAAATAAACTTCCACAAATTTAAGCTCGGCTTCTTCCACTTCCACAAGGTCGGTGCGGCCAGCTTCGCGGAATTGAGCAATAGAGTCTTTACGTTGTTTGGCACTGCGCTGAATGACTGCCATTGTGTCTTCGTCGCTCAACCAGTCGGTGGGCATTTTGCCTTTGGATACTAATTCATTGGTGAAGGCGGTTACCAATCCGCGCACCACGCCCAACTTGACGCTATTTTTCTCCATCATTGCTTGTTTAATTTCCCCTTTGATTTGTTCGTGTAGCATAGTGCGAAGATTATAACAAAAAAACACCCCAGGCAAAAGGGGTGCTGAACGAGCGGTTCCTCCTGTGCTTTAAGGTTTTGGAGCGTCAATTGCCCTTGTTAGTTTCTCCACAAAGACTCGGGGATTAACTCTGCCACTGGCGAGTTCTGAGGACTCCAACATCGCCATCATTATTTCTGGAGATAAAATCAAAACCTTTCCACCAAAAAGGGCAGATGTGTCGCAGATAACAAGTGGTTCTTGTTTCTGATCATTTCCGTTAACCATTAAAGTTTCCTTAAAAAAGAACCAAGGTTTGATAACTAACCAAAAGCTACCACAGCAAACTCTTATCAGTCAACCTTAATTACGGGCTATAATAATGATGTGAGCAAAGGTAAATTCAATCAACTTTTTAAACAGCTTAATCCAGCGCAGGCGCAAGCGGTGGAGGCGATTGATGGTCCCGTGATGGTGATCGCGGGCCCCGGCACGGGTAAAACCCAGATTCTTACTCTGCGGATCGCCAACATTTTACTTAAAACCGACACGCCGCCAGACGCTGTGCTCGCGCTTACCTTTACACGCTCGGGTGTGCACTCAATGCGAAAGCGTTTGGTGGAGATTATTGGCTCGGCTGGTTACCGCGTAGCCATTCACACCTTCCATGGTTTTTGTAATAACATCATCCGTGATTACGCTGAAGAATTCCCACGCATTATTGGTTCGGCCCAAGCTACGATTATTGATCAAGTAAAAATCTTACGCGAGATTATTCACCCCGCCAAGGGCGGGGTTGATACTCTAAAGCTCAATGTGCTCAAACCTTACGGCAATCCGTATTATCACCTCGTCTCAATTTTGGGCGAGATTGAGAGATTTAAACGCGAGAACGTTTCGCCGGCTGATTTACTTCGACTTCTGAAAGCCAACGAGAAGCATTTTAAGGAGAACACCCCCGATCTTTATTATGAGAAAGGCGCTCGGGCTGGCCAGATGCGCGGTAAGTATCGGGCGATGGTCAAGAGTTTGGCTAAGAATCTTGAGCTTTACCAAGTTTATAAAAAGTATGAGGAAGCGCTCCGCGATCGTAAACTCTACGACTTCGGCGACATGGTGATGGAAGTGTTGCGTGAACTTCGCGAGAATAAAGATTTATTGTTGACGCTGCAAGAAGAATATCAATATCTCTTGGCAGATGAACATCAAGATGCCAACCAAGCGCAGAATGAATTATTGAAATTATTGGCTTCATATTACGACGAGCCGAACCTTTTTATTGTAGGTGATGACAAGCAAGCTATTTTCCAATTCCAAGGCGCGTCGCTTGATAACTTTAATTATTTTAAAAAGTTATTTCCAACTGCTAAATTAATTGTGCTTACGGACAATTACCGTTCGACCCAAACAATCCTTGATGCCGCTCACAGCTTAATTCAGGCCGACAGCGCGCTTTCAGCTGAAACGCGCGGCATACTTTTGGCAAAAAATAAAATAAAAGGCGAGATTAAGAAAGCTAAATTATTAGCTTTCAGTACTCTGGAGCAGGAGGTTAATTATTTAATTGGTGAGGCAAGAGAAAGGTTAAAAAACGATCAAGAATCGGTGGCGATTATTTATCGTGATAATGCCGACGCGCGGCCGCTGGTGGCGGCCCTTGAACGCGCCGGGTTAGCTTTTACGCTGTATGCCGAAGAAAGTTTATTTGCCGATCGAGATATTGCTAAATTACTGACTTTGCTCCGCGCGGTGAGCGACTTCGGCGACGAAACATATTTGGCGGCCAGTCTTCAGCTCGATTTTATTGGCTTACCGCTCAATATTATCTATGAACTTTTCCATCGGGCTAAAGAGGATAAGAAAAAGTTATTTCAAGTGATTGCGGAAAGTGAGGAGAAGAAAGTAAAAAAGTTTTACGATAATTACAGCGCCTGGCATAAATTGGCGCAGAATGCCACGCTGATCAATTTTTTCGAAACGATAATTAAAGAGTCGGGCTTTGTGGACGATTTATTAAAAAAGCCTGAAGTGGCTGATAAATTAAATAAGTTGCGCGGGCTGTTTGACTTGGTGAAAAATTTATCCGAGAAGCATCACGAGGCGCGGTTGGGTGAATTGGTAGAATATCTTGATCTGGCGATCGCGCATAATCTAAAAATTGGTGAAGCCTCACCGCTCTCGGGTGGTGGCGTGCAACTTCTAACGGCGCATAAATCTAAAGGTTTGGAGTTTGATCACGTTTATATTATTAATTCGCGCGATGGCCATTGGGGGAACAGGCGCAAACGCTCGTTCTCAATTCCGCTGCGCGGGTTAGCTACTGTTGTTTCAGGCGATGACAATGCCGACGAGAGGCGACTGTTTTATGTGGCGCTCACACGGGCTAAAAAGTCGGTGACGATTACTTATCCGGTCACTGGTGAAGCGGGGCAAAATTATCTGCAAACGCAGTTTGTGGAGGAGATGAATAAAGAATTAATTGAAGTGGTGACACCGGAAGAAATAAAAAAAGAACCGGAATTTCTTACTCCGCGACGTTACACGGGGCCGAAGTTTAGTGATAAGGAATATTTGAAGGATTTATTTTTAACTCAAGGTTTGTCGGTGACGGCACTTAACAACTACTTAGATTGCCCGTGGAAGTACTTCTTCCAAAATATGCTCAGGATGCCAGCGGCGAAAACGCGTTACTTAATTTATGGTACAGCCGTGCACGCTGGGCTTGCGACCTTCTTCGATAATTATAAAAATACGGAAAAGTTAGATAAAAAATTGCTTTTAAAAACTTTTGAAACTTCACTTGAATCTGAACCACTTTCACCAGGCGACTTTAAAATTTTAAAAGAGAAGGGCGAGAAGTCTTTGGCTGGTTACTTTAAGCTATATCAGAAAGCTTGGCCCGTGCCGCTTTATAACGAATTCCAAGTGAAGGGGATTAAGCTCACGCCGGAGATAAAGCTGAAAGGCGTGATTGATAAAATTGAACCGGGGTTAGATGACACCGTGCATGTGGTGGATTATAAAACTGGTAAGCCAAAGCCTCGAAGTGATAAAAATTATTTTCGGCAATTAGTTTTCTATAAAATTCTGCTGGAGAGATTCTCGGATAAATTTAAAGTAAATTCTGGCACGTTAGATTATATTGAACCGAATGACCGAGGGATTTATAAAAAAGAAGAATTTGAATTAAAGACTGAAGATGCGGAAAAAGTGGTTGAACAAATTAAAAGTGTGGCCGAAGAAATCCTTACTCTCAAATTCTGGCGCACCCGCTGCGGCAAACCCGATTGCGAATTTTGCCGTCTCCGTAACGCGATGAAGGATTAGTTTACTTAGTATCTTTTAATCTCAAACTTTGGGTGAGGCCGAGAGCAACGATGATGGATAGGGCTACGAAGATAAAACGGTAGGGGAAGAAGATGAGGAAAATGGAGGCCAGCAGTGGGGCAATGGAGTGGGCAAGTGGCGCCATCAAACGCGAAGTTGAGAGCACGTCGAGATCGTTGCCATCGATTTTTTTAAATAAATAAGTCTCCTTCATAATCTCCACTGTGGCTGCTCCCACACGAGTGAGGAAGAGGATCAGCGCCCACACGACTACAATTTTTCCGGTAAAAAAAGCCACAGGCAAAGTGGCGAGTGCCATAATGGCGAGACCTGCTGTAAGCAACTCCTTTTCCCCCAGCCACTTATCTGCAATAAGCCCAAGCGGATAATCAAAGATTACAAAGGGGATCAACATGATAGTTAAGATTTGCCCGATTGTGCCCCAATCAAAACCAAGATAAGTGTTGAGATAAAATGGTGCGTAAATCACCATTATTGAGTAAAAAAAGTTAAGTAAAAATTCAATAACTAAAATTCTTCTTAAGTTTATTTTGATACTCGTTCGCTCTCCACCAAAAATTTTTGTAAAAGTTTTAAGACTGAAGGGGTGTTGACCGTGCGTACTTACGCGCGGTGAGTGTGTTTGATAATAAATGGCGATCGCAAGTACTGGCAAGAGAGCAAGTGAGGAGGCGAGATAAACATTTTGATAATTATTATTACCAACCAAAATTCCAGCCAAAAGCGGTGAGGCAAGCCACGCGGTGTTTACACAAGTCCAGTAAAGTCCCCGAATGCCACCAGTTTTAGAGTTTGAAGATGTTTGCTCGAGTAAGAGATCAAGGGTGAGACTCATCAAAATATTGCCGACAAAATAAACACTAAAAGCGCCCACAATAATAATTAAATTTTTTGTGTGGCCAAAGGTAGCGAGCGTCACGAGTGAGGCGAGGCTAATTGTGCCTGCGTACAAAATAAATCTGGCCGGTCGGAAGCTCCTAATGAGCGGCGAGATAAAAAGTATGCCGAGTACGGCAAAAATTGAAGCAACGGTAAAGATTAAACCAACCCTTTTTTCGCCCACTGTGAGGGCTAAAAATGATGAGTTCACATAGGCCGGCAAGGCGGCCGTGAGCGCAAGCCAAAAACCAGCTACATAAATTAACCAACGCATTATTTTATTATAACCTCTAAACTTCGATCAAAACAGGTAAAACGATTGGTCGGTTGTTAGTCTTTTGGTAGAGATAGCGTCCAATATCTTCTCGTACCACGTTTTTAACATAGTCAAAGTTGATTGGATGCATTTTGGCTGTAGTTTCTTCAATCTTCTTTTTGGCTAAGATTCGCACTTGTCTTAAGAGGTCTTGAGATTCTTTAAGATAAATAAATCCTCGAGAAATAATGTCTGGTGACTTCACGATCTTACCCGTCTTAATGTCGATCAAAGCAATGATTACGAACATCCCTTCTTGGGCAAGCATCACGCGATCTTTAATCACCACATCCTTCACATTATTTTTACCCATACCGTCTACCATAATGAGGTTTGAGGAAACCTTTTCTTTAAGCATGTGGATTTTCTCACCGCCATCGGTGATGTCAATCACTGAGCCGTTGTCGGGCACTACAATATGATTCGCAGGCATGCCAAGTTCCAGAGCCAATTCTTCATGCAGGCGGAGTTTGTGATGTGAGCCGTGGTTAGGGATAAAGAATTTAGGTTTAACCTTTTTATGTAACCATTCAATTTCTCCGCGATTGCCGTGACCGGAGGAGTGGATATAAACTTCTGAAGTTCGGTAGCTCACAATCTTCGCACCTTGTCGGGCAATATTATCTTTTAGTTTTTGTACGGTGATTTCGTTGCCAGGGATAATAGATGAAGAAAGGAGTACGGTGTCACCTTTTTTAAATCGTAAGAATTTATGAGTCTTATTCGACATTCTCATTAGTGCGGCAAATTCTTCACCTTGAGCGCCAGTGGCAAGCACCACAATTTTATCTTCTGGATAATTTCCGATTTCTTGAGTTGGGATTATCACGCCCTTACCCACAGTAAGTAAGCCAGCTTGTGTGGCCACTTCCACGTTAGTTTTCATGCTTCTGCCTTCAATTACCAATTTACGTCCGTAGCGTTCCACGGCGCCAATGATCTTGATCATACGCTCAAGCTGTGAGGCGAAGGTGCCGATAATTAATCGTCCTTTAATATTTTTAATTATCTCTTCAAGATTTCTGTTAGTTTCGCCTTCTGGTACGGAGAAGCCTGGATTCTCAATGTTGGTTGAGTCCGCCATTAAAAGCAGAACCTTCATCTCAGAAAAGATTTTGTAAGTATTTTCTTCAGCCTCGGTGGGTACGCCGTCTACTTTATCAAGATCGAGTTTAAAGTCGCTTGGATTAACAATCGCGCCATAAGGAGTATCTATAACTACACCCATGGAGTCGGGGATAGTGTGAGTAACACCGAAAAAGCTAATTGGAATTTGCCCAGCTTTAATTTTAGTATCCTTTTCTACTTCAATAATATTGAGTGGTGGCAAGTGAGGGAATTCGGCCATGCGCTTCTTCACAAAGAGCGCGGTTAAATTACGAGTATAAAGTGGGGGATTTCCGATCCGATTCATTACATAAGGAATACCGCCAGTGTGGTCTAAGTGGCCGTGAGTAATAATCACCGCACGCACGCGCGACTTATTCTCCTCCAAGTAAGTGGTGTCGGGGATGAGGTAATCCACGCCAGGCATGTCGCTGGTAGGGAAGGCGAGACCAATATCAATCACCACAATATCTTCGCCGATTTCCACAGCGGTCATATTTTTGCCAATTTCTTCCACACCTCCAAGCGGAATAATTCGGATATTACCTGCTTCTAATTTCGGCACTTTCTTTATTGGTTTTCGGTTATCTTGAAACATATTTATTATTTATTAATTTTATTGATTATTTTTTTGTGAAAAACCCCCAAACTTTTTCTGTTGTGATGTACCATTCATTAATGTTGGTAAAGCGTTCTGCTGCTAAATTAATTGGTGGTAAATCCTTATTTTTAATTTTGTCTGGTGCTAAATACATAAAGTATGGTTGATAGAGGAAGATGGCTGGAGTTTCTTTTATTATTTCTTCAGAAATCTCGGCTGACTTGGCTCGTCTGGCACTTGAGTCAGATAGCTTTCGGAGTTCTTCTAACTTTTTATCAACTGTGAGGTTGGTGTAAAGCGCGATGTTTGAGCCTGGGTCGAGACGTTGTGATGAATGCCAAAATGAGTAGGGGTCGGTATTGCGACCCAACACTTCACCAAAAAATAAAGCTTCATATTGACGAGGACGAATTACGTTTTGGTTTAAGTCAGCAATTTCAAAAACTTTAAGTTCCACTTTAGCGCCAATTTCCCCCCAAGTTTTTTTGAGATTTTCTGCGACTTGCTTTAATTCTGGCACGTCGGATGTGGCCAAACTAAAACTCAAACTAGTGACTTCTTTAGCTTTGTTCGTTTTCTCCATTACGCCAGTTTCTGCATTTGGCTTCCAGCCCGCATCGGTTAAAATTTCAATCGGTTTGCCAATTTTCGTGCTACTGGCATTTAGTTCAACACTTTCTGTACTGTTTTGTGGTGGATCAAAAATTAATAGTGGATCATACACAGCTTGGCCGTAACCTGCTAAAGTACTTTCGATAATTTGTTCACGATTTACCGCCGCATTTAAGGCGCGTCTTACTTCAGCGTTTGCAAAAAGTGGAGCATGATTTTGGTTAAAAAAGACAGCAAACATTCTTGGTAGTGGTACAGTAAGAATTTTAGCTCCATCGTCTTCTAACTTTTTGGCCAGGGTCGGTGAGAGACCGCTCACGTTCTCAACCTCGCCACTTTGATACGCTGTGAGCAGTTCAAGTTCATTTGGGTAAAATTTAACTCGGATGTTACTAATTTTGGCAGCCCCGAGAGTAAAGTTTTCAAACGGTTCTAATTCATAATATTCTGGCAAAGTTGAGGCTCCGCGACGGAACCTAATGTCGGTAACGAGGTAAGGTCCAGAACCAACTGCTTCAATATTTAGATCGCTGAAGGGGAAGGCCTCTGGTTCAATTTGCTCCCATAAATGTTTTGGCAAAATTCCGAGCGTGAGATTTTCTAAAAAGGCGTGATAAGGTTGCTTTAAAGTGAATGAGATTTTTCTATCACTTAACTTTTCAACTTTTACGCTTTCCCAAGTGGACCAACGAGGACTTTTCACCGTTGGATTTTGGATTCGGTTGATTGTAAAGATTACATCATCAGCAGTAATTGACTTTTTGTCGTGAAAGCGCAAATCATCTTTTAAAGTAATTGTGTAGGTGAGTCCGTCTGGGGAAACTTCGTAACCTTGGGCAAGATCGGGGACTAATTCGCCTTTGGCATTGAGTCGCATTAAGCCGGAGTATATGAGCATGCTCAGATCACGGTCCACATCAGACACAGCCAACACTGGGTTCACAAATCTTGGTGAACCAATTATCCCTTCCACAAAACTTCCACCACGAGTTGGTACGCGATTTAAATAACTACCGTTTAAAATAAGTAGGAGGGCAATTACACTTCCAATTAAAATAATTACTCCCGCCACCACTAAATACCATTGCTTGCGAGGCATAGTTTTAATAGCTAAATCAATTTCGGCTTGAGAGGGCCGTTTCATTAAATATAAATTTAGAGAAACAAAGCGATAATTGCGGACACGATGAAAAGAATTGCAACAATAATTGTGGCAATAAAGATGGTTCGTTCGATTCCGCGCTTGGTGTGGGCAAAGCTTGCGCTCGCACCACCGAAGGCACTGCCGAGACTTGCTTCATTTTGCTGAATGAGCACTAGGGCAATGAGGACTACGGACAAACCTACTTGTATCCAAGGTAAAATACTCGCTAGCATTTCCATTAACGTACACTCTACCAAAAGTCAAAACGGAATGCAAACTGCATATTTATCCCCCGTTTTTTGTATTTATGTTGGTGTTTATTTGTTATAATTTGTCATCATGCCTAAATATAGTCTCGGCGCGAAGTTAATTCTGGTTGGAATATTTTTTTACTCAGCCTACGCCGGGAGTACGATTTACGAGGCTTATCTCAACAGCGACTTTTTAGGAAATCTTAAATTAACCGCGCAAACTTACACTCCGCCACCTTCTACACTTAATGCTGTGGCTGACACACAGGTCCGTCAGGGGGTAAGCACAAACAGTAATGCTAACCTTGAGTACGCAATCTCTAATGACTCAAGTGCCGGCAATCGTCAGACGTATTTAAAATTTGATCTCTCAAATATTTCTGGAACAATTTCTTCAGCGAAGTTGAAGGTTTATGTAATTAATACTGACGCCAAACCTATCACAGTCTCTTCTGTTGCAAACGACGCTTGGCAAGAATCAACAATGGTTTGGAATACTAAGCCGGCACCAGTTACCTCGCTGGGGACATTAGATGTCTCTACTATTAATTCATATTCCACTGAATTTGATGTTACTAACTTTGTTAAGTCTGCAGAAAATTTAAGTGATAAACTAGTTTCCTTTTCTCTTTCATATCCAACTGCCGACAATACAGCCAAGCCGTTTGTGGCGATTAACCCAAAAGAAAAAGGTAACGGAGCTCAATTAATAATCACCTACAACTCTGTAACCACCACAACCCCACCACCGACTGCACCGGTCACTCAATCCACTCAAACGACACAAACAACTCAGACAACCCAAAATCAAACCGGAGTCGGCGCTTTGGCTGCGGCCGCCCCAGAAACTTACAATCTCACGTTCTCAAATATTTTTGGCGGATCAGCAGATGATCAAACTCGCGATGTGGCATATGACAGCGCAGGAAATATTTACGCCGTTGGCGGCTCAACAGCCCCAGGGTTTGTGGCAACCGGAAGTGTTTTTGATACGTCACACAACGGCAACATGGACGCATTTTTGGTTAAACTAAATTCTAGTGGACAAGTACTCTGGTCAACGTTTATTGGCGGGCCAAATTATGACCGAGCTTATGCGGTGGAAGTAGATTCGGCTGGCAATGTGTTTGTGGCAGGAAGATCTGGCGCCGGTTTCCCAACTACTTTCGGTCCAGGCTTTCTAAATCAAAATATTAATGGCCCTGGCTATGATGCCAATCCTTACGGTCATCAAAATGCTTTTCTAGCTAAGTTTGATAGCTCCGGCCAGCGTCTCTGGGCTCGCTACAATCAAAAGACTGGGAACGAGGTTGGATTGTTTCGTGATATTGCCCTTGATTCAAATGGGAATATTTATGGTGTGACTACTGGTTATGGTTTATTTAAATTTAAAGCAGATGGTACAAACGATTGGGACTTACCATTAAAGGGAAATGGCTCTATTAATATGAATGTCCCTTCTGTTCGGGTTGATGGACAAAATAACATTTACGTTTCTGGAGGAACAAACTCAACAAGCGGGTTAACGGTTGGTGGTTATCAATCAACTAATGGGGGAGGTTCAGCAGATATTTATTTGGCCAAAGTAAATTCAAATGGCAGTGTTGTTTGGGGTACATATGTGGGTGGTACCGGCGAGGAATTTGGCGAGACGCACAACTTGGCAGTCGACCCACAGAGAAATATTTACTTAGCTTACTCCACTAGGTCAAACGATCTTATCCCGGCCAGCGCCACATTGGATGCCACAAGTTACGATGTTAATTTTGGTGGTGGGGCAGATGGTTTTATTGCAAAGATCGATACTAATGGAAATTTGAAAGGTGCAACTTATCTCGGTGGTAGCGACGTGGAAGAATTTCAAGGTGTAGATACAGATTCGGCTGGCAATGTTTACGTTTCGGGGAAGTCTAAGTCTAATCTTTCTTTAAATAATCCTTTATTCCCCGCCAAACCTTCATCTGTAGGTAATGAAGATATTATTTTTGCCAAGTTTAGTAGTGATCTTGGGAGTTTAGTTTTTGGAACGTATTTTGGGGGTAGTACTAGTGAGAGTGGTCGCTCGCTCGATGTGCATACCTCTGGCGCAGTGGCGGTTGGTGGCCAGAACTCTGCTTCCGGTAACAGTGGTGTAGTTTTAGGATATGTGCAAGGTTCAGCTCCAACTGGTGATCAAACTCCACCAACACTCTCCAACCTTTTACCTTCTGGCACAATTGCGGCCTTACCTTTACCTATTCTGTCAGTAACGACTAACGAGGCTGCAACTTGTCGTTGGAGCACCACTGCCAATGCCAGTTTCAGTAATATGAATGCCATGACAGCGCTTGGCAATGTGCACACCTCACTTGGACTCTCAGGTTTACTTGCTGGTAGTTCTTACAACCGTTATGTTCGTTGCCAAGACACTTCTGCTAATCAGAACATGAGTGCCGAGTCGACGATTACTTTTACGATTTCTATTACTGTCGGTGGTAGTCTCCCGCAATGTGTTGCCGCCGCTAACCACGATTTGCCAGCCACCGGTACTTCAATTGGTTCTGGTTTGCCCTCGAATTTCGAGGGCAGCGGAGTGGAGTGGCATTCAGTTAGAAATAGCTTCTTTCTTGTTCATGATGGAGGCACGCTCTTTGAGCGAAGGGCAGACGGAACGGCGGTGGCCCAATGGAGTATTGGTGGAGATCTAGAGGGCGTGACGGTTGCCGACCCAAATAGTAATTTTATTTATGTGGGAGTTGAGGACCCAGACAGTATTAGAGAAATTAATTTAATAAATGGGCAAGTCACGCGTACCTTCGACCTTACGCCTTGGATGACTGGTGCCGCTAACTCCGGACTGGAGGCGATCACTTTTGCCCCGATTGCTGGTCACCCTGAAGGCGGAATCTTTTATGCTGGTCTGCAAGCCGATGGTGATATTTACGCCTTTAGCTTGCCGATTAAATCCAGTGCCACCTCTGTCACGGTTACATCACTAAATGATCCACTAAATCCAACTAACTATTATAAAATTACTGGCAATAGCACAAACACAGATATTGCCGGCATGGATTATGATTCATCGATAGATGTGCTCTATGTTTTGTATGATTCTAATAATTTACTTCAAGCATTAAATACTAAACGTGCCGCAGTCTCTGGCGCTACCTATGGCAGTGTTATTGAGTTCTGGGACTGGAATACTACAGATGATAGAGAAGGTATAGATATACATAACTGTCAGCTTTATGTCACCACTGATCACGCGGGAGCACCAAAAGGAGACTTTTTGTATTTCCCATTTGCGGGTTGTATTGCTTCTTGCAGCGCTCCAGCGGGGGATACCACCGACCCCACAACTCCTGGCACACCTACAGCTACAGTAGTTTCAAGTTCACAAATTAATTTATCTTGGGGAGCTTCAACCGACGCTGTGGGAGTAACAGGTTACAGAATTTATTTAAACGGCACAGCTAACCCTGCCAATTTACTAACTACTGTCACAGGCCTTTCATATTCACACACTGGTCTTGCCGCCAGCACTGTACACACCTATCGCGTCACCGCCATCGACGCCGCCGGCAATGAGTCCGCCTTTGCCGGCCCCGTGAGCGCCACGACACAAGCGCCACCAACAAACGTGTCTTGCCCGCAAGGCTCGCTAGCTAGTCGTTGTTCTGGTGTGGCACCACTCGGAGTATTCTTTGATGCCACCAATCTAACTTTTAATGGCGTTGCTAGACCATTCCATGATCTTGAGTACGAGTGGAACTTTGGTGACCTAGCTTCTGGTAACTGGAGCACGAACGGTAAAAGTAAAAATATTGCTTATGGTGCGGTAGCCGCCCACGTATTTGAAAGTGTAGGCACTTTTAATGTAAATCTTAAAGTTAGAAATGGAACTAGTATTTTGCATGACCAAAATTACCCAATTTCTGTCGGTTCATTTTTGGCCCTGCCAAGCGCCCAGACAATGTGTTTGTCTAACTCCGGCATCGACACAAGTTGCGCGCCAAGTGCTATAGCGGAAAATAATTTCGACGAGGCGTTCGACTGGCTATTCCAGAGTGACGGCCCCAGACGAGTTTTGGTAAAAGAGGGTGAGACATTTAGCAATCTAGTTCCACGGGCGGGGAGTACACAAATATCAGATAGAACTGGCCCATTTATTTTAGGCACCTATGGAAGTGGAGCCAAACCCGTTGTGAACATGTTGCATAATAGCTGGTTACAACTCTCTAACACCACCAAAGACGTGGTATTCGATAATATTGAATTTAAGGGTAAATATAACATGACGAGCGCCCCGGCAACTTTTACTGGTGATAATCGTCTTAGTACTGATGGCGAACACGTACTGTTTCAGGGACTAAAGGTGAGCGGTATGAATTATGGTATCTCTTGGGGTGGTAAAAATGTATTTATCCATGACAGTGTTGTAGAACTCCAGCACGACTACAACGTCTTTGGTTCTGGCGATAACTTCTCTGCTCAAGGTCTCCGTTTGGGTAGCGTGGCCAATGAAAGTAACATGAGGAATACAAGCGCAAGAAAAGCTGTTTACTCCCATAATATATTTAAACCAACGATACACTATGTAAGATTCGAGACCAATTTCAGACTCCATGGATCTGATCAACCAGGAAAGAATACTAGATATGTGATAATTTCTGATAATGAATTTACCCGTAATCCTGGCATAGGCAATGTTGGTGGTGGACCAAACGTGGGGCCTGGTAATGGTTCCAATCCAGACGGGAGTATACCAAGAGAGGTTGTGGACGATGTAATTGTGGAGAGGAATATGATGCGGATAACCACGTCTGAGGGCACCATGAACGCAATGGATGTTTGCACCATGAATAACCTGACTATCCGTAATAACATTTTTTCTGGACCTCATAATGGAGGAGTTGGACTGTGTAGTTCAACGTACCCGGGTTGGGATAGGGGGGCAACTCGAGTTGATGTGTACAACAACACAATGTCGGCTTCAGGTGACCCAAGATTTATTGCAGTTGGTAATTTTGGGACGGGTCCGACAACGTGGAATATCCGAAACAACATTGCCAATATTCCAAGCGCCACACAGGTTTCTATTAATTCTCGGAGAATGGCCGTGGACAACATTAACGAATCCAATAACATTTGGTTTAAGGCTGGCCAGTATCTTGCTGAAATCCCAGTGGACAACATTCCTACGCCAGTGACTTATTCATGGAGTAAGGTGGCAGGGTCTGGGACAGTGCAGTTTTCGAGTTCCAATATTGTAAATCCTTCCGTCACCATTAGCACACCGGGCCAGTACTTACTTAGATTAACCTCCACAGATGGTTCTCGGACTGCTTCAGACGATGTATTTATTGATTATTTGAGTGCCGCTAATCCGACTACTAAGTTCAATATCGGCGCGCCAATTTCTGTGTCAGTTCCAACTGCTACAGTCTATTCGTCGGCTTCTGCAAGTAGTGCACTTGGCACACAGAATAACGGCGCTCCGGGTTTAGTTATTAGCGGTCCGGTTACTAACGCTTCAGGAACTTGGTGGGAAGTAGACTTTAACAATGGTGTGGATGGTTGGGTGGATGGGGCGGTGATTAAAATGAGGAAGTCACACATTGTTAATCCCTCGAACGCTGATCCACTGCTCGATATTACACGGCAAGGTGATATTAGCACTCAAACCGGGCAAATTTCTTTAGACCCGACGGTTGTTGAGAGATTTTCTTTAACTACTTGGAAATCTTGTGCCGTTGGCCATGCATGTAAAGGTCAGAATAGTTTTAATTCGGATCCAAACATAGACCCAACTAATTTTAGTTTAACTTCCTCCAGTGTGGCAGCAATTAACACTGGTACATCTATGCCAGTCTGGAAGGATTTTGCTAGCAATGTTCGTCCGTTCAGCAATACAAATTACGACATTGGTGCGTATGAATCTGGCTCAACGGTTTCTCCAACTACTTACACTATCAATGCCACAGCTGGATCAAATGGTTTCATTTCTCCGTCAGGTTCAGTAAGTGTTAATTCTGGCGCTTCGCAAACTTTTATTTTTACCCCATTAAATTCAAGTTTCCAGGTTGCCACTGTCACAGTTAATGGTTCACTCGTTCCTAATCCAGGGGCTAGTTACACTTTTAATAATGTCACAAGTAACGGCCAAACAATAAATGTCACTTTTGCTCCTGTTTCAGTGGTTGATCTGTTGCCCCCAGTAGTTTCATTAACTAACCCATCTGCCGGTGCGATAGTTGAGGGCGTGGTTAATCTTAGTGCCGATGCCACGGATGATGTGGGGGTGCTCGATGTCCAGTTTAGGGTTGATGGAGTTAATTTAGGTAATCCGGTGATCGGCATCAATCCTTATATTAAAAGTTGGGATACAACCGCTCTGGCAAATAATTCCCAGCACATCATCACTGCTGTGGCACGTGACGCTTCTGGCAAAAGCACTACATCATTACCAATTACGGTAACAGTAAATAGAGCTCCACCGGTTGTGATTAGCGCCATGACCGCTACCACCTTTATTCCACCAACCCCAGCAATGTTGGCGGTGACGGCCGCTGATGTTACTGGCCCTGTAACTTGCCGATTCAGTAATGTGGCCAATACCTCATTCGCCCAAATGCCAATTGGTAACACTCTTACCGCAAACGGTATCACTCATTCTTATAATTTTGGCACTTCACTCGCTGCCGGTAACTACATATATTATGTACGTTGCCAAGACTCGGCCGTTCCGCCAAACGCTAATACCCAAGATCTCACAATTAGCTTTACCGTCGGCACAACTCAAACCAACGACACCGCTGCACCATCTGTCCCACAAAATTTATCTGCCACAGCAATCTCCAGTTCACAAATTACTTTAAATTGGACTGCTTCCACTGATAACACCGCCGTAACAGGCTACCGCATCTTCCGGGGGACTGATCTCATTAACCCAGTTGCTACTTCCACTGGCACTGGTGTTACTTTTACTGATTCAGGTTTACAAGCGAGCACTCAGTACATCTACCGCATTGCCGCTATTGATGCTGCTAATAATCAATCAACACTCTCGGCTCAAGCGAGCGCCACAACGCAGGCACCGCCAGCAGGTGGAACAACATATTCCCTAAGTTTGATTAGTGATGATTCTGGTAGTATCACGCCAAACCCACCTCAGTCAGAATATACTCCTGGTGCAGTTGTTACTCTCACAGCTACTCCAGCGTTTGGTTATCAGTTTACTGGTTGGACTGGAGCACTCACGGGGACGACCAATCCAGCGACGCTTACTATGGATGCTAATAAGACCGTAACTGCAAGTTTTGTGTTGGTTGGAAATGGAAACTATCAGATTGGTGATCGGATAAAGGTTGTGGACGGACCAACAGTAATTTTTGATGTTATTTCATCAGCATCTAACAGTCAGGGTAGTCAGTATACTAGTTCGCCTGGGACAATCATTGGTGGCCCAGCAACAGCTGCAAACGGGTCAGTGTTTTGGCAAACTGATTTTGATATCAACCCCGATGGTTGGGTAGATCAATCGGATACCATTTTGTCGCCACAAAGTAACGACGCCCTTGCGCCTTATGTGGAAGTGCGGAGATTTACTCCCGAGGATGTTAGTGGAACAATTACCTTTACTGCTGACGTGCTTGACCCAGTCCTTTCCAACGAGACAACATCCGGCATAGCTGGTGTCCGCTTTATTGTTGACGGTCAGATGATTGGTGCAGAAGATACTTTTGCTCCTTATCAGATAAGCTGGAATTCTCGATCTCTCTCTAACGGTTATCACGTGGTAACGGCGATCAGTCGTGACAATGCCAGAAACACTCGGCGCGCTCCACCCACGGTTATTCATATTGTTAACCCGACCACTCCTAAAGAAATTTATTATATTTCTAATACTGGCAGTGACACCAATGACGGTCTGCATCCAACGCAAGTGGGTCCGGGTCAGGGTCCTTGGCAAACAATCGCTAAGGTTCAAACAAATATGGGTAATCCTGGCACCAAATTTTTATTCAAACGAGGTGGAGTTTATCCTGTTACAGCTATGGTCTCTAACGACCCTGGCTTAATCAGAATTACTCATGTTCGAGACTTGAGTTTTAGTAGTTATTACAATAGTGATGGCAGTGACGATCCTTCTCTACCACGGCCGGTGATTAAGGGTGACGGCACCAAACATATTTTTGGTTATTATTATGGGGGTGTTGGTGTTAATGGGCGAAGGACACAAAATGATCTTAATTATTTGATTGAAAATCTTCGTCTCGAGAATCCAATTGGTAATAATAGTGGTGGTGGAATGAGGCTAAATAATGATCCATTTGTTCTTGGAACCCTTACTATGCGAAATCTGGAGATAGTTGGTGGCAATGTTGCTATGGTAGTTACTGGCACCCAGCGATACATTTTAGAAAATAGTATTATTCATGATACCTGGTCCGGCCCATTTGCTGGTGGTGCCGGTGACAGTATTATCCGGAATAATAAATTTTACGCTTGCGGTTTAGAACCGACAGCTACACAGGGTTCTGGGTTACATCAACATTGTATTTACGCTACCGCTAATCCGGAATCATTTAACTTGCTGATTGAAAACAATAGTTTTGAAAGTAGCCCCCTTAGCCCGGGAGTGATTGTTGTTTCTCGAGTCAAAGAAGGTAATTATATCCGCAATAATCATATTTATTCTAGTTTTGCGTCTGATTATGGGATCGGTATCGCTCCTGGGGGTACATCTGGTTCCGAAGTTAATATTCAGCATTTTCGCGATATTGAGATTTCAGGCAATTTTGTGACCGGTAACGGTGATGCTATTAGTCTCGGTGGTGTTAGTGATGTCAGAGTTTTTAATAATATACTTAATGATCAGCAGAACAGGTTATCCTTTAGTTTGGATTTTGCAAACACCATTAATAAATATGTTCGTTTCTTTAACAACACTATTTATAATTTCGGTGGAGATAACTCTGGTGCACCAATTATCCGTGTTGATGGTAGCGTGAGTACTGCTGGTGAGCGACGGAGCACCTATGTGCAGGTGGTCAATAACGTCATCTTTGCTAACCGGCCGAAAATATTCCATTATAAAGCAAGTACCCCAGCAATCGATCCAACGGTTACAATTAAGAACAATTTATACCGCTTACCCAACACTGGCTCAAATATCAAACCATTTATAATTGATCCAAATTCTCCACCAGTTAATACTCCAGTTGGGAGCTATACTTTGTCGGAATTCCAAACTCAATTCGGTCAAGATTTAGCCAGTAGCTATGGTGATCCACTTTTTGTTAATTCTAGTTTGCCACTTGGTTCTGATGATTTGATCGGTACGACAGATGACGGCTTGATTATTTCTACAGCTCAAAGTCCAGCAATAAATCAAGGTGTTTCATTCTCCGGTGTTGAATTATTTAATCGAGACATATTGGATACAATTAGACCACAGGGTGCCGCTTACGATCTAGGAGCTTATGAATTTACTGGCTCTACTCCTAATCCAAGCACCTTTACCATCTCCATCACTAAACAAGGTACCGGTACTGGCACAGTAGCCGGCGGTGGAATAAATTGTGGCAACACCTGCTCAGCAACTTTAAATTCTGGGGCGAGTGTCGATCTTTTGGCTACACCTACACTTGGCCATACCTTTGCCGGCTGGAGCGGAGCAGTAACAGGTACGACCAATCCAATCACGGTCACGATGAACGGTAACAAAGATGTTACAGCTACCTTTAATCTCACAACTCAAGATCCAGCGCCAACTGTTACTAATGCTACTTCCCCATCATTTACTTTACCCGCTCAAGCGGTTTTGAATGTCACAACAAGCGAGAATGCTAATTGCAAATGGTCAGCTAACCAAACTGCCACTTACGCACAGATGACCGATTTCCTTACCACTGGAAATATTTCCCACGCGCATTCACTGGGCGTTTTGGCTGGTTCTGTTTCTCCTGGTACCCCTTATACTTACTACGCACTCTGCCAAGATGGAACTGGTAATATTAGTACCCCAACCACCGCAATAACTTTTAATGTTATTTCTGCCACAGTTCAGACCAATCAACCCCCAACCGTCAATGCAGGATCAGATAATTCCATTACTCTTCCTACTAACTCTTATAGTTTAAATGCCACAGTTAGCGATGATGGATTACCTGCTTCGCCTGGCCTTGTCACAACTAGTTGGAGTCGAGTAAGCGGACCCACCAATGTCACGTTTGCTAATGCGGGCGCGGTGGATACAACCGTGAGTGGCTTAACTAATACTACGGCACCGTATGTACTTCGATTATCGGCTGATGATGATGGCGCTGGACCCAACGCGGCGGTAATTGACGATATACAGATTACTGTCAATCCAGCTGTTGTGGTAGACAACACCCCACCTACAATTCTTAGCTCCTCACCAAGTGGCACACTTGCGGTGGGCACTACTCAAGTAACGATGCAAGTAGTAACGGATGAGAACGCCACTTGTAAATGGGGCACTGCTTCAAACACCTATACTGGATTGCCAAACACATTCACCACCACCGGCACCACCAATCATTCACAAACCTTATCTGGTCTCATTCCAAACAGTTACACCAGGTACGTGCGTTGCCGCGACCTTTCTGCCAACTTAAACTTCAACACTACTGACACTGTAATCACCTTCACCATCCCAAATAATCCAGATACCACTGATCCATCAGTGCCGGTAAATGTGCAAGCATCGGCTAATTCTTCTACTCAAATTAATGTGACTTGGGATGCTTCCACCGACGTGTCGCCAGCCGGGCAAGCAAGTTCTGGTGTGGCGGGTTATCGCGTGTACCGTTTACCAGACACCACTAACCCAGTTGGTTCACCTACCACTAATTCATTCTCCCACACCGGTTTAAGTCCTAACACTTCCCATCAATATCGCGTCTCAGCAATTGATAATGCGGGTAATGTTTCTAATCTTTCAATCGCGTCTGCTTCAGTAACTACACCAAATCTCCCAGATACTGCAGCACCAAATATTACCAACACCACTCAAGCCACCTTCCCGGCGCCTACAACACAGGTGGCAGTGAGCGTGACCACCAACGAGCCTGCCACTTGTCGCATTGGCACAAGTGATGTTGCCTTCGGTTCATTACCAGCAAATTCTATGACGGCTGGAGCGGTCTCCAATAATTTTTACCCCCACCAATCAGCATTAATTTCTGGTCTAACACCAAACACGAATCATACACGTTATATTCGTTGCCAGGATTCTGTTCTTAACACTAATCAAGCAGGTGTCCGTGTAGACTTCTCCATCCAAGCCGACAACACTAATCCAGTAGTTACGATTACTTCACCGGTTAACAACAGCAACGTGTCTGGCTCTGTGATTGTGCAGGCTAATGCCACTGACGATGTGAGAATTGCTGGTGTGCAGTTTAAAAGAGGTAATTCAAATATTTTTCTCGAAGATACATTAGCACCATACGCTGTACCTTGGGCTACTAACAATGTGGCTGACGGATCATACGCAATTACCGCTGTCGCTCGCGACACCTCTGGCAATGTCACAACCTCTCAGGCAATTACGGTAACTGTGGCCAATAATGTTAATCCACCAGGTGACACCACCGCGCCAGTGATCAGTGCGGTAAGTGAATCAAGTATTACCGAGAATTCTGCCACGATTACCTTCACCACTGACGAATCCGCTAGCACTGATATCTTTTATGGTTCCACCTCTGGATACGGTTCCACTTTGAGCTCTGCCACAGCCGGAACAAATCATACCTTCAACTTGTCTAGCCTTTCGCCGAATACCACATACCATTATTACGTGAGCGCTGTAGACTCAAGTGGTAACTCTTCAGTAACGGCTGATGACACTTTTGCAACTATTGCCCCACCATCAGGTGGAGGAGGAGGCGGTGGGGGTGGGGGCGGAGGTGGGGGAGGAAATTCTGACAACACTGCACCAGGTATGGTCACGGTGGCCTCAGCTGTGGCTGGTGATCGCCAAGTAGTTATCACTTGGCAAAATCCAAGCGACAATGATTTCGACAAAACCTTGATTGTTCGTGGCAGCTCTCCAATTTCTACTACTGCTTCCAATCCTCGCAACATCGCCGGCACCACGGTGGTTTACGACGGCAACTCTGAACAATTTATTGATACTGGTTTAACTAACGGTCAAACTTATTATTACGCTCTCTTTACTTACGACGAAGTACCAAATTATTCTAATGGTGTAGCGCTTACAGCAGTGCCCGGCACGAGTTCCGCTCAGAATCAAACAGTGGTCACTGCTGGCACTGGCGGATCATCAAATGGCACATCAGCTTTGCCTACCACCACCACAACTACTATTACCCTCGCCACAGTTACCGGTCCGTTTGCGCTCGGCACCACCGGTGAACAAGTACGAATTCTCCAACAAATGCTGACTCTTGGTGGCTATTATTCCGGCACTCCAAGTGCGGTTTACGACAACGCCACTATTCTCGCCGTGCAAAGCTTCCAACGCACTAACAGCATTGTCTCAAGTGGATCCCCAGAGACCACGGGCTACGGCATGGCTGGTCCTGGCACTCGTCTCGTCTTAAATCGATTATATGCTGGCAAAACTCTAACGATCACTGGCCTCTCATTGCCCGACTTAAGCAACTATCAAAATCTTACTCCAGAACAAAAGGAGACAATCTTAAACACCTTACGCACAATTATTGTGGAGTTACAAAAGGCAATCGTGGCTTTGCTGCAACGGCTCGTCTTGACTCTGCAGGGTAGATCAATATAATCCAGTGTATGAGTAAAAAAATAAATATCACGCCTTTAGGCGATAGGGTTTTAGTATTACCTCTAAATGAGGAAGAAAAAGGAGGCAAAACTAAGAGTGGTATTATCATCCCCGACACTGTGAGCAAAGAGAAGTCGGAGCAAGGTAAAGTGGTGGCGGTGGGCGAGGGAAAACTTAATGAAGCGGGCAAACGCGTACCACTTCAAGTTAAAAAAGGTCAAACGGTTATTTTCTCTAAATATGGACCAGATGAAATTAAAGTGGACGGCGTAGAATATTTTATTATCAGTGAGTCGAACATTTTAGCTATCATTGATTAAATATGTCTAAACAAATTATTTTCGGCGACAATGCTCGCAAACTTTTAAAAAGTGGAATTGACCAAGTGGCCGATGCGGTGAAGATTACGATCGGCCCGAAGGGGCGGAACGTCGTCTTCGATAAAGGTTATGGCGCGCCGACTATCACTAACGATGGAGTTTCAATTGCTAAAGAGATTACCCTCAAAGATAAAATTGAGAACATGGGCGCGGAAATTATTAAAGATGTGGCGTCTAAAACTAATGATGCGGCTGGTGATGGAACGACTACCGCGGTAGTGCTCACTCAAGCGATTATTGAAGAAGGGTTTAAGAAAACTTCACTCGGAGTAAACGCGATGGGTATCCGCCACGGTATTGAAGCCGCCACGCGCGAGGTGGTGGCCGCGCTTAAAGCCATTGCTAAGCCAATAAAAAATAAAGAAGAAATAAAACAAGTTGCCACGATCTCGGCTGAGAGTGCAGAGTTTGGCACGATTATTGCCGAGGCGATTGATAAGGTAGGTAAAGACGGCGTGGTGACGGTGGAAGAGTCACAGAGTTTCGGTGTGGAATCAGAATTGGTGGAAGGGATGCAATTTGATAAAGGTTACGTGTCACCTTACATGATCACTGATGGTGATAGGATGGAAGCTGAATATGGTGATGCCTATATTTTGTTAACAGATAAAAAGATTTCATCAATTAAAGAAATTCTTCCGCTACTTGAAAAGATGGCGCAGTCAGGGAAAAAGGAATTGGTGATAATTGCCGATGACATTGATGGCGAGGCGATGGCGACTTTGGTGGTAAATAAAATCCGTGGCTCGTTTAATACGCTCGGTATTAAAGCTCCGGGTTATGGTGATCGTAAAAAGGAGATGCTCGAGGATATTGCCATTTTAACTGGTGGCAAAGTTATTTCAGAAGAGGTTGGACTCAAGCTTGATAATATTGATCTTGCGATGCTTGGTCGCGCGCGGAAGGTGATTGCGACCAAAGATCTCACCACTATTGTGGGCGGCAAAGGTAAAAAGTCAGATCTTAATGCTCGCGTGTCACAAATTAAAAAGCAAATTGAAAAGGTAGATTCGGCTTACGATAAAGATAAACTCCGTGAGCGCCTCGGCAAACTTTCTGGCGGTGTGGCAGTGATTAAGGTAGGTGCGGCTACAGAATCGGAGATGAAATACAAAAAGTTAAAAATTGAGGACGCGGTGGAGGCTACCAAGGCAGCAATTGAGGAGGGGATTGTGCCGGGTGGTGGATCAGCGCTGGTGCGCGCGGGAGCCAAAGTGGCACTTAAAAAGATTGCACCAACTTCACAAGATATTGCGCATGAATTTGAAGTGGGAGTTAAACTTTTACTTCGCTCACTTGAAGCACCGTTACGCCAAATTGCCATTAACGCTGGTAAAGATGATGGCGCGGTGATCGTGGACAAAATTAAATCTGGCAAAGGTAATGAGGGTTACGATGCTAACGCCGATAAAATTGTCCCCGACATGTTTGAAGTTGGGATTATTGACCCGGTGAAGGTGACGCGCACCGGTCTCGAGCGCGCCGCTTCCGCCGCCGCGATCTTACTCACCACTGAAGTGGCAATTGCCGATGAACCGAAGGAAGAAAAATCGATGGGCGGCATGCCCCCAGGCGGTATGGGTGGAATGGAGTACTAGAGGGGGGAAGGAATAGGTTATAGGTAATAGATGGAATAGCGCCCCACTTGGTGTAGAAACACCAAGTGGGGTTTGCTATGATTGAATAAATATGGAAACACAAGTTCAAATTACCTCACCAAAAAAGTTAGGGATTCTTTGGATAATCATCGGCTTTATCGCCGCCATTCTTGCCTGCGCCATGTTTTGGAGTTTGAAGGATCAACCTGTTCAAACTCAAAGTGTTGATACAGCAAATTGGCAAACTTATCGGAACGAAGAGTATGGGTTTGAGTTTAAGTATCCAGAAGATTGGAAAGTTTTAAATTGGAATGATGATTCAATTCAAGGTCGAAATTGGGAAATTGTGGCACTTTACAGTCCGGAGACAGATATTAATGAAATAAGAGACACTGATATCCCATCAAACATCTTTTTTGTTCATATTGAGGATAATGGTAAAAGAGAACCCGGCCTCACTGATAGTGGCTGGGGAGTATCAGAACTTGGTGGAGGTTCTTTTAGACAAGTGAATATTGACGGACTTTTTGAAATTAAAATAAGTTCACTAGATAAACATAATTTTGAAATTTTGAATCAAGTTTATTCCACCTTCAAATTTACGAAGTAAGATGGTATAATGGTCAATATGAATAAACAGTTACCAATCATTATTGAAAGAGATGAGGACGGCACTTATGTGGTAGAGTGTCATCTTTTTGATGGTTGTTATAGTCAAGGTAAAACTATAGATGAGGCAATGGAGAACATCCGTGAGGCCATTGCTCTTGCGCTTGAGGAATGAATTTTTAAAATTAATTTAAACCATGGAACCACAAATAATCTCGCCAAAAAAGAAGGGAATCGTGCTAATCATCATCGGCTTCATCGCTGCCATTCTCGCCTGCGCCGTGTTTTGGAGTTGGGACAGTTCATTAGTTGCTACTAATATTGATACATCATCTTGGTTGGTATATCATGATTCTAGTGGGAATATTGACATTTACTATCCTCCAGATTGGGCTACATCTTTAATTGATGGTGGTAAAGTTTTTGCTATAAAATCACCAAGCGGACAAGAAATTTTTATGGGTTGGCCGTCATCAGTTCCTGAATGGTCAGATGTTTGTCTCGAGCTAGAGTTCAATAAAAAGGTTACAAAATGTGATGATAAAATATTTTCAGGTGTTTATACGAACAGTAGTGACCCTGGAACTCTAGAAGTTTTCGACATGATTATTAAAAATATTAAGGTCGTGGGTAGAGGATAATTATTAACTTATTTTTTATGACATATATAATTTTGGCGGTATTAGTTGCTTTAGTTTTATGGGTAATTGCTAGTTACAACAGTTTGGTGAAGTTGGTTACAAGAGCTAAGGAGGCTTGGGCCGACATTGAGGTTCAGCTTAAACGTCGTTACGATTTAATCCCTAATTTAGTTAACACGGTTAAGGGTTACGCCACGCATGAGACTTCCGCGTTTGAGAATGTTACCAAGGCTCGCGCCGCGGCGATGGGTGCTAGTTCCTTAGCGGAACATGGTCAAGCAGAGAACATGCTCACGGGCGCGCTCAAGTCGCTCTTTGCCGTGTCTGAAGCTTACCCAGATCTTAAAGCCAATCAGAACTTTTTAGAACTCCAACGTGAGCTTTCAGATACTGAAAATAAGATTCAAGCCGCGCGTCGATTCTATAACACTAATGCTCGCGATCTCACTATTGCCATCGACACTTTCCCTTCAAACATTATTGCCAACATGTTTAAATTCCAAAAGGTCGAATTCTTCGACATTCCTGATAACGGTGCTGAAGCGGAGCCCGTACCTGTGAACTTTTAATGGTTTCAAATCTCTATACTCATCAAGCGTCTAATGTACGCAAAACGTGGTTTTTAATGACCGTGTTTTTAATCGTGGTGATAGGGATCGGATACATTTTTAGTCAGGTTTGGGGTGATCCATCAATTCTTTATATTGCGGTGGCGTTCAGTATCTTGATGAACTTTTTTAGTTACTGGTTCTCCGACAAAGTGGTGGTGAAGATGACAGGCGCCAAGCCTGCGAGTAGGCAAGAATACTTTGACCTCTGGACGAGTGTAGAGAATTTGTCTATCACGGCCGGCTTGCCGATGCCCAAGGTTTATGTGATCAACGACCCCGCGCCCAACGCCTTTGCCACGGGGCGCGATGCTGAGCATGCGGTGGTGGCCGTGACCACCGGACTTTTAGCTGTGCTTAACAAAACTGAACTTGAGGGTGTGATTGCTCATGAGCTTGCGCATATTGGCAATAAAGACATGCTACTTTCCACAGTGGCGGTCGTCCTTGTGGGCTTCGTGAGTATTCTCTCCGACATCTTTTTACGTTCAGGATTTCGGGGTGGAGGAGATAAAGATCGAGGTAAAGTTGGCGCGATAATTATGATCGTGGGAGTGGTGCTTGCAATACTTGCGCCAATTTTTGCCACGCTTATCCACTTGGCAATCTCACGCAAAAGGGAATTTTTAGCCGACGCCTCGGGTGCGCTCCTTACTCGCTACCCAGATGGCCTCGCTTCTGCCTTACAAAAAATTAGCGAACACGGCGCTCCAATGATGCGCAAGAGTAACGCCACGGCGCATTTATTTATCGCTAATCCTTTTGGTTCTAAGGCGGGAGTAATTAGTAAAATGTTTATGTCGCATCCGCCCGTTGGTGATAGAATTAATGCATTAGTTGGTCACACAAGATAAAATAATTTTATGGTTTTGGTAGATAAAATTTTGCACAAATCCCTTTTCAAACTTTTTCCTTGGGTTTTAACACCCAATCATCTAACAACTTTTAGGTTTTTAATGATTCCGGTAGTTTTTTATCTTTTGATTGCGGACAACTTTCTCTGGGGCACAATCATTTTTATTATTGCCGCTTTCTCTGATGTAGCTGATGGTGCGCTTGCTCGCACCACTAATCGTGTAAGCGATTGGGGCAAACTTTATGATCCTTTGGCCGACAAACTTTTAATTAGCACAGCTGCCGCACTTTTAATTGTGCATCTTCTGCATCCGTATTTGGCGATCGCTATTATTGCTATGGAGATTATCACCATGGCTGGCGCGGCTCTTAAACTCAAACAAGGCTTCGACCGTACTAAAATCCAAGCTCACCCCATGGCCAAACTCAAAATGTTTCTCCAGTGCATGGGTGTGATTATTTTACTTTTTTACCTCATCTTCCAATTACCTTGGCTCCTCCCCACCGCCGCCTATGTACTCTACGCCTCCCTCTTTTTCTCCATTGTTAGTTTGATTGTGTATAGATCAATATAAAAAAGAAGCGCACGTCCCGAAGGCCGTGCGCTTGTGTTTTTGTTTGAATTAACAACGCGCGTTGTTAATTATTTGTTCCGCTTCTTGACCCCCAACACCTGGTGAGCGAAGATCCAGAAGAAAGTAAAGATGTGATAATTCTCCGGAGGCAGTTCAAATGTGAACCGAGTGTTGTCCTCGTTGTATGACCCATAAATCAACTCCTCTGGGAACCCCTCACAAGTGACGGGGTCTACGCGCTCTTCAGGGTTGAAGAGACCCATGAAGCCGGCCGTAACACTCCGAGGGCTGTTGACAGAAACTCTCCACTTGTAAAAATTGTACTGCAAGGTGAAGGTGATGCCATTGTCGAGTTCCAGGCTAAACACCGGAAGGAGTACAGCTTGAGACGTGTGGGTCGAGATCACCCTCATTTTGGCCTGAATAATCTTGTATTCCTCGGGATTTTTTGCCAGTGCGCGGGCAATTTTGTCGCGCACAAAGGTGATCTGATCCCAGTAGCCCTGGGCGAACATTGGCCCATTTTGAGGCTGATTGGCATTTGCCCACTCTTGCAGTGGTACCGACATTTCTCGTGTTGCTGTTGCCATCACTAAGTTCTCCTGTGTATGAGTTTCTTGAAGTGTCCTTATCTTAAGCCACATTAGCTCAAGTTTTCGTCCACAATTATCCTAGCATTTTTAATCTATTTTGTCAACTAAGGATTTGGAAATTAAATCTCTTACCAATCTATCAATTTTTTCATACGTTTCTTCCGCGACTTTCTGATCTACTGAAGTTGGGTTTTCAATTTCCCACCAAATCACCTTTCCGGCGTTTTTTAAAAAATCAGGAATATATGGTTCTTCTGCCATCGAGATCACGATCTCGTATTCATCAATCATTGATGGTTGTAAACGTTTCGTCGAGTTGCCACGAACATTCATGCCATTCTTTTCCATTATTTCAAAAAAGTGAGGAGTTTTAAAAAGGTCTTTTAGAACCTGACCTTCTGGCTCATCCGGCGCCCCGGCGTAAGTCCCTACAGAATCTGCATAATTTGAATCGGTAAGTTTATTATAAATCGCCGCGGCCATCTGGCTTCTAAACCAGTTTCCCTTACAAATAAACAAAACTTTTTTAGATGATTGGCTCATGTTTATTTTTCTGTAACGAATAATACTTTCTTACCTTTTTGATACCAACAATAAGACTGATACAGAGCACCACTAGGATCACCATAAAGCTCTCGCGGTCAGAAGAATCCTTGATATCAATTAAGAGCGGGATAATTAAAGCTAAACTTCCTACGAACAACGAAGCCCAGAATCTTACTCTGAGTGAGGAAACAAAAACTTTCAAAGGACTTCCTCCTTCCACTATTTGAGCTACCTCATAACTTGATCTAAAGGCGGGGAACCATGTGGTCCACACACGATCTTTAACTTGATAATCTTCAGGGAGTTTTAGTTTTATAATTTTGTTTCTATAAATTTTGGCAAGATAAATATTCACAACGCCCGCAAGACTCCAGCCAATAAAAATTAATAATATCGTGGTGATAAAGACAGCCAAGCCATTTGTCCCAGAAATAATCGCGATAATTATCACCAAGCTTGATCCAGGGAAAAAGCTTCCGATAAAATACAAACCTTCAATAAATATAGAAAGAAAAGCGGCTAAGTAAATATACTTCTCGTTGATATTAGAAAGAAATTTTACCAATTCTCCCATGCCAGGAATCTGTGAATCGAGAAAGAGTATCACTCCATAAACTGCCAACGCAACTGCCGAAATTATCCAAATTATCCCCGCATACAGTTGGCTTTTATCTGTCTTTATTTTGTCAGTAATCATATAGGAGACTTTTAGAGTTAAGGTGATTATAGCAATTAACAGACCTTTGTTTAACTAGCTTTATTGGTCAAAATTTATTAGGATAAACAAGCACTTGGAGAGGTGCCAGAGCGGTCGAATGGGCAGACCTGGAAAGTCTGTGTATCAGAAATGGTACCGAGGGTTCGAATCCCTCCCTCTCCGCAGCGAACGTAGTGAGCGAGGAGAGTGGGATTCGAAAGACGGAGCACGACGGTGCGAGTCGGGGTCGAGAAAATTTTCAGCAGAAAATTATTCGTGACCGATCCCTCCCTCTCCGCCATTACGTTTTTAAAAAATGACAACTCGAGTCGAAACAATAATTGTTGGGGCGGGGATTTCGGGGTTGGCGTGTGCGAACAAGTTGCAGGAGGCGGGGAAAGATTTTTTAGTTATCACTAAAGATATTGGGGGTAGGGTCAGACCGTCGAAAGTAGATCCAAAAATAAATTTGGGTGGAGTTTATATAAATTCCGATTATTTTAATCTACTGCCATTTGTGGAAGTTATCGAACCGTTTCGGGTGCGGGATTTTTATTTTTTCGACGGGGAGAAATATCGAACAATTTTCGCTGTCAAAAATCTGAAGTTTTTACCAAAGATTTTGAAATTTATAATTTTGCTGTGGCAGTTTAGGAATCGGTTAAATATAATGAGAAAGAAGGCAGAAACGGAAGAGTTAAAAGTTCTGATTGAAGGCGACGCTTTACTCAAGCAATATTGGGATCTCTCGGCTACAGATTTTATTAAAAAGTACGGTTTTGAGAAACTCGATTACCAATTCGGCCAGCCAACTGCCGGCACCAACGTGTTTACTACCTCCAAAGATTTAAACACTTTTTACTATCTATATTTATTTCTTACCCTGATCCGCCCGGCTTACATTGTGGATTTAAGTCAGACTGCCAAGCGTTTATCGGTAGGGTTTGAATCAAAAATAATAATTGATACGGTTACGTCGATAGAGAAACAGAGCGACGGTAATTATCACGTCACGGCCAGTAAAAATAATTTTATTTGTAAGAACGTCGTTATTGCCGCACCCTTTCTGGATATCAAGGGTGTCTATAATCTGCCGACCCCAGCCAAGATCACTTCGGTGTTTACATATTATGTGGTCGGGCGGCGGAAGAAGGAATATGCTAATAAAAAAGGCGTGGTGCTCCACCCAGATTTCCATGACGCTTACTTGCTGTGGAGGCAGAAGTCGGGTGGGGATTTAATTTATTCCAAAACCGGGGATCTCGACCTGAGCAAATATTATGATGACTTTGTGGTTAAGGATAAAATGTTTTGGCCAACTGGCATGCATCTCCCTGGTGAGCAGGTTATAAAGCAAAAGCTGGATGCTGGCCTCTATCTCGCCTCTGATTATAATTTCAGCTTGATGGAGGACGCCTTCATCACCGGCCTCTACGCGGCTAACAGTATCATTGGCCAGGCTCAAAAAGTTTGAAACCAAGCCCTAATGAGGCGAGTGCCATAAAAAAGCCGCCTTGGAATTAACCAAGACGGCGGTGATGATTTCAAGTTGGGTTGGTTCTAAATTTCGGGATATATCCCGTTGCGTTTTTCCACTTTACGCGTGCGTCTTCGAACCAGCATTTTTGACAGCTGACTGGTCCAAAGCCAATGCACTCAACATTTGATTTGCCAGCAGACTCAGGCTTTGTTTGGGAGTAACGTTCAAAATGTGTCAGTCCTAAACAAGCAGTGAAGAATGACCCAAGAGGAAATTTGTCATCCGACGCGAGATCTACTTCTACGTCGAACTTTACCGGAAGGACGATAATTTCCCCTTTCTGATGAGTGCGTATAGCCTCAAGTGCCAGCCGAGTCTTCTCGGGTAGGAAGAACTTTTCTGGTGTTGACTTACAATCCAGACCTTCGAATTCCCACGATCTCTTGCTGATCTTGTCTAATGCGAGTTCGGTTGATCTACGGTATCTCTCGATCTGATCTTTGGAATCCGGGAAGAACCTTTGAGCGATCGCATCTATTGTTGGCAACGCGAACCAACCTTTCGCCTCGTCCGGCAAGATAGCATCGAGAAATGGTCCATCTAGGAACTGCAATGTCAGTTCCTCTGCCAGATCGAATTCTCTCGCTAGTCCTTTGACCTGCTCGTATATCGGTTGAGGCTGCCAATCTACATGGGGCGAGGTGGTGAACTCTTCGTTTGTCTTGCTAATTGGGTATAACTGGAGCGAGTGATCTTTTGATAGTTTTGATAGGTCCATAAAATTCCTTTCTTGTTAATGTCCTTTCTGGTCCAATTAAAACACCTCCTTATCGTCTAGTCATCTCTTTTACGCATAATCTGCTAATTACCCTTATTTGAAGGGGTATATTTGATTAATAAAAAGTAGTCAAAAAAATTGACTGTTTTATAGATATCTATATAGTTGTTCTATGAATAAATTACTTGAGACCCTAGTGGCATTTGGCCTGACTGAAAAGGAGGCTTCGATATACCTGGCTTTGTATAAGTTGGGTGACGCGACTGCCTATCAGATCGCCAAGGAATCAGGTATCAAACGTCCCACGGTCTACGTCCTCATGGATGAATTACGTAAGCGTGGTCTCGCGTTGGTCATCCCACACTACAAGAAGCGGTTGTTTGTTGCTAAGGATCCCTATGAGTTCATTCAGGAATTTCAGTCGAAAATGAGTGGCAATATGCGTAATCTTCTAACGCTCCTGCCGAAGCTATCTCATCCCGGTTCCCACACAGTTATCTTCAAGGGTGATGGTGCTCTTGTGCAAGGTCTCTCATATGGTCTGCATAGCGCTAAGGATAAAAATATAATCGCTTTTTATGCGGGAGTGCGGAAGGGTCTTAAGGTTGGTGGAGAATATAAAGATTATTTCCACGAACTCTACCGGCTTGGCTTTAAACTCAAATCAATCACACCCTCAAATTCTCATGACGAAGATTTCCGAGAGGGTGACAAGAAATATGGCTTTGAATCCAAAAAGATACCGAATGAATTGTTTTCTCCGGGCGTATCGATTGAGGTGTGTGGCGATTTGACCAAGACCGTGGTTCATAAAAATGGGGAAGTGGTTGTTGTTCGTGACAAGAGCGTGGCGGAATTCTACCGTCAGATTTTCAACATCTTGTGGAGTTTAGACTTCGACCAGGTGAGAGGTCAAAGTGGCTTCCCCAAGAAATCAAAAAAGTGCTAGAGTACTTCTACTCTAAGTATGGAAAGATAGGTGATCAGGACATGGCAAGGGGCCCCCTTGACATCAACCCTACCGAAAAAAATTTTGAAATTCGCACCCTGTCTCAAAATAAAAAAACCGAAAGTGTGTGACACTTTCGGTGTGGGTTTTGTCTTATGTTCCAGCTGTGACGTTCATTTTGTAAGTGCTTGCAACTTGGTGTTGCCTGAGATCTCCCAAAATTTGTTCAATCAACTTTTCGCTAAGGACTTTTGACTCATCAACTGTCTGGAGATCCGGATGAAAAGTTCTCACCAAAAAGCTTCCGCTATCCTCAAATTCACTAATAATTGCTTTGCGGGAGATTTTGAGAATATTTTCAACAATTTCAATTGCCTTCTCTGGAGTATCTGCAAACGGGGTTGAGCTGATCATGCGTTTGAAGTTGTGGCCAGGTCCGCGGGTAATAAGTAGTCCGTACTTTCCATCAGGTCCGAGGAAAATTGAGAATTCCAGATCATGGGGATTACTATAAATCTCGAGGGCGGTAATGAGCCTGAATGCTGCCATGAAGTTCTCCTTTCATTTTCTTCTCCTTTGACAACTTGCTATCCGTTATGGATACTAGCGAAATTTTTTATAATTGCAAGTGACTCTCTATGATACAAAGGCCAGCTAATCAATTTTCAGTTATAATGCTAGTTATGTCTGAGCAATTTAATGAAAACAAACTAGAGACAATACCTAATTCAGTTTTAGATTTCTTGTCCCAAAAGCACCAGGAGTTGCTTGATGATTACAAAACTCCCGATGGTAAACATTCCAATAGTTGCTCCTTGATTGCAGGCGAAGTGGCTGAGCTTTTACTTAAAGATGGTAAACGGCCGTCAATCATGACGATAATTAAACGTAATGATGCTCTTGTCCCTGTTCAATATGGTGGACGGGTGAAGTGGGGTGGTCATACCGTTTGTGTGGCTGAGGGATTAGTTTTCGACCCTATGGTTGGGCGACCAGTTCCGCTAAGTGAGTATCCTATGGTGGCTTTTGGCACTGAGGTAGAAATGAATACGCACGTTAGTGAGGATAAGATTGAAGAATATTTGAGCAAATAAATCATGTCTTTCGAAAATCCGACATTTGAGGTCAAGATTGAAGTTGAGGTGGGTTATGATAACTTTGTGCCTGAGGAATTTAAGCAAGATCCGCTGGGTTACTTTGAACGTGAGGGGAAGAATATTAAATTGGGAGAAGTTAAACGAGATGAAACTGGGCGGGTGAGGGAAGATCCAACGGCGGTGAAGGAGTTGCCCGTTTGGTCTGATGCGACTGGTCAAGAATTAGCGACGGTAGGTAAAAGAGTGAATGTGGAGAAGGGGAAGGTGGGGGAATCGGGTGACCCATTTTATGAATATCAGATTATGATGGCGGTGAGAGAGGCTGGCTTACCAGCGCCCCGGCCAATTGCCAAAGTGGAGCAAGTGGGCGCTCACTTAATAATCATGGAGAAAGTGCCCGGTATTGGCGCTCATAGTAGCGATGTGCAAAAACTAAAGGAGGCTGGGTACACTGATCAAGATCTCGAAATTTTGAAAGGGCAAGCCGAAGCGGAAATGGAGAAACTAAAAGCGCTGTTTGATGAAGCGGGCATTGAACGCCAGTGGAAGCTGAAAGATATGATTATCGATCTAGATATTGCACAAAAAAAGATTAATAAAATCACGCCGGTGGATTGGGAGAGGACCAAGATTAACCAGGAGAAATTAGAGGCTTCTAAAAATGGATAAACCTCTCACGGTCGGCAAAGATGGTAAATGGAACACCGAGCCGCCGGTGGCTGATGATAAGTTGGGGAATATTAACTGTCACAAATTTACACTTTACGTGATAGGTAAAATTAGTTGGGAGGAAATGGTGGCTGACAACGACAAAATTTATGGTGCTGAAGCTAGGGCAATATCAGATATTCAATTTATCCAGATCAATAGCCTGGCATCACTACTTAAATTTGCCAGTGAGTGCTGTAAGATTGGTGAATTTTATGTGGCACAAATACTTGATGCCAATACCGATGAAATGGCCCATTCATTTATTTTAAAACAGGAATCCCTAAATAATTTTATTTGTTATGAAAAGCAAGGTTTTAAATATCCGTTTACTGTCCAGGGCTTAGAAACGATACTTGATTTTGTAAATAAGGATGGCGTGAGATCAAATGAAAATCAAAAATGGCGATTTGTGCCTCAAGTTTGATTCCACCTTCTCTATCTGCTACGATGTTGACCGCTTAGGAGAGAAAATTTTATGACTAAAAAACCACGTTATCGCAGTGTTGATGAAATGCTCGCTCTAATTAGCGAACCTAATCGTTCGGCTTGCCGGAAGTTGCTAGATGAAAATCGCGAGCGTTTCCAATCTACTCCAGGATCATCTCATAACCATCAGGCTTGGCCTGGTGGTTATTTTGATCACATCCAAGAAGCGATGAATATTGGTGTGGTGGTGTATAAAGGTTTGAGTGCTCTCCGGCCACTCCAATTTTCACTATCTGATTTATTACTCGTGGTGTTTTTACACGATCTAGAGAAGCCCTGGAAGTATGGTAAAGGCAAAAAAGGTGTGCCAATTATGAAAACAAAAAAAGATCGGCACGACTTCCGTTTAAAGAAGATTAATGAATACAATATTGTGCTAACTCCAGAGCAAGAAAATGGTATCCGCTATGCTGAAGGGGAGCATGATGACTACTCAAGTAAATATCGCGTGATGAATCCTTTGGCTTCACTCGCTCATGCTTGTGATGTGTTTAGTGCTCGCTTGTGGCCCGAGCATCCACTAGCTAAGGGCGAGTACCCTTGGCTTGAAGCCGGCCGGATTAGAGATTAGTTTTGCTCATTGCTTTCTCTCTAATTGTGCGTAATATCTGAGTTAGAACTTAGGCCTTTGTTATAAGGAGATTAAATATGAAGAAGAGGGTGTTGGTTGTGGGCGGTGGCGGGCGCGAACATGCTCTCGCCTGGAAGATTAGTGAGTCACCAAACTTAGGTAAATTGTTTGTGGCGCCGGGCAATGCGGGCACGGCAAAAATTGCTGAAAACGTGCCGATTGAGTCAACGGATGTTGAGGGTCTGCTTAAGTTTGCAGGTAAGAAGAAAATTGACCAGACGATTGTGGGGCCAGATGATCCGCTTGCGCTTGGGATCGTGGATAGATTTAGATCAAGGGGTTTACGCATTTTTGGACCCACCAAAGCGGCAGCGCAAATTGAGTCATCCAAACTTTTTGCAAAAGAGTTGATGGGGCAGGCTGGTGTGCCCACGGTGATGTCGAGTGTATTTACAAATCCCAGAGTGGCGCTGGTTGTGGCTGATCATCATTTCAGTAAAAATGCGGCCAAGCCCATTGTCCTTAAGGCCGATGGTTTAGCGCTCGGTAAGGGAGTCTACATTTGTAGAACTTTTACTGAAGCCGAGGTGGCGATAGATGAAATAATGGTGCGGCGCATTCACAGTGATGCTGGCAAAGTTATGATTGGTGAAGACTTTGTGGAAGGACCAGAAGTCTCGATCCATGCTTTTTGTGATGGCAAGTCTTTTGAACTTTTTCCCCCAGCTCAAGATCATAAAGCAATTTTTGATGGTGACCAAGGCCCAAACACTGGTGGTATGGGGACAATTGCGCCAGTGCCCGGATTTGGTCACCTCCAAGTTGTGAGCGATAAAGTGGTAAGACCGATTTTGGAAAAGTTGAAGTTTTCTGGCCTACTTTATCCAGGATTAAAAATCACAGACAACGGTCCTTTGGTGCTTGAGTACAATGCTCGCTTCGGTGATCCAGAAACGCAAGTGTACATGCGACTTCTCAAATCTGATCTTCTAGAGATCTTTGAGGCTTGTGTGGATGGCAATCTCGATAAAATTAAGATCGAGTGGCATCCGAGTTTTGCTGTTTGTGTGGTGCTAGCTTCAGCTGGTTATCCTAGAGCGGATTACCAAAAGGGTTTGCCGATTACTGGCATTGAGAAGGCCAACAGGCTACCCGGGGTCACTATTTTCCAGGCGGGGACGAAAGTCCTTGATGGTCAATTAGTTACTTCAGGTGGGCGAGTGCTGGGCGTGACGGCTGTCGGCCCAACACTTGAAAAGGCCGTTGGTTCCGCCTACAGAGCAGTTGATCATATTCATTTTGAAGGGATGCAATATCGCAAAGATATCGGTGCGAAGTTTCTTTGATAATTTTAACCCACTGCCTAGCATGTGCTAGGCAGTTTTTTTATGCTTTAATTATACTTAATGAATGAGCAGAAGTTGAAGAATCCGTTTTTGTTGGTTTTGTTGCTTGGGATTTTTGTGTTGTCGTTTTTTATTCTTCGGCCGTTTATTTTTCCTATCATTTTGGCTGGCGCTTTTTCGGTAGTCTTTGCGCCGGTTTACCGCTGGCTTGGTTTGCGTTTTAAATTTGGACCTAACCTTGTTTCAGCGCTTTGCACAGTGCTCGTTTTTATTGTTATTTTTACCCCACTCATTTTCCTCGGCACACAGATCACGCAAGAGGCCACGGCGCTTTACTCCTCAATGGTTAGCGGGGGAGCCACGGGGCGACTTACAATTTTAATTAGCGAAAGAGTTGCACAATATTTACCAAACGCAAATTTAAATATTAGCCAATATGCTGAGTCTGGTTTGGGTTGGCTCTTACCACATTTAGGCTCGCTCTTTTCAAACTCGGCCAGTTTGCTTTTGGCGGCATTTATCTTTTTCTTCTCACTCTTTTACTTTTTTAAAGATGGTCATCATCTCAAACAAATTGTGATAGCAATGAGCCCGCTCTCAGACGGCGATGATGAGATGCTCTTAGCTCGTTTGACTACTGCCATCAACGCGGTGGTGAGAGGTAATATTTTAATCGCGATTATCCAAAGCATTATCGCCACTGTCGGCTTTGCGATTTTTGGTGTACCCAACCCAGCGCTGTGGGGCGCGGTGACGATGGTGGCGGCGCTTGTGCCCGGCATTGGCACAGCGCTAGTTTTAATCCCTGCAATTATTTATCTTTTTATTTTTTCAAGCTTGGCGATGGCGCTTGGGATGCTCGGTTGGGGCATGGCGGCGGTGGGGCTAGTGGATAATATTTTAGGTCCACGTTTAATGGGGCGGGGCACGGGGCTCCACCCGTTACTTGTTTTTCTTTCCGTAATCGGTGGCATCGCCTTCTTTGGTCCGGTGGGCATTTTACTCGGCCCAATCGTTATCAGCCTCCTCGTGGCCCTCTTTGAACTCTACACTCTCCGTTTGAAAAATTAATCTTACTTTTGATATACTAAGTCATTACTATTTAATAAAAATATTATGGAACAAACAATGATGGAGAAGTTGAAGGCAGATTGCTCTTGTGGCTCGGGTAAGATGTACGTTCAATGTTGTGGTAAAGCAGAGATGTGCCCATGCGGTTCTGGTAAAAAGGCAATTGATTGTTGTTTAGTAAGTCCTGAAACGCATTAGTAATAATCTAAAAATATTTAATTGTGGCAGGGCGTTGCCTTGGCATCGATTGAATTTTAAAAAAATCGAGTGTAAGCTGGGTTTATATAAACGCGGATGATCACGGTATTCAAATATGATTTTGAGAAAGATGTAGACAACTTTATTCGTGGCACACGGGCGAAGAATAGTTCAAAGGTTACCAAGTTGCAGCAAGTGTATATTGATAAATACGGCACAAATTACGATAGGTCCAAGGTCCAAGAATTTTTAAAAGACCAAATTAGAACTACAGTTTTTGACGCAGAAAAGGTTGCGATGGAAATTGAAGCCGATTGGAGAAAAATTGAGGGTGAGTTTATTACGAGAGTGGAAAAAATGTTTGGATTAAATTATCCTGCTCCTGAAATTACGGCTTACTTAACCACTAATCAACGTTGCACTTATAACATTGCTGAGAATTACTTTTTCGTTTATTTTGCTTCCAAATTTCCGAATCTCACGATCGCACATGAATTATTTCATTTTTATACTTGGCAGGCATATCGTGATGATTTAATTAAAGCTGGTCGAGATGAAAATCAGTATAACGACTTAAAAGAATCGCTGACGGAATTATTAAATGTGGAATTTTCAGATTTACTCGATGGCGCACACGATGACGGCTACCCGCAACATATAGAAATGAGAAATCAAATTAAAGAATTATGGCGCGAGACAGGGGATTTAAGAAAGGTGGTGTTTGGGGTTCAGCAATTATAAATGGACAAAAATAAATTATCGCTAAGACTAAAAAAAGTCCACGGGCATTTGCCGACGTCGGAGTTTGAGTTGGTAGACGGAGATCAGGTGATCGGACTTATTCAAATTAGACACAAGCCTTCTCATGGTAAGGACGTGCCGGCACATTTGGCCAATCACATTTATTATGAAATTGGAGAAGAGCACCAAGGAAAAGGTTATGGTAAATTGATCCTCAAGCTTGGCTTGGAGGAAGCTAAAAAAATTGGTTTAACTGAAGTTTTTGTGACTTGTTTAGAGTCTAATGTTGTTTCAAAAAAAATTATTGAAGCAAACGGCGGAATTTTGATTGATGAAGATATTATACCAACCGAAGGACAAAAAATGCTTAAGTATAAAGTCAGTTTTTAAGGCACAAAAAAGAGAGCTGGTTAGGCTCTCTCGGATTTCTTTTACAACCGCTTTGGTTTTACATATTCGTTCCCTCAAAAATGAGAACTTTGGCATTCTCTCGAGAAAAATCCTGAAGCCGTTCGAGGTAGTCTTTAAAGTCTACTTCCGCGAACGCTTTGGTGACATCCTCATCGTTAGTAAAGATCCGATCAGCCCCAAGACTTATCCGTTCAAGCATGTAATCGGTCAGTTTTCCTGGGTCAACAGTTCTCATTGCATTACTGCCGACAATCTGGTCTGTTACGAACTGATACCAGTCAGACGAAAAGGTTTGTTTGTCTAACAGGGCATCAAAGATTCCTTCTACTACCGCTTCAATATTACCCTGGCTCGCTGTCTCGGCCTGGATAGAAAATAAACCACTGTCGATGCCGGCACTTACCGCACTAGCTGAAGCGCCGTACACTAGCTGGCGTTCTTCTCTTAGGATGCGCATCAGAGGTGAACTCAAACCCCCATTTCCCAAACTTGATTCAATTCTACCCATGACCAACTCCTTTTTAATCCGGCTTTTTTCATCCACGGAAGCTGTTGGCCAAACAACCAAAACAGCAGAGGCGGGGAAAGGAGCTTGTGTTATTTCAGTTTCTAGACTCCACGGCGCTATCTGACCATAACTCGCGGGATATTGTCTTGGAGATAGTTTATTGTCTGGAAGTCGTTCAAGTTTTTTGCTTGCGGCTACAATATCAACTTTTTTAATATCGCCAGCGATAACCAGAACGGCCCTGCTACGATCGTACATTTTCTGATGTGCAAGTCTGAGATTTTCTGGAGTAACAGCGTGCAAACTCTCTTTCGTGCCAAGAGTGGGTTTAAACCACGGATGGTCGCTTTTCAAAAGCTTTGATAGTTCGTTACGCTTCCATTGTGTGTATTGGGAGTTCGACACTGAGATCTCACTCTCGATCACTTGGCGTTCTTCACGAACACTTTGTTCTGAAAGTAATGGTTCTGAGACTAGGCTCACGAGAACATCGAGAGCTTCAAGCCAGAGGTTTGAGGGCACTCTGGCGTAATAGCAGGTTTGTGTTTTGCCCGTACAAGCGCCAATTCTACCAGCAAATCGCTGAAATGGTTCGCATATATCGACTCTGCCTTTGGGGTAACGAGATGTGCCTTTAAATGGCACATGTTCAAGCCAGTGCATTATCCCTTCGCCACCAGCCTCTTGATCGTCCATACTGCCGGAAAAAATTGCCAATTCAATACTGACAAACTTTACCCCGGGTACTTTCTCGTAAAAAATCCTTACCCCGTTTGGAGCTTTAACCAACTGAAATCCTGGCATTTTCTACCTTTCAATGAACAAGTTAATTTATTAAGGACACTCCTTAATTCCGTTAGTTAAACTAACCGATAAAATGTGTTCTGTCAATATAACCTTTAAGTTAGCCAAATTTTAGCCTATTGACTTTTGGAGTGAATTAGTATAGGATAGTAGGGTAAGAATTTCTCGAGGTAGGAGTATATCTTTGAGCCAAGAGAAGGTCGCCTTACAATTTTATTGAAAATTTAAGTCAACTACATGGCTAAAAAGTTATACGTTGGTGGTTTGTCTTACGGAACTTCCGAAGACACACTTCGTGAGTCTTTTGCCCAAGCTGGTAGCGTTGAGTCTGCATCGGTCATTATGGACCGTGCAACTGGACGTTCCAAAGGCTTTGGATTCGTGGAGATGGCTTCTGACGCCGATGCCGAGAACGCAATCAATATGTGGAACGGTAAAGAGTTAGAAGGCCGCCGATTGACGGTGAATGAGGCTCGTCCTATGACGGAGCGTCCTCCTCGTCGCGACAGTTTCCGCAGTTAATTATAATTGCAGAACACAAAATTAAGGGATCCCAGTTGGGATCCCTTTTGTGTTGTTTTTTATTCTCCGTTAACTATCCAAGTGAAATTGCGCCAATAGTTACTTCTGCCGAGCGATTGTTGTTCGGGTTTCGAACCAGGATCCTCCAATTGTCGTCGAGGCGTTGAACTTCAAGCGAAGTGCGGGCATCACAGCCCAAACTTCTCAAGTACTCACTTCCTCGTCTGTGATTTGGATCAATCCGAACTGATTTTCCCACTTCAATCATACTCCCAGTTTGTTGAACCGGCAACTCCATTGCCAAAGATTTGTTGCTCCCTGATTTTCGCCTTGCCATCCTGTTTCTCCTTAATGGCTTTTCCATACCCACAATCCTTAAAAGACCACAGCCCCCCAGTCCAAATGTAAATGGTATGCCTACTGAAAATAGTTGTCAAATAGTTTATACTTACGTGCATGTGGATATTACTCGACATTGGAGGAACAAAAACTCGCTTGGCTGTGACTCACAAAGGTGAGGTGCCAGAAGAAGGCTCGATAAAAATTATCGACACGCCTAAACTTTTGGCAGACGCTGGTAAAGTTTATGGGGAAAATATCAAAGTTTTAACTGGTGATGATAAAGTGCGCGGGGTAGTGGTAGGCATTGCCGGCACGTTGAATGCCGCGCGTACCACTCTCACTGCCTCAACCCATTTGCCAGACTGGGCAGGCAAAGATCTCCACACTTTTTTTAAAGAATTAACTGGAGCGAAGAAGGTTTTAATTGAAAACGACGCTGCGTTGGTAGGTTTAGGTGAGGCATATTATGGTGCAGGCGTCGGTAAGAGGATTATGGTGTATCTCACCGTTTCAACGGGCGTGGGCGGAGTAAGAATTACTAATGGCAAAATTGATGAGAGCGCCCTTGGCTTTGAACCTGGCAAACAAATTATAGATATTGAACACAATTTATCACTTGAGGATTATGTGTCGGGCAGAGCGGTGGAGGAGCGCTTTAAACAAAAGCCCAAAGAGATTTTTGACTCTGCGATTTGGCATAAGGTGGCGCGTTTTTTGGCTTACGGTATTCACAATGTGATTTTAGAGTGGTCGCCCGATGCCGTTATACTTGGTGGGAGCATGATGAAATCACCAGGCATAAAGGTTGATGATGTTAATTCTCATTTACGTTCAATCTCTGGTGTGGTGTTCCAAGATCTGCCCCCAATTTTGCTGGCAAAATTGGGGGATTTTGGTGGTATTTATGGAGGAGTTGCATTGCTAAAAGAGAAAAATGTTTTCTAAATAAAGTTATCCACCGAAAAAATTACAAGCTCCCAAAATTTTCTTATAAAATTCTAAAGTCGCATTTTATCCACAAAAAAATTATAAAAATATGCCCCCAAATCCCACTCAAAAAAAGAAGGCCAAAATCGCTCTCACGAAGGTAAAAAAGCGTGATGGGTCACTTGTGCCTTTCGAGCCAGCTCGCGTCTCTACGGCTACTTTTAAGGCTATGAAGGCCTCTGGCGAGGGCTCTGAGAAGGATGCTGAGAGGGTGGCAAATGATGTGGTAAAGGAATTGCTTAAAATTAAGCAAAAGGGTGGCAAAGACTACGTACCGAGTGTGGAGGAGGTCCAAGATTTGGTGGAGAAGCAATTAATCTTTCACTCTTTTGCAGCCACGGCCAAAGCCTATATTCTCTATCGTCAACGTCGCACGGAGCTTCGCCAGGAGCGAGGCGAAGTGCCTAAGGAGGTGCGCGAGATGGTGGCCGAAAGTAAAAAATACTTCCGCAATCAGCTCTCTGAATATGTTTATTACACTACGTACTCTCGTTGGCTAGACGACAAGGGTCGTCGCGAAACTTGGCTTGAAACGGTGGATCGCTACATTACTTTTATGCGCGAGCAACTTGGCGAAAAGTTAAAGGATAAAGAATATGACGAAGTCCGTGAGTATATGGCCGGCATGAGTGCTTTGGGCTCAATGCGCTTACTCCAATTTGCTGGTAAGGCGGCGGCTAACACTAATGTGGCTGCCTATAATTGCTCTTTCACTGCGCCATCATCTTGGCAAGACTTTGCAGAAATTGTTTACATTTTGATGTGTGGCACAGGCGTGGGTTACTCGGTGGAAGAACAAAACATTGGTCAATTGCCAATGATCAAAAGACAAACCGGCGAGAAGCTTAAGACTTACGTAATTGACGATAGCCGTGAGGGTTGGGCAGACTCTTTGGCTTATGGAATGAATGTGTGGTCATCGGGTAAGGATGTGCAATTTGATTACTCACAGCTCCGACCACGTGGCGCGCGTTTAAAGACGATGGGCGGACGCTCATCTGGCCCTGATCCACTTCGTAATCTCCTTAACTTTACTCGGGAGAAAATGTTGGCACGCCAAGGTAGACGCTTAAAGACGATCGACGCTCACGATATTATTTGTAAAATTGGTGAGGTGGTGGTGGCAGGTGGCGTGCGACGTTCCGCACTCATCTCACTTTCAGATCTTGATGATATGGAAATGCGTGAGGCCAAGAACGGACAATTTTATCTTACAAATCCAGAACGCAGTATGGCCAATAACTCTGTGGCTTATAACGAGAAGCCCACAATGGCGCAATTTTTAGATGAGTGGGTAAACTTGGCCAAGGCTGGATCGGGTGAGCGAGGAATCTTTAACCGCGGAAGTTTGAAAACTCAATTACCAACTAGGCGTTGGAAGGTATTTGAAAAAGATAAAGACGATTCAGGCACTAACCCTTGCGGAGAAATTATTTTAAAGTCCAAACAATTTTGTAACTTAACTGAAGTGGTGGCTAGACCAGAAGATAATGAGGAGACTTTGATGGAGAAGGTGCGAGTGGCGACAATTTTGGGTACTTATCAAGCTACGCTTACTAAATTCCCTTATCTATCTAAAAAGTGGAAGGATAATTGTGAGGAGGAGGCTTTGCTTGGTGTGTCGGTGACGGGGCAATGGGATTGCTCAGCTTTAAGAAATCCATCCGTCTTCCGCAAACTTAAAGAAGTGGCCATTGAGACTAATCGTAAATACGCCGAGCGTTTTGGTATTAATCGCTCCACGTGTATTACCACGGTTAAGCCTTCTGGTAATGGTTCACAACTTTTTGATTCTTCATCGGGTATGCATCCACGTCATGCTCCTTACTACATTCGTCGCGTAAGAGTGGAGGGACATAATCCAATCTTCCAAATGCTTAAAGATATGGGTGTACCTTATCATCCTGAAGTGGGTCAGGATCCATCTACAGCCACCACTTTTGTGCTGGAATTCCCTATCCAATCTCCAAAGAGCAAAGCGTTTAAAAATGATTTAACAGCCATTGAGCAATTAGAGTATTGGAAGATGGTGAAGGAGAATTATACCGAGCATAATCCATCCACCACTATTTCGGTGGGCGAGGAGGAGTGGCTTAAGGTAGGGCATTGGGTATATGAAAATTGGGACATGGTGGGCGGACTCTCCTTTTTGCCACGCTCAAATCACGTTTATCGTTTAGCGCCTTATGAAGAAATTAGTGCTGAGCAATATGCCGAATTTGCTAGCAAATTCCCGCAAATTGATTTTGCCAAACTCGTGCTGTATGAGAGGCAAGATAACACTGAAGTAAAAAAGGAGTTGGCTTGTGTGTCAGGAGTCTGCGAAGTAGATTACTCGCCTAGCACTTCCGAAACCAAAGTCTCAAGCGATAAATAATTAAAATTAAGACTAAAAATCACCTCACAAATGGGGTGATTTTTATCTTTGCATAAATTTGTCACGCGTGGTAGTTTGAAAATTGGAATTGGGGAAATAGCGACATTGTTAAGGAGAAATAAAGTGGCAGAAGAAATTCCAATCAAAAATTGGGGAGTGATTTATCACAATCAGATGCATCATGGTATGGATTATGATTGTCGTTGTGGCTGGGCGGCCTCGTCACTTTTAGGAGAATACAGTGACTATGGTCAACACGTAAGTGGTTTTGATCTAAATGGTCCGTCTGGTAGTTGTGGCACCTGGATTGTTATCTTGACGTGCCCAAAGTGTTTTGAGCATTTCTGGTTTCATTTTCCTCCCCAAAGAATTAGTGTGGAATTGCTGGCGGAGCATTGTTCAAATTGGCCAAAAAAGTAGATCTTATCACGCGTGGTTTTACACCACGCGTTTTTTATTTAAATAAACTAACTTGCAATATATTAAATATATGCTATAGTTTTAGCTGATCCAAAACAGTGAGTTTTGGCAAAAGTTCTTCGAAAATAGGAGGTGCAAGATGCACATTTTGGAAATAATCTCACAGATGGCAATTGTGGTGTTCGGTCTCTCGTCCGTATTTCTGGTAGCAAGAGGAAATCGAGTTGGTTTTTTGATGGGATTGAGCGCCCAACCGTTTTGGTATTTTACAACAATCCTTAACGGCCAGTGGGGGATCTTTTTCCTTAGCGTTGGGTACACAGTCTCGTGGGTTACGGGTGTGTATGAGAACTACTTCAAAAAACCAGTTACCATCAGCTCAATAATTCTCAACCGAGATGGGTTGTATGTTGGAGATTTGATTCATTACTACAAACTGATAGTGAATTCGGGTGGAAACTTTAACCCATATCATAACCTCCGGCATGCCCAACATGTGCTGTGGCTTTGTTATGATGCATGTGTGAATTACCGTAAGGAGTTAACCCCGCGGAAAATTCGCAGTAAATTGATTGCTGCCATGACGCACGATATTGGGCACAGTGGTGATAATCGTCCTGACTTTGTGCAGGTGGACACTGCCGTTAAATGGATTACGGAAAATATTCACCCCGATGACAAGGCATATTTGCCAGAGATTGTGGCGTTGATGCGTGGAACAGAGTACCCACACAAAGAGGGATTTGTTGGTCTAGCCTATGACATTTTGCGTGACGCAGATTTGTCGCAAGCTTTGAACAGCACTTGGATTCATCAAGCGCTTGGCTTGGGGCGGGAGAAGGGTTGGACTCCACGCGAGACGATGGAACGTCAGGTGGCGTTCCTCAATAATCTCGAGTTCAAAACTAAGTGGGCGAGGAAGAAATTCCCGCGCTCTCTGATTGAATCTAAGGTTAAGGAAGCCAAGGAGCTGGCAATTTGTCTTGCGTAATGGTAATTTAGGGATTGGAATTTTTGCTTGCTTGATGGAAACAAGCAAGCCCGGTCTTTTAGAGGAGAGAAAGTATGGGTAGTAAGCCGTTCCATAAGTCAATTATCGCGTGCATTCAAAAGGTGGATGCACGTGGGATCAATTACGTGATCTCAACAATCGTTGGTACCACAATCCCAGAGGGGCATGAGGAGATTATTAAAGCAATCAAGGCAAAGTTCGCTGTGCTCAACCAGAACTTGAGCGAGACGGCGAATTCGGTTATTGTTTATTTGCTAGCCGAACATCAACATTGCGTCAATGAAGCGGGAAGGCTCAAGACGGCAAACGCCAAAGGACGGCTCGTTGGAGCAAGTGTCGTTTAAGAAATAAAAACAAAACAAAAGGCGCGGAGGTGATTTATCACTCCGCGCCTATTTTTTATTCGTTTATGAACTTTTCCCTTATCGAAGCTCCGATTTTTGCAAGGTTCGCTTTAAGATAGGCTTTCCCCTTTCCAGTCAAAGGACCTATTTCTTGATCAATTCTTGCTGCACCGATTTGACCGCCTGGACTTAACTTTGAACCAGACCCTGGGAAATGCTTTTTGAGTAAGGCGCCGAGATCAATTGCGGAACTTCGACACCTAGCACATATCTTAACGTAATTGTTGTTCACCACTCCCCACACAATTACTGTCACAATCCCCGAAAGACGAAAGACTAAATCGGCGATGGTTCCAATATCGTCGATAGATTCATGTTCATCAATATCTCCTACGCTGAGAACTACGACACCGTGGACCGGCCTTAAGTCTTTTGTTGCTTTGTGCAAATTCTGGAAAAAAGTTAATGGTAACTCATATTTTGTGAGTCTATAGAAGTCGTCATAATTAATTTTTTCACTCACAAACTCATGGGCTTGATAGTCACGCTTCTTAGCGTTAACCATATCCTGAGAGTCGTTGTGGATACCTAGAGCAAGTAGTATAGATGCTCGATCTGAGAAATCTAGACCAAGTTCTCTGCCGATTTCCACAACAAGTGTACTGGCAGAAGTTACACCAGTGTCAACGAGGTTAAATTCCCCCGTATCTTCTTCGGAGACATCTCCTGTGTGGTGATCAATTACCCCTAGTGGACGTTGTTTCCGGTATTGTTCTGGGACACGATTGTCATTTGTGGTATTAGAATCGACAAGAAAAATTCGATCGTTTTCTCCCAAAGTGATATTGCCTATGGGAACCATGTGCCTATTTAAATCATGCACTGCCACAATCGTTCTGTTTTGTCTGTGGCTAATCTCACCACAGTAAGTTATCTTTACAGATATCTCATTCTCTTCAACTAACTTTTCTATTATCTCCAGCATGCCCATAGCGGCACCTATCGCGTCAGGGTCAACCTGTGCAATAACAAGCAAAATTATCCCACCTGGCTTAATCGAGTTTACAGCCTCTTTTAGTCGATCAATCATTGTTGTTTTTCCATTGCCATTTGCCACTTTTTTCTCCTTATAACAAAGGCCTAAAATCCTTGACTCTAACTGTTGATAAACTAGCATAAGTACCCTATTGTCTACATTAGTATCTTGTGATATAATAACTGGAGTTCTTTGCTAGATGGTTGCTCTCTTTGGTGCGTAAGTACTAGAGGGGGAGGAAAGTCCGAACACAGCCCGCCTAAATGCGTAAGCTTTTGGTGGGTAAAACGGTAGCGGGTAATGCCCGTCGCCCGCCAACATCTGCGAAGTTGTGGCGGGTAGAGGTGCGAGCAGAAACGCCAAAGCCGAAAGGCCTAGGATCCCTTCGGGGATAGTCTCATCGAGAGGTGAGAATGAAACGGCTAAATCCTTACTTCTGTGCAAGGCCGTATCCCGTCAAAATGCGAAAGCTTTTGTTGGGGAGTGCCGCTCGAGCCAAACAGTAATGCTTGGCCCAGATAAATAATCATCCACGACAGAATTCGGCTTATCGGCAAAGAACTAAAATAATCAGAAAGTCCCTCGCTTCACGCGTGGGATTTTTTGATTTATAATATAGGAGATGATAGCGCTACTTAAAAACCCAGCCTCAAAAATTTATTTATTAATTCTTTTTTTACTCCCGATTTTTTATTGGTCTAGAGTCGGATTAGATATTGAAGTAACTAAAACCACCTTTGCTTATATAGGAATTCTTTTGATAGTTTTTTTGTGGTTAATACCAAGTTTACGAGTTGGTAAAATTGAGACAACTGTTGATGGTTTGCAACTTGGTTTAGGTTTAGTGCTTCTGCCCATTATTTATCAAGCAATCACTTCAAGCAATCCCGCTTTGTTAATTAGTAGTTTGGTTTATATTTTCTGGTTTTTACTCACGTTTAGGATTTTTAAAAAAACAGAGGAGTGGTTAATGGTTTATTTAGCTGTTGTAGCTTCAGCAATAGTTTTATTTATATTTCAATTAATTTGGTATTTTATTAACCCTGGTCTAATTATTATAGGGTCAAGTTTTGATTTGGTAATTCTGTTTGGTTATATTTTAATTCTGGTAATTTATTCTCTAATTAATTTCTCACTCAGTAGTTTACGTTATGGTAATCAAGCTACGGTTGCTTTGGGAGTTATATCGATACTTGTAATTGTGCAGAGTGTCTACAATCTCCCAATCGGAACATTTTGGCCAATTAAATTTGATTTTACAAATTATTTGTCCTTACTTTGGATAGTATTTGGTTTCTATTTTGTATTTTATGCTTACAAAACAATTAATTTTTTACGCCAAAGCACTAAACCAAATCCTGCCCTCCTTTTGTCTTTAATTTCTAGTATTTATTTCTGGGCTAGTTTACTTAAATATAATCCTGGAGTAGTGGTTACCGTTTTGGCTTACGTATTTTTGGGCCTTTGGGTGTCGGCAATGATTAAGGCAAAAATTATTACTGAAAAATTTGTGGTCTTGAAAAAGGGTGGGCCATGGAGTAACTTTTTCACCATCTTTATTTCCCTTTCAGTTCTTGCTCTGACTCTAATTGGTGCAAAGTATCAGTTTGCATATTTTAAAGAAGGGCAGATGGCTTCGGTAGATGCATCAACTTCGGAATATTTTAGATCTGCAAAATCAGCTTTCGATGAATTGAGGGCTTTAGTTAGTCAGCCAGACGCACCGGTGGAAAGTGAGGAGTTTATTAGTAGGAGAGATGCGCTGGCTAATCAAGCTGTTACTTTTGCAAAAAAAGCAGTGGAGGATGAACCGGACGATTATCGTAATTGGGCGCTTTATGGTGAGATTGCCAGTATGTTTATTGCTGCGCAAGTGCCAAATGCAATTGAGGAGGCCATAGGTGCTTATGAGAGAGCGATTGTGCTTAAACCTGATAATACTGAAATAATCACAAAGTATGCTCAAACCTTGGCTTTGGTGGCCAATACATATTTACAAAATAACGATCTTGCTTCAGCTAGGGTTGAAGTTGAAAAACTCTCAAGGCTTACCCCAAATGATTACAGTGTTTGGTGGCAATTAGGGCGTTTGGATTACATGGAAAATAATTTTGAAGCATCTGATCAGCACTTTAAGACCTCACTTGAATTACTTCCAAATGATGCTAACCTGCTTTATCAATTGGCCCTTTTTTACTCTGGTGTAAACGACACAGATCGTGCCATCGCGGCCATTGATGAGGCATTAAGTATTGATCCTAACAATCTTGACGCGCTCACACTTAAAGAGCAAATTTCTCCACAAGTATCAGCTGAAAACTAATTATGGTTGAAAAGGTTTTAAATTTGTTTAACCGTGAATGGAGTAGCCTAAATGAGGCTGCTTTTTTACTCGGTCTTTCAGCATTCCTTTCCCAAGTCCTTTCTCTTTTTAGAGATCGCTTACTTGCTGGTGCTTTCGGCGCTGGCCATGAACTTGATATTTATTACTCCGCTTTTCGTATCCCAGACATAATTTATGTGTCAGTAGCCTCCTTGGTCTCGATTACCATTTTAATTCCGTTTATTATCCGTCATTTAGATAGTGACGATAAAAATGGAGCAAGAGAATTAATTAATGGCGTTTTTACCCTTTTTTTTACTTTAATGATTGTGGTCGCGGTAGTGGCATTTATTTTTATGCCCTACTTAGCCCCACTAGTGGCACCAGGATTTGATCTTCCGTCCCAAGCTCATTTAATTGATTTAAGTAGGATTTTATTACTTTCACCAATCTTGCTTGGACTCTCAAACTTGTTTGGTAGCGTCACCCAATCTTTTAAAAGATTTTTTATTTATGCGCTAAGTCCAATTTTATATAACGTTGGTATTATTATTGGCATAGTTTATTTTTATCCAAGTCTCGGGCTTACCGGTTTGGTGTGGGGAGTAATTTTAGGCGCAGGGCTTCATTTGCTTGTTCAGGTTCCCACTGTACATTCATTAAAATTATTTCCTAAATTTAGTCTCAAAATCAATTGGAGTGAAATTAAGCGCCTCGTGGCCCTCTCGCTCCCCAGAACCTTTACTCTCTCTGTGCACCAAATCACCATTTTGGTGTTGGTGGCGCTGGCCTCACTTATGGATAAAGGTTCTATTGCGGTATTTAACTTTGCCTATAATTTGCAATCAGTGCCCTTGGCCATCGTTGGTTTGAGCTACTCTGTGGCCGCTTTTCCTACTTTAGTTAAAATTTATAACAACGGTGATCGGCCACAATTTGTTACTCAAGTTTCAGACGCTTTGCGCTACATTGTTTTTTGGTCCATTCCGGCGATGGCAATTTTTATTGTTTTACGGGCCCAAATTGTGCGAGTAATTTTAGGTTCGGGAGAGTTTGATTGGTCTGACACGCGACTTACCGCCGCCGCCTTAGCTTGTTTTTCCATTTCTGTCATCGCTCAAAGTTTAATTTTGCTTTTTGTGCGAGCGTATTATGCAGCAGGCAAAACTAGCAAGCCATTAATCATAAACGTTGCATCATCAATTTTTGTGGTTTTGCTCGCCTTCGGCTTAAACTCCTGGTATCAAGGTGCTAGTGAATTTCAGCAATTGGTGGAGGGTTGGCTACGTGTTGAAGCTGTTGGGGGGACGATTGTGCTTATTTTACCAATCGCTTTTTCACTCGGGATGTTACTTAATCTATTTTTATTCTGTTACTTTTTCCGAAAAGATTTTGGTAAATTTGGGACGAGAGTGATGCGTACTTTTTGGCAGGTATTTTTTGCCTCAATAATTGGCGCAGTGGCGAGTTACTTGCTTCTTAATGTATTCGACAACTGGTTTGACTTAGACACATTTATTGGTATCTTGCTACAAGGGCTTTTGGCCGGTATGGGCGGAATTGCGGTAGGTTTTGGGATGCTCCGCCTAGCTAAGAGCCAAGAGTTAACAAGTATTGTTGAATCCCTGCGTAACCGTTTTTGGCAGACGCGCGTGGTGGCTGAATCTCCGGAAGAAATATGAATTTAAAAAATATCAGAAACTTTTCAATTATTGCTCACATTGATCACGGCAAGTCGACCTTAGCTGACCGCTTGCTTGAGATCACCGGCACAATTGAGAAACGCAAAATGATGGAACAAGTGCTTGATAGCATGGAGCTTGAGCGTGAGCGCGGTATCACTATTAAGATGCAACCGGTGCGGATGAATTGGAATTATAAGGGAGAGGACTACGTTTTAAATTTAATCGACACGCCGGGACACATCGATTTTTCTTACGAAGTTTCGCGCTCGCTTAAAGCGGTGGAGGGGGTGATCCTTTTGGTTGATGCTACAAAAGGTGTGCAGGCGCAAACGATGTCTGTGCTCTCGATGGCGCGCGAGGCAGACTTAAAAATTATACCGGTAATTAATAAAATCGATTTGCCCGTGGCGCGTACCGAAGAAGTGATTGAAGAAATTGTGGAACTTTTAAATTGTCGTCGCGAGGATATTCTTAAAATTTCGGCCAAAACGGGTATGGGAGTTGAGGATTTACTTAAGCGGGTTATAGACGTGGTGCCACCACCACAAGTGGAAACTAGTGACCCAAAAGGTAAACGGGCGCTGGTCTTCGACTTTGAATATTCAACCCATCAGGGGATTATTGTTTACGTGCGGGTGTTTGACGGCGAAATTAATCGTCACGATAAATTAACTTTTACTGCGGCCGGCGAAACCTTCAGCGTGCTCTCTGTTGGCACCTTCCGCCCCACTAAAACCGAGAGTGATAAATTGGTGGCGGGGGAGATTGGTTATTTAGTCACAGGGATTAAAGAGCAAAGTCGCGCTCGCGTGGGTGACACGATTAATAATCCTAACTTTCCTTTACCCGCTTTCCCTGGCTACACTGAGCCTCGCCCGATGGTGTGGGCCGCAATTTATCCTAATAGCCAAAATGACTTCACTGTGCTTAAGCAAGCCCTGCAGCGTTTGAGTCTTTCGGATTCCTCGCTTTCATTTTCTGAAGAAGCGGCAAGCTCGCTCGGCAGAGGATTTATTTGTGGGTTCTTAGGTTTGCTCCATCTAGAAATTATTACCGAGAGATTGAAGCGCGAATTTAATTTGGAACTCACAGTGACCTCACCCTCAATTAGTTACCAGATAATTGATAAAGCGACAGGTAAAGAAGAAACGATTGCTTCACCTCATCTTTTCCCTGAAAATTTAAAACAAGAGACAATTCTTGAACCTTGGGCGGAGGCCAATATTATTACACCGACCGCATACCTTGAAGTAATTTTGAAAATGCTAAATTCGCACGAGGCTTTGCCAATGCTAACCACAACCTTAAGTCATTCTCGCTCCTCACTGACCATCCAATTGCCACTTCGAGAATTAATGCGAAACTTTTTTAATGAACTCAAAAGTATCTCCTCGGGCTACGCTTCGCTCTCTTACCACTTAATTGGTTTGCGCGAGGCTGATGTGGCTAAACTCGAGATTTTAATTACGGAAGAATTGGAACCAGCGCTCACGAGGATTGTGTCGCGCAGTCGGCTTGCCAAAGATGCGGAAGATTTAGTGGAACGTTTGAAGGAACTTTTGCCACGGCAACTTTTTACAATTAAAATTCAGGCCCAAGCTCTTGGGAGGATAATTGCTTCGCGCTCTATCTCAGCAATGAAAAAGGACGTTACCGATTATCTCTATGGTGGTGATATCACGCGTAAAATGAAGCTCAGAGAGAAGCAAAAGAAAGGCAAAAAGAAGATGCAAGCGCGGGCGTCAATGAAGATTCCTCACGATGTGTTTGTGAAGTTGCTTGGTTCTAAAGAATAGTTTTGGACTACTGAAGAAGGGGAAAAGCGTATAGCGCCAACATGCCAAGAATGGTGATTATGCTAGCGATTGTCCATACAACTTGAAGCTTTCTTCGGTGTTTTTTCTCAATCATGGGCAAAAATATTAATTTTGATATATTATAAGCTTATAATGCTCGACTTTCAACCTAAAAGCTACTGGCGACGTTTGATCCACTCTAAAGTGTTTTTATTGCCAATGGCCATTTTTACGGTAGTGTTACTTAACGCGGTGTTTGGTTTGTATAATAAAAGTCGTGTGGCAAATCAGGCTTTAGAGATGGCGAGGTTGGAAGAGGGGCGCTTGGAGGCTAGGGCGAGCTATCTTGAGGCGGCCATTGGTGAGCTTGAGACTGACCGAGGCGTGGAGAAGGTGATTAGAGAAAAATTTGGCATGGTGCGCCCTGGCGAAAGAGTAATTAATTTGGTTGAGGCAAAAGAGGCTACAGCAACACCACTTACCTCATCTAAAAAATCATTTTGGCAGAGGTGGATCAGTGATTAAAATATAATTAACAAAAGCGGGTATAGTTCCCGCCTAAAGCCCTGAGGATCGGGCATTAAGGCGGGCCCGCCTCCAATGTCTTTACTAAGACTTTGGGCGGGTAGTGGTAGAATTATTCAAGAATGTTCTATGTTTACATTTTATTGTGTGAAGACACGAAGCGGAAGCGGAGTAAATTTTATATTGGCTCGACTAGTAATTTAAAAGAAAGGTTGGAGCAACATCGCAAGAAGTCAACTCAAACCACAAAAAGTTTTGATAAGCTAGCCTTAATTTACTACGAGGCCAGCCTGAACAAAACTGACACAAGAAAGCGTGAAATTCAATTGAAAACAGGCTTTGGTCGTGGTTATATTAACAGGAGGTTGGAAGAGTATTTAAAGAAGCGAGATTAGTTTAGTGGTAGGACGATTGCTTCCCAAGCAATAGGCGGGAGTTCGATTCTCCCATCTCGCATTACGAGAGTTAGTTCCCGCCCAAAGGCTTTACAGCCATAGAGGCGGGCCCGCCAGAATGCGGAGCTTTCGGCGGGTAGTGGTAGAATGGTTGCTTCCCAAGCAACAGACACGAGTTCGATTCTCGTATCCCGCACCATTTATGTCTCAAGTATTTAAGAAAGTTAAAGAGGATTTTGATTGCGGGCATTGCGGGGCCAGCGTAATTGGGAGTGGATATACAAATCATTGCCCGAAATGTTTGTGGAGCAAGCACGTGGATATTAATCCAGGTGATAGGGCGGAGGAGTGTGGTGGGTTAATGAAGCCGGAAAAAGTAGAAATGGAGAAGGGGGAATTTGTGATTGTTCATAAATGTGAAAAATGTGGTAAGGTAAAGCGATGTCGCGCCTCGCGCGGTGATGAAATAGGTGTGCCGCTGTAGTTCAATGGATAGAACAGTCCCGTCCTAAGGGATAGATACAGGTTCGATTCCTGTTGGCGGCAAAAATTGGCGAGTCAGGCGAGTGGGCCATCTAGAAAAATATTTTGGAAAAGGATAAAATTGTTTTATGAATAATCCGCTAACTTACCTTTTCCGAAAAATGTGGGGGTATTCTCAAGGAAATCGCAAAAATGTAATTTTTTATATTGTGTTGTCAATTTTTGCAACACTGCTTTTGGCTTTTGAACCTTTAATTGTTGGGTTGTTCTTAAATACCATTCAAACCGAAGGTGTAACTAGAGAAGTTCTACCCCACCTAATTTCAATTTTGAGCCTATTGTTTTTCCTTGAACTTGGTTTTTGGTCAACGCATGGACCATCACGAGTGATGGAAACTCGCAATGCATTTTTTGTTCGAAGAAACTATAAAAACTATCTTTTGGAAGGAACAATGGCTTTGCCGATAGAGTGGCATACCAACCATCATTCTGGGGATACTATTGATAAAATTGAGAAAGGAACAACAGCATTATTCAACTTTTCCGAGAGAACCTTTGAAATAATTCAGGGTGTTATCAGTTTAACTACTGCCTTTGTGGCCATGTTTGTTTTTGACCTGATTTCAGGTAGCGCGGCTTTAATAATTAGTCTTTTTACTTTTTATATTTTAACGCTATTTGATAAAAAACTCATTCCTGGATACAGAATAGTGAATCAGGTAGAGAATAGTATATCGGCCAAAATTTTTGATGCTCTAAGTAATGTAACAACAGTTATTATTCTTCGGGTAGAAGATCTGGTACTGAAATCAATTGACACCTTTATTAAAAAACCACTTGATAGATTTCATTTGAATAATAAAATTAACGAATGTAAATGGTTCTCCGCTTCTTTGTTTGGGCGTATTGCGGTTATTGCTGTTGTGGGTATCTATCTTTTTTCCAAGGTTTCTTCAGGGGTAATTCTTGTGGGGACCGTATATATACTGTATGGATACGCGAATCAAATTCGTGATACTTTTTTTAAGTTTGCTTATTTATATAATGATATCGTTCGTTATAGGTCTTCGGTGAGTAATACAGAAGAACTTTCAAAAGATTTTCGACAAACAATCCTAGTGGGTAAAAATCATCTACCTAATGAGTGGCAATCGCTTGAGATTGAGAAATTGTCCTTTTCTTATCATTCAGAAGAAGGGGCAGATCTCCATTTAGATAACGTTTCTATAAAAATTAAAAAAGGAGAGAGAATTGCCCTTATTGGAGAAAGTGGAGGTGGAAAAAGCACTTTTCTTAGAATTTTGCGAGATCTATATCATCCCAAGTCACTTAGTCTTTCTGTAAACGGCGAACAAACATCAAAGGGTTTTGCATCAATTAGTGAGTCCATTTCCTTAATCCCCCAAGACCCAGAAATATTTGCGACGACCATAAGGGAAAACATTACATTGGGAGTTGAGTATAAAGATGAGCACATCCAAGTCTTTACAGATATGGCATGTATGACCCAAGTTATTGATCGTTTACCAAAAAAACTCGAATCTTCAATCGTGGAGAAGGGCGTTAATTTGAGCGGCGGAGAAAAGCAACGCCTCGCACTCTCCAGAGGACTTTTGGCTTCAGTCGACAAAGATATAATCCTTATGGATGAGCCAACAAGCAGTGTCGACTTTCAAAACGAGCTAGAGATTTTTAAGAATATTTTTCAAGCATTTCCAAAACAGACAATTATTGCCTCAGTTCACAGACTTCACCTTTTGTCTCTTTTTGACTCAGTTTATTTTTTTGAAAATGGAAAAATAATTGCTTCTGGAACATTTGAAGAATTAAAAGAATCTTCATTGGAATTCCAAAAACTTTGGAAAAAATATATTGAAACTCGGGATGCATAGTTGGTGGCAAAAGATCGTGATATAATATTTGCTATGTATGGTGATGATCACAAACTCCTTGAAAGGTTGGTGGAATTAGCTGAAGACAACAACCGAATATTGCATCAGATGCGTCGGGCTAATCGTTGGGGGCACTTCTTTACTTTTATCAAATGGCTGGTTATTATTGCTTTGTCGCTCGGTAGCTACTATTATCTTGAGCCTTATCTTGAGGCGATAATGGACTTTTACCAAAATGTGGTCCCTAGCATCACTGAGTCGACAAAAAATCTCGAATTTTTAGGTAAATTAAACATCGGCAGTTAAAAACCGATATCCTCTATTTTGATTATGCCGAGGTAGCTCAGTTGGTAGAGCGTCCGCCTGAAGAGCGGTAGGTCGCCGGTTCGATCCCGGCCCTCGGCACATTTTGTTAGATAGTACACTATTTAAGTAGATACAAAACTCGGAGTTTTTCTAAACCTCGGTGAGCTTGCACGGCGATGGTGTTTTTGGTTTGACCGAGTATGAGAGACATATCTTTTAAAGACAAATCCTGTATATAGCGCATGCGCATTACTCGTTGATATTTAAGTGGTAAGAGTTTAATTAAACCAAGCGCAGTTTTGCCATCAATGGTGTTTAGTAATTTTTCAGTGTAATCCTTGCCCGTAGGTTCAAAGCCTTTTTCCATTAAACCGTCTAATGAGAGAGTTTTGTGTTTGCGATATTCGTCTACAATTAGATTATTTAAAATGTGATACAAAAATGATTTCATTACATCTACCTTACCGCCGGCCACTAAGTACTTCCAAGTTTTGAGGAAGGTATTTTGCACTAATTCATCAGAAATTGAGCGATCGCTAACCTTAAAAAAAGCGTGACGATTAAGCCCTTTTTGAAAATCGAAGTGGGCAGAATTTATGTCCTCTCTGTTTTGATTATCTTGTTCGGGTGTCATTACATATTGGTGCCGTAATAGAGGGGAATGCGTTACAAGAGTATTACAAGTTGCCATAATCTAAACTTAGCACGTATGTGTGCTTAGCACTAACTGTAATAGGTATATTGGCCCAGCGTCTAAGGAGGTATGGAAACAATTAAAGACGATTTTTTTGAGAAATTGTGGGAGGAAAGCTGGACGTATATTAAAACTGTGGTCGATGTGGTGCGTGAGCCAGTCTTGATTCTTAATCGAGATTTGGCGGTAGTAGCGGCTAATGAATCCTTCTATAGTACCTTTCAGGTAGAGCGCAAAGAGACAGAAAAAAAGATTGTTTATGAGCTTGGTAATGGGCAGTGGGATATTCCATCCTTACGCAAGTTGCTTGAAGATATTTTACCAAAAAACTCGTTTTTTAAGGGTTTTGAGGTTATCCACGAATTTCCTCATATAGGGAAAAAAGTGATGATCTTAAACGCCCGTCAAATATACTTTAAGGAGAATGAGAAGAATAAAGTCTTTCCTCCTATCATTTTGCTTGCGATGGAGGATGTAACCGAGATGATTGCCATTGCCGAGAAGCTTGCTGGTCATGTGAACCAGTTTGAGTCAAAGCTTATGGCCCGTACCCAGAGGCTAGAGAGGGGGATAGAGAGATTAGAGAACGAAATAACAGCATTAAAAAATAAAAATAAAAATAAATAATATGGGTATAATTTTATGGATAATTTTTGGCGCTTTGGTGGGTTGGGTGGCATCTTTAATAATGAAAACAGACGGCGAGCAGGGGATAATCTTAAATGTAATAGTGGGAGTTATTGGTGCCGTGCTTGGCGGATGGCTTATGAGCTTAATTGGGAAGAGCGGTACGGGCGGGTTTAACCTTTATAGCTTTTTAGTGGCTTTGCTCGGAGCGTGTGTGCTAATTGCAGTTGTGAAGGCTTTGCGCAGAGGGTAAAAACTAAAAAAAATTATCGTAAAAAATCCCCCATCTCATATGGGGGATTTTTGTTATACCGATTTAACTTTAATTTTTTGGATCTTCTTTTTATCTATTTTGGTGAGACGGATGGTGAGAAGACCGGTTTTATCTGAAGTGGCATCAACTTCACCACTCTCAACCTCGCAGGGTAGTACGATGGTGCGTGAAAAGGCTCCCCAATATAGCTCGCGAATAAAATAATCATCGTCTCTGCCCTCATGCGTAGGCTGACGTTTGCCGGTGATTGAAACGGTTTCTCTATTGGCGTTGATTTCAATGTCTTCTCCCTTAACTCCGGCCACTAGAGCTTTAATCACGATTTCAGTGGAGGTTTGGTACACATCTACAGCAAGTTCACCCACCTCAGCCTCCTCCTTTATCCAGTTATTATCGTCTTCTTCACTGACGCTGCTTTCTTCATGTTCGGGGGTGACGGATATTGGTTCATCATCAGAAAGAGAAATACCTCCGGTCAATCTTTCAAAAAACGATTTCTTTTTACTCATGGTTATTTTGGTTGCCAGACTATAGCTTTAACTTTTTCAAACAATAAAATGATAAAGATTGTGGAGAGCCAGAGTAAACCGAAGATCTGTAGAATATTTTTACCTTCGTATTTAATTATAAACAAGTTAAAGTTGCCGTGCAAGGCAATGGCGAGGATTAAGCCAGCTAAAATATACCAAACTCTTATATGGGGGCGTTTATAAAATCCGAGCGCTATGGCGCCACCAAGCGTGGCTGAGGCCACTACGTGGAGTAAGGTGGCACCAAGGAAGCGGAGATTGCCTGTGAGGAGGAAGGTACCAAGTTCTTGAGTTGGGTAAATCGTGTCGAAGAGGAAAAAGATGTTCTCAAGCGCGGCAAAGCCAAGTGCGGCGGTGATCATGTAGATCATCGCATCAATTGGCTCATCAAATGCTTTATTATAAAAAATTGAGAAGTAAATAACTGCGAGTTTGATAGATTCTTCAACCACTGGAGCAATAACAATGCCAAGGGCCCCGCGGTCACTTAGGCCGAAGATATTTAAACCAATGAGCGATAGGTTACGAAAGGTGGAAAATAATTCTCGTTCTAAAAAGTAGGCCACGATTACGCCGAGTGAGCCTAAAAAAAATGTGCGAACTAAAAGTAATTTTGGCTCTGGATGATCATTGTCTTCTCTAAGCCAAAACCAAAGCCAAATTAATGCAGGCAACACTCCGCCCAAAAGCGTTAAGTTTAATGTCTCGATCGCCGTATTCCAATCGATCACGTTGCATTAATTTTATCATAAACTTAAATTTCCATCAGCTTTGAAGTTTTTGGGCAGGCGGGTTTTGGTTTGGAGGTGGAGATAAGCGGCGGCGGCGATCATTGTGGCGTTGTCGGTAGAAAGTTCGCGAGTGGAGATTAATAAGTTAATGTCCGGAAATTCGTTTTTAATCATTTCAGATGCCTGACGACCGAGTTCTTGATTGGCGGCCACGCCACCGGCGATGATTAGAGTTTTAGGTTTAAATTTGACAATCGCTTTGGCGGTTTTCTTAATCAAAACTTCCACGGCGGCTTGTTCAAACTCGTAAGCCATCATAATTTTCTCTTCATCAGTTAAAACGCCATCAGAATTGGCTGCTTTCAATTTATTTACTGCGTAAAGCACGGCAGTTTTAAGACCAGAATAAGAGAAGTTGAAATCCCCAGAGTGGAGCATGGGTCTCGGTAATTTAATTTCAGAAGTACCTTTAAAACTTTTTGCCAATTTAGAAATTTCTGGTCCGCCAGGGTAGGGGAGATCGAGCAGGCGTGCCGCTTTGTCGAAAGCCTCACCCACCGCGTCATCTAAAGTTTGACCAATAATTTTATGTTTCAGCCAATCTTTAATTAGCACTAGTTCGGTGTGACCGCCAGACACGAGTAAAGCAAGAGCGGGGAATGTTAACCTCCTGCCATCTATAAGCACGGAATATATATGCCCCTCCATGTGGTTGATGGGGATGAGGGGTTTACCCCACGCCAATGCCAAAGCTTTTGCAAAATTAATGCCCACCCACAGCGCGGGCTCAAGCCCCGGTCCACGTGTCACAGCGACAGCATCAATCTTTGGCACACCGTTACTTTTTATAAATTCCAAAAACGGCGCAATTAATTCTGTTTCTCTTTCTAAAATTTTTTTAATTTTGGATTCAGGGATATTTTTTGACCCGCTTGACTGTCGGGCAGGCTTACCGCTTTTTACTTTGGACTTTTCAATTGCTTCCTTCAACACTGGCACCAAATTTATCTGATGCTCTCTGCGGGCTAAATTTGGCACCACGCCGCCCCATTTGGCATGGAGTTCAATCTGTGAGGCCACCACATGCGAGAGCACATTAAAAACGGGTTTTCGGGCACCCTTGCAGTCCACTATACTTATCGCTGTTTCATCACAGCTCGTCTCAATTGCGAGAATTTTCATGTTCACAAACTAGCACATTATTTCGGTGGGCGGTATAGGATTTGAACCTATGACCTTCTCGACGTCAACGAGACGCTCTACCAACTGAGCTAACCGCCCCTTCTGGCGGAGAGGGTGGGATTTGAACCCACGATCCACTTTCGCGGATGCCGGTTTTCGAAACCGGTGCCTTCAACCACTCAGCCACCTCTCCTCTCCGTTTTTTTAGCCTAACATTTTTTACTAAGATTTTCAAAAAATTTAATAACCAAAAATCACCCCGACTTTGGTTGAGGTGATTTTTGATCTGACGGTAAAGCTATATCTATTTTCCACACTCACAGCTAGTGCAAGTACAACCGTCTTCCTTCTTCTCGTGTTTACATGTTTCGCAGGTCATAAAATATTTATCAGAATTAAAATCTAATAATTTTCGACCTTCCCACTACCCATTCATTATCCTCCTATCAAGTTTTTAAACAAGTTGCGAAAGGCACATTATATGTTAAAGTTTTCTGGCCACTCATGGCCCTATCGTCTAACGGTTAGGACGCCGGCTTTTCAAGCCGTTAATCCGGGTTCGATTCCCGGTAGGGTCAAAAAAACGAACTATTGATTTAATAAGCTAGATGATGTAGTGTGCTTTTTGGATAAGGACAAATTAAAATTTGAAAGGAGGGTGAACCTTGAAAGAGATTGAAGGGTTCGGTCTTAACCCTCTAACGATTAGTTTCGTTGGAGTGATGTTTTTTGGAACCGTCGGAGCTCTATCACTTTTACATCAATCCCGACTTATCAAAAAAAGTCAGTCGGGGCAGTCAGTGTCTACCCCTTGGTACATGATGGTGTTTTCTACTAGTGCTATTTTATTGATCTATGGTTGGCATAGAGATAATTTGGCTCTGATCCTGCTCTTTTTTCTCCGCGCACCTTTCACCTTTCTGATTCTGAAAGGGTTACTAAAAGTAAAAGGTTTTAGCTGGGGAGAATGGGCGATGGCCTTAGTCTTGGGTGCAGCGGTGGTCTGGATGCCTTTCTCCAATGAAAAGGAGCTCATCTACCTAGTATTTACTGCCACTGGAGTGGTGATGGCTATTTTTCCACCACACAAAATCTGGTCTGAACAAAGCCGCGGAATGGTCTCTAAGTGGCCAGCTCTGACTAGTTTTGGCAGCGCCATCTTTTGGACTTTTTACGGTTTGATGGTGGAGAATGAGCTGATCTGGCGCACTTCAGCTTGCCACATCGTTCTGAATTTTATCATGGTATTGGCGTGGTACATTTACCCCGCCAAATATCAAAACGCCCCGATCGCCTAGCGCACGGGGCGTTTTTTTATATTCTACTGATTTGAGATTAGGCGATTGACAATTTTTCTTGTTGCAGAACCAAAGTAACCTGTGGCTTCTGTGAGACCGAGCGGGGTTAAGATCTCAGCTCGGTGAGCCTCTTGGAACTTCTTAAGTGCAATTTCAGTTAGATCTCCAAAAATCGTGGTTTCATTACCAGGTGAACCTGGACCAGTGCTAGCTATTACGAAACCATTATTATTTAAGAACTTTTGCAGTTCTTTAACCTGGGGGTGGACCATGTCTAATTTCAGATCCACGGTGAAGGCAAAATTATCACTCAAGGCACCTTGGGATTGCGAAGTAGATTGCTTTAAAATCTCAACCTGAGACTTTAGTTCAGTAATTAGTTTAATAATAGTGTTTTCTAACACTTGTTTAACTTTATTTGTAGTTACTTCTTGAGCTTCCCCGGTAGTCTGAGCAGACTCAATAATCACTTGTACCGCATTTAAAGTGTTCTGAATAATTGTACTAACTTGAGTGGGAGTGTTGCTACCTCCGGAATTATTTTCTGAAGTAGTGGTCGTTTCGGTATTTGAATCAGTCTCTTCCTCCTCGTCTTCATCATCGTTGTTATTGTTTCCTCCGCCTCCACCGCCGCCACCTGAATCGTCATCATCGTCGTCGGAATCATCCACCCCGTCAGTATCAATTACTAGAGCTTTATTTGCTGCTAATCCAGTTGCAGGTACAAAGTCAGACATGGCGTTAGCCGATTGGTCAGCGATTGTGCCGCTGATTGTAGCTTCCAAATCAGCTGAAGTGTCACCAGCTTGCACGGTGTAATCACATGTGCCCGTAGTTGAGTTGGAGACAGTGAAGGTGCATGTTCTATCAGTGGCACCAGTTTCAAGAGTTACTGTGACGTTACCTGTGGAAGTAACAGCTTCAGAGAAGGTGACATCAATATCAATTACTTCTCCAACATCATAAGTTCCATTGGTCTTGCTGGAGGAGACGCTCGAGATGGTCGGTACGCCTACATCGGCGGTGGTAAAGCTCCAGCTGGTGGTGTTAGCGATGCCCGCGTAGCTGTTGAGCGCCACGTCGCGGAAAGCTGTGCTGGCCACTTGAACATAATAACCAGTTAAACTGCCGAGAGTTACTGATGGATTAATAGTAAAGGAGTTTGAACCAGAATCAGTGACCTGACTACCCGCCACATCAATAGTTTCAACGGTTGAATCATTGGAAGCTAACTTAATTAGAATATTGCCGGTGCTGGTGGAAACGGCCGTGTCAAAGGTGATTACAAGGTTGGCCGTAACAGAGACACCTGTGGCGTTATCGGCCGGCGAGAGGGTGCTCACCGTCGGCGCGGTGGTATCAATTACTAGAGCTTTGCTGGCTGCCAGATTGGTGCTTGGCACAAAGTTGCTCATCGCGTTAGCAGATTGATCAGCGATTGTTCCACTGATTGTGGCTTCCAAATCGGCAGAAGTGTCACCAGCTTGCACTGTATAGTCGCAGGTGCCCGTAGTTGAGTTGGAGACAGTGAAGGTGCAAGTGCGGTCAGTGGCCCCAGTTTCTAAAGTCACTGTGACGTTGCCTGTGGAAGTAACAGCTTCAGAGAATGTAACGTCGATGTCAATAACTTCTCCAACGGTGTATGAGCCGTTAGTTTTGCTGGACGAGACGGTCGAAATGGTGGGGGCAGAAGCATCAACATTTACGCCAAAAGCGTGGCTATTACCGGAGTGGGTGATTAGGCCAGTGGTGGCGTCTGTGGAGGAGGCTTTGAGGAGGTAACTTCCATTTGAGATTCCGGTGAAGGTGTGACGAACCGTGTAGGCATTAGTGCGATAACGAGCAAAATAATCAGCTTCGCCGAAAATATAGAGATAGTCGCCAGTGTTATCGAAAGTTAGGCCTTCAGCTTGGTCTGTCGCTCCTACGGGGACGCTATTTAAATAATCTCCCGTATCACCTGAAGTGTTGCCATCTCCATCACTGTCAACGAATGCACAAGTAGAAGTACTGGTAATGTTGACCGGAACAATTCGGCTACTATTATCAGAGAGGACGAACAAGATGCCGTTATTGTTGTAATAAAGATCTGAAAAGTCAGTGGCAATAGAAGTGAAGTCTAAATTAGCGCAAATCTGTACTGCTGTACCGCCAAGTGAAGGATACTCATAAAGAGTGGCGGAGGCGCTTTCTTCAGCTAAATAGAATACACCAGAACTTGAATTGTAAGCGATACCTTCAAGACCTGTGTTTGCTCCGTGGGCAATGCCCGTAGAATATGCATCACTGTTAGTGACCGTTACCGAACCAGTGGATGGAATTATAACTTTGAAGACTCTGCCATTTGCCTGAACGTCTTCTGTTGATAATACAAACGTGTGATCAAAAACTCCAGGAGCGGTGGAAGAGGCAAGGCTTGAGACTAGAGTAATCCCCTCGATATCGCCGCAACTTGTGCAGGTAATTGTCCGTACTACTGCTCCGGTAGTAGATGCAATTTCAGTAATACTTGTAGTATTCCCCGCTGATGTGTTATGAGGAATAAAAATCGTGCCAGTGGTAGGAACATAAATTGAACCGGAGGTGTTAGCGGTTAAACTTAAGTCTAGATTTGAAATAGTGTTAGTGTAATGAGTGAGATTATAGTCACCATAACGAGTAGTGGTGCTTACCTGACTTGAAACTGCGCCGGCTGGTGTGGTGACAAATAAATTCCAAGCGGTGGAGGTGGCGGTAGTTTGAATGGTGGATGAAGCGTAAACCGTGACCGACGATGAAGTGGTGGTGGAATTAGCTGAAGGTGATGGAGTGATGAAAGAAATGTAGGTCCCGATACCAATGGCTTTGTTTGCTGCCAAGTTGGTGGAAGGCGCAAAGTTGGTTATCGGGTTGGCAGTTTGATCTTCAATATAACCACTAATAGTAGAGACGGTGAGGTCAGTGGTTACGTCACCGGCTTGCACAGTGTAGTTGCAACTAGCGGTAGAGGAGTTGGAAATGGAGGCAATACTGCAAGTGCGGTCGGTGGTGCCAGTTTCTAACGTGACTGTAATAGATGTGGTGGCAGTGACCGCTTCAGAAAAGGTGATATCGATATCAATTATTTCACCCGCGCCATAAAAGCCGTTAGTTTTATCTGAAGACACGCTAGAAATGGTCGGAGCAGAGTCAGCTTCGTTATCAGTGATCGTTACATTCACATCATCAACGGTTATGACGTTGTAGTTGGGGTCAGAGCTTGAAGTGGTGTGCGAGATGGAGGTCTCGTGCTCACCTTCAGCGTCTTCGTCATCAACCGCAGTGATTGTGACAGTTTGCGGAGTGAACCAGTTGCTTGAGGTAAAGGTAAGAGAATCAGGGCTGGTGCCAGCCTCGGCGGATTCTGTGACGGTGACAGTGACATCAGCCGTGGGTGCGGTTTTTAATACTACAGTGTAAGTGTCAGTGGCTCCGCCTTCAGTAACATCAGCCGTAGTGGGGGAAACTGTAACCGCCGCCCCGGCCGTATAAATTTGCTTGACCTCCGTGGCCGTTAAAGATCGGTTATAAATTGCCACTTCGTCTATTACAGCGTTACCTCCTTCAGCTGTGGCTCCATTGATTGTGCCCACATATAGATTACCGGGGAGAGTGTATGAAGAAATAGTGGTTGTTCCTTGATGAACGCCATTTACATACATTGCGGCGTTTGTACCCTCTGTTAGTAGCACCAAATGATACCATCGGTGTGGTTGTACTGTGCCTGCTGTGGCGGCATTAACCTCTGCGGCACCTCCAATTCTATAATTCCATTGTCCGGTGGTTGAGCGACACCTAATGTAGAAGCGGGTGTTTTGTCCAGACACTCCGTGGCCAAAAATGTGGCGATCAGTACTACAAGTGCCTTGGTTGTTTACCCACAAACTTACAGAGATGGCTGAGGCTGTTGGGTCGATTCCGGAACCGTAACCCGTTGTGACGTAATCGTCCGCAGTGTCAAACAACACACCATAGCCGCCAAATGGGGATGTTGTGGTGGCATAGTAAGCCGCGTTGCCACTCAAAGCACTATCGTAAGTGTTACCACCTGTACCAGTGTTCTCAATTGCCCCAGTACCTTCCTCAAAAGAGTAACGGATTAACTCATCACCAAAAGGATAGGCGGCGTGGGCAGTGGAATTAGTTGATAAAAATAAGCTAGTAAAAATTAAACCAAACGAAATTTTGGTGAAAAAGCTAAAGGTACTCATCTATATAATTTAACTTAAACTACTTCTGATTGCGAACTTTTTCTCCACAAAATTGCTTGACCTAAAATAAAAATAAGGGTTGAGGTGAGGGCAGAGAAGAGGCAATAAATGCAAAGACTTTTGATAACAAAAATTTGGAGGTAGAGGAAGTAAAGTGACGTCAAAAATCCAAGCCACGTGGCGCGCGCGGTGAAGGTGAGAATTTTTGTGTTGACAGAGTTGTTTAGATAGGCAAAAATTCCAAAAAAGATTGCTAAGTAATAGAGCGCACCAAAGAGCGCCACCGGGATACCAAAAAAGTTGTTGTAATCACTGGTGAGCACCGCCTCGCAACCCTCGGTAAGTGTGCAAGGGGGGATGACTTCTTGATAGTGTTTTACGGTGAGATATGTAGCGTCGAGGAAGCCAATAAACGCGATTATCAAAATCGCGAATATTAATTTTTTATTGAGCAGTGCTGGTGGCATTGATGTTATCGCTTACGCTTCCAATTGCTTCAGCTAGGAGTTTCTTGAATTCTTCAAGACCACCAGGATTCCCAATTTTTTTGCCATTGAGATAAAAGGTAGGTGTGCCGGTGACTAAGAACTTTTCACCACTTGTGGTGTCGGCCTCCACTTGATCACGAGTGGCTTTAGAATCTCGATCAGTTTTAAATTTAGCCAAATCAAGTCCGAGGGTGGTGGCATACTCTTCAAAAACAGAGTCCACGTTTCTGCGCCCTTCCCATTTATCTTGATTATCAAAAATCATATCAACCATTTCCCAAAACTTGCCTTGAGCCCCAGCAGCTTCAGCGGCGTAAGCGGCTGGCTTGGCGCCCAAATGTTGACCGAGTGGGAAGTGGCGATAAACTAGTGCAAAATCCTTACCCATTTCATCTACCAATGACTTCACAATTGGTGCATATGCGCCACAAGCCGGACATTCAAGATCGCTGTATTCCACAAGTACTGTTTTGGCGAGGGGATTACCTCGTACCCAATCATCAGCGCTAATTTTAGTTAATTCCGTTTCAACTTTAGTTGGCTCATTTTTATCATCTCCACCAGAGCGTGAGAGGGCCACAATGCCGTAAATTGAGGCTAAGATGAGCAAAATGGCAATTAACCATGGTCTGAGCTTGTTACCACCATTGCCACCACCTTGGGCCATTTGGCGAGCTAATTTCTCCTTTTGTCTGCGTAGTCGGCGCTCTTGCTTTTTACTCAAAACACCCTCCTGATTTTGGTTTAAGTTATCCATGTTTATATTACTACCTTAAATGTAAGTAAGAGTAAATATCTTCCACTGCCTTCACGGCGTCACCGGCGGCAATATTGTTTTGGTGATAAAGCGCGTCGGTGGCATCACCAGCCGCCCACACGCCCTTCATGCTAGTTTGCTGATTTTTAGGATTTGTAATTACTGAACCAATCGAGTTCATGTCTACTAAACCTTTCACATAATCGGTGCTTGGTACCAAACCAATTTCCACAAAAATTCCTTCAACTTTTAATTCAATTTCTTTACTAGTTAATTTATCTTTATAAACTAAAGCATTCACAAATTGATCGCCCTTAACTTGTGTGGGTTCAGCATTGGTGATTAATTTAACTTTAGGATTAGCTCGAACTTTCTCCACCGTAATGGCGTCGGCTTTAAATTCTTCGTTTTTATGAAGCAAAGTTACACTTTTAGCATAAGCAGCGAGTTGGGCGGCAGTTTCAAAGCCGGCATTACCACCGCCAATTACCACCACATCTTTATCCGCAAAGAGCGGTCCATCACACGTGGCGCAATAGGTGAGACCTTTTTGATCAAACTCGGCGGCACCAGGCACAGCGAGTTTACGGCGTGAGGCGCCAGTAGCAATTAAAACTGTTTTGCCTTCAAATTTTTCTCCCTTTTTGGTTTCGGCCGCAAAGTTGCCATCAGAATTTTTTGTTACGGATTTTACAAATGCGCGATCCAAAATGGTAAGGTCATCACCTTGGTAGGCAAACAAATGTTCTTTAAGACTTTTTGCCAAATCGTTACCGGAGATTGATTTAGTGCCAATCCAATTTTGGATTTCTGCTGAAACGCTCGATTGTCCACCAAAGTCGCTAGTTAAAAATAAAGTTTTTAATTTTTTACGCGCTGAATAAACTCCAGCAGCGACGCCAGCAGGCCCACCACCAATGATTATTAAATCGTAGAGCATTACTTGTTTTTAGGTCTGCGCAAGAAGGCGGGGATTGAGGACCAATCGTCCTCCTCTTCTTCAAGTGGCTTGGGAGTAAGTTTGGCGGAATCAACTTTTTTAGGAGTTTTAATTTCTACTGACTCAGTAGGGCGATCATCCTTTTGGGTAATTACTGAATTGGAGCCATGATCAAGATCGGGGGTAGCTTTCTTTTTATTACTATCGAGGAATCCGGAAGCAATAACGGTAATTTTAACTTCATTCTTATTAAGTTTTTCATCATGAATCGCACCAAAAATAATTTTAGCGTTAGGGTCAATTGATTCAATAATAACTTTAGCGGCTTCTTGGATCTCGAGCATCCCGAGATCTTTATCACCAGCAATAGAGAAGAGCACGCCCTTAGCACCTTCAATAGAGATGTCGAGGAGCGGAGAGTTGATAGCGGCTTTGGCGGCTTCCACCGCGCGATTCTCACCCGAGGCGCGACCGATACCCATAAGCGCGGAACCAGTATTCGACATCACGGCCTTAATGTCGGCGAAGTCAACGTTGATGATACCTGGGGTAGTAATTAAATCAGAGATGCCCTCCACGGCTTGGCGGAGTACTTCATCACACATGGCAAACGCGCTTTGGCAGGTGGTGTTTTTATCAATAATTCCGAGCATACGATCGTTAGGGATCATGATGATGGAGTCCACCTCACGGCGCAATTCATCAATACCTTTTTCGGCTAATTGCATGCGTTGATTGCCTTCAAAAAAGAATGGTTTAGTAACCACAGCCACAGTTAGAATGCCTTGCTCTTTAGCAGTTTTAGCAATTACGGGCGCGGCGCCAGTGCAGGTGCCACCACCCATTCCGCCAGCAATAAAAATCATATCAGCACCTTTAATAACTTCTTGGATTTCCTCGATACTTTCGTTAGCGGCGTTGCGTCCGAGTTCTGGATTCATGCCAGTGCCTAAACCGCGAGTAAGATTTTTGCCGATGTGGATCTTCTTTTTTGCGAGTGAGTGATGGAGATCTTGAGCGTCGGTGTTTACCGCCACAAACTCCACGCTTTTAACATTAGAGCGGATCATGTGGTTAACGGCGTTCTTACCTGAACCGCCAACACCAATTACCTTAATCCGAGCAAAAGTTTCAATTTCTGGGCTAACTTTAGGCATGTATAGCCTCAAGATTATCAGTTAAAAAAACAAAAAGCAAATAGGGGATTATTAGGGCAAAAACTCCTTTAGCCACTTAATAAACTTATGACCTGCTTGGCGGAAAATTTTGGCGCTAAAGGCCGTATCTGGCTCACTGCCGAGACCAAATAGGCATAAACCGTAGGCCACTGACCAGGCTGGGTCCTTAACTTGACTGCGGGAGCTTGTGTCGGTGTCACTTCCGGCGATGCGAGCGGGGAGTTTTAAATAATTTTTGGCCTGCTTTTCAATATCAGACAAACTTGAGCCACCACCAGTAAAAATAATACCAGCCGGAAGAAGTTCGTTGCGGCCAATTTTTTTAAGTTGAGTTTCAATTAATTCAAACATGTCGGAGAGACGAGCCTCAATAATCTCGTCTAACTTTTTCTTAGTTGATAAGTTACTTTGGCCAAGAGAAACTTTTAACTTTTCAGCATCTTCAAGCGAGAGGCGAAGTCCTAAAGCTATATCATTGGTGACGTCTGAAGAACCAATTGGTAAAACATTTACACAAATTGGTAAGCCTTCTTCATAAACCACAATTGAAGTAGTTTGAGCGCCCACATTTGCAAGCACGGCTCCAGCCGCCTTTTGGGTGTTAGAGAGTGTGGTAAAACTGGCTGCTAGTGGTGAGGCAATTATGTCTTCCACCGACACTTGCGCAGCTTCCACGGCTCTGACGAGATTATTTATATGTTGATTTAGGGCACAGATAAAAAGGGTTTTAACTTCAAGTTTGTTGCCCTTCATACCCTCCGGACGACCTAGGATTTTTTTCCCATCAAGTTTAAAAAGAAGCGGGATAGTGTGAATGACCTTAAAATTATTAACATTAGTTAAGTTGGCTTCCGAAAGTTCTACCGCGCGGTTAATATCCAACTCATTAATTTCTGAATCGGCTTTAGTTACCGCCACTTGGCCCTCGCCAGTGCGTGATTCAAGCCCGATACCACCAATTCCTAAAAATACTCCTCTGATTTTTATTTTTGAAATCCTCTCAGCCTCTTGAATTGCTTCAAAAATAGCACCCTCGGCCTCTTCTTGATTTACAATGTAGCCCCGGCGGAGTCCACGACTAGGTACTCGCACCATTGCTAAAATTTTTGGTGAATTAGAATTACGAATTACCTCGCACACCACCACTCGGATGGAGTTTGTTCCCACGTCTAATCCTGTGATGAGGTGTTTTGACATTAGTAGTGAGAAAAATCTGACTAAATTCTTTCTCCTTAGCATCCATTCTACTACCGTGCGTTAAACCTTTCAAATGTAAGCATCCGTGGATAAGTAAATAAATTAGCCGGTTTTTTGCTGTTTCGCCAAAAAGTTTTGCTTCTCTTTTTGCTACGCTAGGATTTAAAAAAATTTCACCCGCATCTTTACCAAGCGGAAAACTTAAAACATTGGTGGGCGTATCCTTTCCTTTATGCTCGCGGTGTAACTTTTGAGAGAGTTCGTCAGACGCAAAAACCAGACTCAAATCGTAGTCTGGTCCTAGTACCCGATCACTAACTTTTTGCCACTTAAAGCGTGGTAAAGTTTCTTTAGTGAGTTTTTGTAAAGCCAACATTGGTGGCAATTTTGCCGAGCTTTTTTAAGCGTTCGCGATCCACTCGTTTTGAAAGGCGTTTGAGCGCAGCTTTCTTCACTTTGTAGTGAGATTGGACGCGCTCTCGTGACTTTAGGCCTTTAACCTTACGCACAATACCCGAGCTTTGCACCCGCTTGGAAAACCGCCTCATAATACTTGAGTTGGATTCTCCGGCTGTTCGGCTAACTTCAATTACAATCATGGTGGATAAAAACTAGCACATTACTTAATGTTTTTCAAATATTCACCTAACTCTTTAATTGGTACCACGTCTTGTGAGCGGTTGGTCATGTTGCGCACAATTACCGTGTTCTCAATGGCCTCGCGCTGACCGAGGATGATGGTGTAGGGGACTTTAAGTCGCTCGGCAATGGCCAGTTGAGCAGCGAGAGAGTCTTTGGAGATGGATTGAGCAATTGGCACTTTGGCTTTACGCAAAACCTCAATTACTTGCATGCTTTTTAGTTTGGCGTCGAAGCTAAGTTGAATAAAGAATACCTTGGGTTTTTTAAGTAACCTTGAGTGAGGCATTACAGCGCCGGCGGAAAGTAAAACTCGATCCACGCCGATGGCGCCGCCCACCGCGGGCGTGTCCTTTTTGCTCCCTAAACGTCGAGCCAAATAATCATAACGGCCACCACCGGCGATTGAGCCAGCATCTGGGCCATCATCACGATTGGTAATCTCAAAAACCGTGCGTGAGTAATAGTCCAAACCACGCACGAGGTTGTGATTGATCTCGTAGGTTACGCCCATCATCTCAAGATATTCTAACAGCTCTTTAAAGTGAGCTTTGCATCCAGCGCAAAGGAAACTGATAGCGTTTGGTGCCTCACTTTTAATTGGTTGGCATTCGGGGCTTTTGCAATCTAGCAAACGGAGAGGATTGGTTTTTAAACGTTCTCTACAGTCAGGGCAAATATCTTTAAGATGTTTTTTATAATAATTTACTAGTTCTTTACGATATTCACTGCGGCACTCTTTGTCTCCAATACTATTTAAATCGAGTTTTAGATTCTTTAATCCCGCTTCCTCCAAAATAAGTAAGGTGAGTTTAATGATCATGGCGTCGGCAATGCTTTTGGATGTGCCAATAATCTCAAGATCAAATTGACGGAACTCGCGATAACGACCCTTTTGTGGTCTATCATGACGGAAAAGTGGGCCATAAAAATAGAGCATCACTGGTTGCGGTTGACCTTGAAAACCGTTTTCAAAATAGGCGCGCATTATGGAGACAGTGCCTTCAGGTCTGAGTGCAATCCGTTCACCACCTTTAGTTTTAAAAGCGTAAATTTCTTTATCTACTATATCTGTGCCCTCACCAACTCCAGAAATAAATAAATTCTCTTCTTCAAGCACTGGAGTTTCAATTGGTTGGAAGCCGTAATAAATAGCGATCTCCGCGGCCTTTTCATAAAAGCCTTGATAGGCGTAGTATTCATCACCAAAAATGTCGCGCATCCCCTTTAGCGTTTTAGAATCTTTTTTGTCGTTTGGGCTTTTTTCAGGATTCATAATTAAAATTTGGTTATTTTATCTACAGGGAAAAGTCTCACAAAAACCTTACCTTTTAATAATTTCTCTGGCACGGCACCCCAAAAGCGGGAGTCATAACTCTGATCACGATTATCACCCATCACAAAATACTCACCGGCGCCAAGTGTGGTGGTGTGGTCGGCGAGGGTTTGCTCTTTAATATATGAGTCATCAATTTCAATATTTTGCTCGCCATTTTTAATTGTGACTTTATTATCCTTGATGGTTACCGTTTCACCAGGTAAACCAATTAAACGTTTAATGAAAAAAGTTTTGGGATTTTTAGGATAACGGAAAACCACCACCTCACCGCGCGCTGGCTCGCGGAAATGGTAAGAGAGCTCATCAATAATTAAATATTGACCGTTCTCAAAGGTTGGCGACATCGAGTTGCCGTTGACCACAAATGGTTGAGCTACATAGGCACGAATAGGCACTACGATTACGAGTACCACAAGTAAAAAACGAACGGTTTCAAGGAGGGTATTGAGCGTCTTTTTCATACGATTATGGCTAATTTTATTACAAAAATGGGTGGTGCGCAAGCCTGCCCGATAGTCAGGCGGGTTTACCCGAACTTGGGCGGGCCTGCAAAAAATGCTATCCTAACTTCATGAAATATTTTTTGCTGGCCTTGGGCAATCCCGGGGCAGAATATGAAAATACTAGGCACAATGTGGGCCGGATGGCGATAGAAAAGTTTGAACATCCAAAGTTTAAGATTGTTGAGTCAGCAGAGATGATGAATAATTCTGGTCGGGCGCTTAAATCTCATATTAAAAGTCAAAAGGATGCAGAGAAATTGGTGGTGATCCATGATGATTTAGATTTGCCACTTGGAGTTTTAAAAATTAGTTTTAATCGTGGGGCTGGGGGGCACAGGGGAGTGGATTCGGTTATTAAAACTTTGAAATCAGAAGCCTTCACTCGCGTGCGGATCGGTGTGTCGCCCGTGACGCCTGGCGGTAAACTTAAAAAACCGAAGGGTGAGGAAAAAGTGGTGGATTTTATTTTAGGTAAATTTAAACCCGCCGAAATTGCAGAACTCAAAAAGGTTTTCAAAAAAGTTTGCGAGGCGCTCACAATGATTGCAGATGAAGGGAGAGAAAAAGCCATGGGGGAGTTTAATAAATAAAAATGCACGGCCAGATGGTCGTGCATAAAAGAGATATTGTCAGCTTGAGGTGAGGTATTTTAAGCTAACGATAAAAACTACCGCACAAGCTAATACTCCACCCGAGCAGATCCAGAAGATCCTATCGCCCCCCCGGTTTTGAGTAGGCGTTCTGACCGATGATGCCAAGTGGCAACATGCCGAGGTCAGCTACTATACAAATTCCTAACCAAATCAGACTCGACATTTTGAACTCCTTCTCAAAAAACTCACCATTTGTGCTTTTAGCTGAGAACATCTCAACCAGTTCCAATTTGAGTCTACCATGTTTTTAAGTAGTTTGCGGTAGACTGATGAACTTTTGAATTGTGTAGTCGATTAACTCCTTCATGTCTTCCATCCCATCACATTTGGGTGAGATGATTACAAAGTTGATCACTTCTTTTTTTACCTCAATCTTAAGGAGACTACGTTTTTCAATCTCGTCGTTGTCGCAAGTGACCATGACGATGGTAACTTTGCTTCCGAAATGTGCCCGGAGTGTTTGGCAATACTTGATTGCTCTTGCTAGCAACCGAATGTTACAGGCGTGGACAAAAACAATAAGTTTTTTGCCGTCCTTTACTTCGGGCAGATCAAGCCACTCAAATTGCTTGAATTGTCTTTGGCGGATGTCGGTGACAAGCTCACCGCGCTCGTGGCTTTTGATCCCACTTTTGTAGCCCTTAATGAGCCCGTAAGTAAAGAATAGGGCATAAAGTTTCCGTTTACTTCCGCTCAGAATGTTTTGGAACTCCTGGCTCAAGATGAACTCATACAACTTCCAGATTCGCATCTTTTACTCCTTTCAGATTTCAGTATGTTATGAATGATCAACCAATTTTTACCCTACCATTAATTATTAATCTTGTAAAACGCAAAAAACCCCGCCAGGGCGGGGCGATCAAATAGGTTAAAGCGATAGTCCAGATTGTGTGGAGAGAGCCACTCAATCTAAAAAAATCTCCTCATCCCATTCAATGCGCCCCGCTCAAGCGGGGTTTCTGTAATTATATCTTATAAATTCTTCCTACGAACTCACCATCCGCCACCGGACGAATGATAAATTCGAAAAGAAGGAGAACGCACAAATGAGCACGTTCTCCATACTCCACAAATGGATTACTTGGAATTCTCCCAACGGCACTCGATCTCGGGTGTTTCTCCCCGCTCGAGGGCGGCTGAAACTTTTGTGTGGGTGGCGATGTATATCTCGCAGTACCTGTCTTTGTCGTCGACGGCGTAGACGTCACCATTTTGACCATGCTGCAGTAATCTCACCACCTTCCCTTTGGTGTAGGGCGGCACTTCATCAGGAATTTTTTCAGACCCTACGGTGAACACCAGTAGCAACGTCAAAAAGACAACCCAGAGAAATCCATTCCACTTACTTCGATTCGACATCTCATTTCTCCTCTGAATTACTTGGAATCATACCAACGACACTCGATTTCCGGAGTCTCTCCTCGTTCAAGAGCGAGAGAAACCTTCACATGCGTAGAAACGTATATTTCGCAGAATCTGCCTGCGCTGTCGATGGCGACGACTATCCCGTCTCTGCCGTGTTCCAGCACCCTCACTACTTTTCCTTTGGTGAGAGGGATATAGTTTCTTCGCGTTTCCGCCTCGGCACATAGAAAGCTACTACCCAGGATCAAAATAATTACAAAAATTACTTTGATAGAATTCCAAATCCGTTTCCACATCTTATTTCTCCTTCTCCCTTACTTTTGCCTTGATTTTTTCCAATCAACTTACGATCACACGATCGCGAATTGAAAAAGAAGATCGAGAGTCCGCACACTCTCGATCTTTAAAATTATCCCGTGGTCTCCCGTGCGGGGGAGAATATCAGCAGTAGTCCATCGCCTTCACAGGGTTTTGATCCCATCCCGGATAATCACCGTCGGGCAGGAACACGCTCCACTTGACGATTGCCGCCATCTTCATGTCCCGCAAGGATTGAATCACCCCACATTCAATGGCTTGATCAGAGGCTAGGGGAAAATCCTTTTTCAGGATATCACCAAGCTTCAAGAATGCTGCCAGGCTGTGGTCGTAGCCTCCGATCACGCGAATGTCGGCGTACATCTTTCCTTCTCTGTTTCGGGGTTCATCCTTGCGCCAGTATATTCTTTTTTGCATTTTCCTTCTCTCACTTTCTTTGTCTTGAATTGTTTCCAATCAACTCACCATCGCTCGTGATGAGTACTTATTTAGTCCCAGCTAAACACCCATGAATTTTCTCACCAACTTTCAAGAAGATCCATTTTCCTGAACTTGTTGCGTCACCGTTTCCAAGATAAATTGTTCGAACGAACCATCCGTCCCGAACAACGGCGAACCCTAAGCCGTTTACTGTCCCGCTCCCAACGATGACGTCCCAGTTCCTGTTTAACAGAAACTTTCTGCTCGTCGCGTCGGTGTTGATGGGGATACCTACCCCCTTATTAATGCCTATTGTCCACATCGTTATCATGGACATCAGAAAGAAGACCAACCCAATTGTAAGGTGAATAATCGGTCCGCCTTCAGGCCCAGTGGAAATTGTGGCTCCAGCACACACGAGATTGTAGATCGAGATTGCGCTTACGGTCAGAAATAGTAACCAATCATGAATCTTAGACATCCTGATTCTCCTTTTGTAATTTCTTGTTTCTTCCAATCAACTCACGATCACACGATCGCAGGTTGAAAAAGAAGATCGAGAGTCCGCACACTCTCGATCAATGATCAATATAATCTTGTACTCCCGTGCGGGGGAGTTAATGCTGAAACGGCCGACCCCCCATATGTTGGCTACGAGGTGTGTGCCGCCTTTTTGCTTGCTCCAGGGAGAAACTCAGCCTGAAGCTGATTCAGCCGATTGGTTGTAGTAGTTTCTTCCCACGCCTTATTGTACTCGCGAAGAGCAACATTCAAGTGATCGGCTAGGTCGCCACAATTCCTTCTGATCTGCAAGATTGTTTCCTCATCGCCCTGGACCGCGTCCACGATTGATTGAGCAAAAGCCGCTTCTTCATTGGGCGCTTCATCCCACATTCTTTTTACTAGTTTGGTGAAGGCTAGTCTCCCTAGTTGCATCTGACCGCCAGTCGCTAGTGGGGAAAAAGAGAAAAGCCTCTTTTTTTCTCCAGTTGCGTCTTGGGTGTCAGTGATGACACCGAGGGCGGTGAGAACTCCTTCAAGCTTGGCTTCCATGCCTCGCGTACACAGAATCTCGAACATCTCATCCCGCCGACTCATCCGTCGCCTTTCTTGCCAGTCGCTGACTACCTTCATCGTTATCAGTATGATGACGATGATAGTCGCCAGCATCAAAATAGTGATAGGCATAAATTCCAGTTCCACTGTTGTCTCCTTAAAATTAGACTACCAACCCTCTTCTAACGAGCTCACCACACACGTGACGAGTTCGAAAAGAAGATCGAAGCCCGCACGCTTCGATCTTTAAAATTATCCCGTTGCCTCCCGTGCGGGGGAGAATATCACCAGCTGTAGTCCATCAGCGGCGGGTTCTGATTCCAGTCAGGATAATCACCCCGATCCAGGAATCCACTCCACACTGCAATGGCCATTCCACTCATGTCGACTGAGCCACTGGTTACCCCCAACACAATGTTGAGATCATTTGCCTGCGGAAAATCCTGTTTCAGGATCTCCACAAGTTTCTGATATGCGCCCAGGCTGTGGTCGTAGCCTCCGACCACCTGTACGTTTGCGTACATTTTGCCCTCCGCATTTTTTGGTTGCTCCCTGCGCCAATAAATTCTCTTTTGCATTTTCCTTCTCTCTTTCTCTTTTTTGAATCGTTTCCAATCAACCCACGAGCACACGCTCGCCGGGTTGAATAAGAAGGGGAACCGAAGTTCCCCGTGCTGGTCAGACTTTTTCATCACCCAGAATTGGCGACCAACTCAACTTGGGCTGCATTTACACCTCATTTTACCTCTACCTTTCTCCCGGCCTGGGGAAATGTATTACAGATCGCCTCGGCCCGTGAGTTCTCCCCACGAGGCACTGACGGTGAAGATAATTACCGTCAACACTGTGGCCGCTTGAGCCACATTGTGTTTGAAGTTGTCGGGGTAATCCGTCAGCCACCAAAAGACTCCCATCCCCGCAACTTCTACGGTGGCGATTACTGCCCACCGCTTGATAAATCGCTTGCTCCGTTCTTTTTGTAGCAACAGATACTTTCCCAGAAATCCCATCTCAAATCTCCTCTCCAGCATCTTTTGCTGGTAAAAGTTTGCAATTATTCGCTCACTTCTTTTTTGGTTTACTCCGTAGGCCACTGAAGACGAACTTTAGGCCGATCAGGATCACCACTAGCACCAGCAGTGATTCAAAAATTGGCCTAACCTCATGAGTTAAACTAGTCAGCGATGATTGAATCACCCCTGGCCAAATTTTACTCACGACTGCCGCCGCCGCGATCACAACGCAACACACCAAAAACCGCTTCGGCGTGCCGATGAAAAAATTCAACCATTCTTTCATGGTTTTTCCTTTCCAATTTTCTTCCAATCAACTCACGATCACACGATCGTAGGCTGAATAAGAAGGGGGAGGTTGCAAATGAGCAACGTCCCCCGATAAAGAACTATTTAAAGACACTTAATGGCTGTCTCTTTTAGCCAAAACTTTACTTAATGTCCACACCCGCACTTCGAAGGAGGTCACCAAGGGAACTCCCAAGTACTTCCTTCGAGTTTAAGGTTACCGGTTTCGACGCGGCTCGCCTTGAAGCCTCTGCCGCTATTCTGGCTTTTTCATTTTCAGCTTGTTGTCGCATCCTTTCTTGGGCGGCGACACGAGTTGTTTCGGCTTCAGCCAACTGCTTTGCAATTGTCTCGTCGCGAACCCGATTGAGCTCAGTCTGTTCGGCACGATATCGATCCATAGCTTCTTGTTGACGGAGTTTTTCCGCCTTCTGGTTAACTATGTCTGCGATAAGGCTATTCCGAACAGCCACAGCCTCGTTATAACTTCGAAACCAGACAGACTTTGTGCTGCCGTACCAGCGAGAATACTCCCATGTTCCGAAGACCATGAGATCCTCGCTGGTTTCTGGATGAGACCCAACAATGCAAGTTTGCACTGGCGGTACTGATGTCTCATCATTCATATCTACGCGGGGGAGTTCCGGCTTCTGGAACGTCGCGTACATATGTTCCACCCTCACTCGAGTTGCCTCGGGGTGGGTGGGGTCCGGCACGATTTCTTCCCGCACCTTGTGACTGTTGAAGTAAAACTCAGTGGTAGAAACCACCATGTTTTTCTCCCGGTCGAAGGTGGGGTTGATGCCCGTTTTTGTTTCCACCAACTGTGGAGCAACTTCAACTAGCCAATTCGGGTCAACCTTTGTCGCCATCCTCACCAAGTGGAGCGTAGTAAGACCACGTCTCGTTTGGATTTGGAGATCGAACGGCAGTCCAACCAACCACTCAGCACCGAACGACATACCCACGACTGATTCGCGAGCGAGTGATCGTAATTGACCGTCACCGTTACGGTAACCGCCAAATGATTGTTTCCACAGATGATCCACCATTCCGGCGCAAATTGCCCGCAGGATATCCTCCCGCTTGCCACTTGACCTGAAATCGCGAACTTTTCCGCGGAGCGCATCAGCGAGATGTCGGCGTTTCTCTACTGCTTGAAAATAACCTTTGAGAAAAACACCTGACTCGCGGAGCTCATCCTTGCTCATGTGCCGCGCGCCATTAAATACTGCGAGCTGAGCCATGACGTCGGATGAGCGTTCTGTCGGACAAAACTTTTCCCGCCAGACATGGAACGCGTTATCTTCATAACCATCCCTCCGTATCTTGCGAGCGGTGATCTCACCTTGTTCAAGAATTGCGGCAACGTTGATAACGTCGTCAACAACTCCCAGACGCTCGGCCTCAATCACCATTCTGCCAAACTGCACCGACACCGGGAGTTTGGATACCCGGTGTCCAATTTGTGTGACTTCTCCATTTGCATCCATACAACCAAGCGCTTTAAGTGAGCGCTTTGCTTCATGGATTTCTGCCAAGTCCGGCTGATGGAAGAATCGTAACGCTTCCATATCGATTCCGGCCTCAGCAAGTCGGAGAACAGTTTGGTCCAACCGCGTGCGGTGAATTTCCGCCTTCGGGTAAACCAAACGTTCAGCATTCGCTGGGCACCAATTAATGTAGATGCCAGGCTTGGTGCGACCGGCTCGGCCTTTGCGCTGCAGTGAATCGGTTTGTGAAATGCTCATGAGGTACAAGCCCTCAACGCCATTCACAAGTTCAACTCTTCGCTCAACGCCGCTGTCTACCACAGCATCGATGTCGTCGATCGTGACGCTTGTTTGCGCCACGTTTGTCGACACTACACACTTTGGACGCGCGTAGCTTCGGAAGCAGCGATCTTGCTCTTCCAAATCCAGCTCGCCGTGAAGCGGCAGGATTTCAGCATCGATGTCTGTGGAGGCTTTGAGTTCGGCAACCGCTTTCGCGATCTCCGATTTGCCCGGTTGGAACCAAAGAACGTTATGTCCCTCCAGAAGGAGACGACGCACGTCATTTAGTTCACTTATTCCACGTGGTTTTTCCTCCACCGGGAACTGTCTTCCGGGAACTTGGAGTATGGGAGCACCTCCAAAAAAGCTTGAGAGCTTTTCCGCTTCCAACGTGGCGCTCATCACGACCACCTTGAAGTTTGCCCCCAACTCAATTTGGTGCTTGGCCCACGCCACTAGCACCTCGATGTTCAGGTTCCACTCGTGAACCTCATCGAGTAAGAGGACACTGTGGCTGCCTGCTCCCATGAGCTCGCGCACTAGCGCTAGCCCATCGGTGCAAAACAAACACCGCGTACTTGCACTGTCTTGGCGCTCGAAGGCGGTGCGAAAGCCGACCGTCTGGCCGATCTTCTCACCGATTTCATACGCCACGCGGGAGGCAACCGTCCGGGCCGCCAAACGGCGCGGTTGGGTCACAACGATGTTGTAACCCTTTTCGAGCAAGTATTGAGGTACCTGCGTCGATTTGCCTGCGCCCGTTTCGGCGGTGATGATCACTGCTGGGTGCTCGCGCACGGCAGCAATCACCTGATCCTGGAAATCACTGATAGGTAGTCCTTGGTTCATTTTATCTCCTCGAGCATGGGTACTCCGACATAAAGTCGAAGCAATGACCCACCCTGCTCGGCCGCATTTAAGCGACTTCCGTTCGGCGTAATGCCTACGGCATGCGGGCAGGGTTGCCCAGGTTTTTCCATAACTCACCAACTCCTACTTAGCTGATCCCTTTCTCCTAATTTTCTTAGGACATAATTTCCAATCAACCCACGATCACACGATCGCCGGGTTGAATAAGAAGAGGGACGCAACTTGCAAGCAAGCCACGTCCCTCGTTGATTTTTACACGCATGCACAAAGTGCACCGCAACCGGAGCCACCCGGGATTTTGTACTGTCTCCATAGTCGGAGGCCACCCGACTGGTTCAGAATCTATACTTCACTATGCACCTCTCCCTTTCTCCCGGCCTGGGAAAATTTTCACTTTTTCACTTGATTGGACCGCCGTTGTAGAGCGACCAAGCCTGGGGAGACACTTCCCGATGGCTGTTGATGTTCGCCAGGTGGGCGAACAATGCCACAAGTGCTACGAGACCCACGACATTCCACTGGTACTGTTTTACGACTTTCTTCCAATTCGACATCTCAATTCTCCTCTCCCAAACTTAATCGGGAAAAAACTCATTCCATTGAACCCACAAGCACACGCTTACGGATTCAATCAGAAGGGGAACGCGCAATTTTCATCGCACGTTCCCCTGGAACTTCACGAAAGAACTACAACTGGTCCCCAGGGGATGCGGGGACTTCCTCTCCTTCCTCCTCTATTACCTCCACTTCATCGAAGGAGTTGATGGTGGCCTTGCCCGAGGCTACCAGGAACGCCTCCTCAGCGGTGAACCACCCCTCCTTTTGGTCGGGGTGCCACACGTTTTTACCGAGGACTTCCTCGGCAGCCCAGGCCCGCGCGAGCCCCCTTTCGGTGGTCTCGCATGAGATTTCGAGATAGAGATTTTTTTCCCCGGGGGCATAACAACCCCCGCACCCTGACACCTTTGTAATGGTGGTATCACCTCGCCATTCCAGGGACCATTCATGGCCGCTCAGGTTGAGATGAATGGCCTTAGCCACCCCGTGGGGGGCATCATAATCTATACTGGCCTCGGCGTAAGCTCTGGCCACTGCCGAAACAAGGGCCTCTACCGAGAGGCCACCGCCTTGCATTTTTTGTTCCACCATCCAGTTGAGGTGGTGGGGGTGGTTGGCCCCCGCGATACTGGCTGCCTTACAAAAGGCGGCGATGGCTTGCGCTGCTTGAACTTTTGCGTAGATCTTCAACATCTTCTCATCTCCATCTCCCGATCTTTTTTATCGGATAAAAACTCACTTCCAATCAACCCACGATCACGCGATCGCAGGTTGAATAAGAAAGGGGAACGTGCAAATGAGCACGTTCCCCTGAAACTTTATGAAAGAACTATTTTTTGACAGTTTACCGAACTGCCACGGGGAGTAGCTACCTAAACCTACTACTCCAGATTCTGGGCCGAGTTGTTCCTGCGACCAGGAGACGACTTTGTGTGGGCCCGCGAGATAGCATTGACCTCACGGATGAATTCCCATCCCCACGCTTTTTTCACGAGGGGTATTGAATTCATGACCGCGTTCACTGTGCGAGCTACCCGAGGAAAACGATAATACATATCAGAAATCGGTGTAAACATTTTCATTCTCCTTAAATTTTCGTACTCACTTTTGAATCGCGCCCGCCCTAACATTAGGTCGGGTAAATTTGCGATCCCTCTTGTCACACCGAGTCTAGAGTAGTTTGTAGTCCTACCTCTCTCCGTGAGACGAAGAGGAATAACAATGATTGCCTTTCGGCAGTTGTTTCCTTTTCTCTCTATTTAATTGTTAAAGTCCTTGGATTAATACGAAAAAAAGCGATTTTTAGGCTCCTCATCGTAAATGATTGAGAGAAACGCAAAAATCGCTCTTATGGCCATCTCACCCCGGCCCCGGGCTCTCTCTCAACCTATTCCATTTTTAATCTACTCCTATTATACACCCAAATGAGTTATTTGTCAAGTTAAAGTGATGAGTTTCGCATCTAAATTTTAGGGCTCAAAAAATGGCCCAACTGGGCCATTTTTCGTAAGACTATTTGCTAGTAGGTTAAGCTTTTTTAACGACTCCGGGGACGTTAGGAGTGAGAGTCATTTTTTGATTTTTTGGATCAAAAAAGTTGATGGTGAATGGGTAAGTTTTGCCAAGCTCTAAACTTTTGCGCAGAGCCTCCTCATTTGCAAATTCCGACACATGCACCAAGCCCGCCACGCCCTCCTCAATAGACACAAGCGCGCCATGCTTATTGTGTTTGATTACCACACCCTTCACTTCATCACCTTTTTTATACTTTTTACCAGCTTCATCCCAAGGATTCTTTTTGAGTGCCTTAAGCGAGAGCGAGATTTTGTTATCCTTAATCTCAATAATTTTGGCTTTTACGTTTTCACCAACTTTGTAAAGTTCTTTAGGATTTTCCACTAAAGCCCAATCAATTTCTGAAATGTGGATCAAACCTTCTAAACCTTCTTCAATTTTTACAAAAATTCCAAAGTCCACCGCGCCCGTCACTTGGCCTTCCACAGTGTCGCCCAAGGCATACTTTTCAATAATATCTTTTTTAACTTGATTGCCCACAACTTTTTCAGAGAAGATGAGTTTGCCCTCTTTAGGATCAGCGGCAATAATGAAGACTTCAAGTGGTTGGCCTACGAACTTTACGAGTTCTACTAAAATTTTATCTTTGTCACCATCTGGGACTTTAGGATAATGTTCAGCCTTAAGTTGTGAGGCGGGCATAAAGCCGTCGAGGCCTTGCCACTCTAAAATCAAACCACCTTTATTAGCTTCTTTAACAATTAAATTGAGAGGTTCTTTATTATCAATAAACTTTTTGGCTTCACTCCAAATGATAGCTTGCTTAGCCTCTTTGAGTGAGAGTTCCATATAACCGCGTTCGCCCTCGGGGAGCACCACTTTGGCGGTGATCTCATCGCCCTCGTTGATCTCCTTAATAATGTCACGAGCGATTAAGAATTCGCGACCGAAGATGATACCAGTGCCGAAAGGAGGCACATCCACATAGAGAGCCATTTTGTCGCGTCCAATTACTGTGCCGGTGACGAGAGAATTGATCTCGGGAGGATTCTCCGAGTTCCGCATGATCTCATCCATCACCGGATTTACAGGCGCCATCGCCATTTCGGCGTCGGTCACCACTTGCTCCTCTTCTTTAACCTTTTTTGTGGCTGTTACCATAGTAGGAGGATTATATACAAAAGCCCGCAGTTGGCAAGGGGAGTTTAAAACATAAAAGAAAAAAGGCCCGAGTCATTCTGCTTTAGCAGAGACTCGGGCCTCGTTGTCATTCTTGCGAATGATTACTCCCCCTTTTGAATTCCGTACCCTTGTTTCTCCAGCATCTTTTGGATCTCACTTTTTGAAGTCCACGGGCTCAGTCCGTTGTAGACGGCGAACGAAACCTGACCGATCGCCGTACCAGCTTTTCCAAGTTGTTGGCAGAGCTTTATAATTTCGGTGTTCTTTCCTTTAACGACAAGGTCCAAACGCGCGATCTCACTATTACCCATTGCTACCCTCTGCTCGGTTTCCGCCAGAAGTTGGCGGGTGAGTTGGAGCTCCTCTTCAAGTTGCTCGAGGGACTTGACCGCCGCAGCTTTCCAAATAAGCTCATGTGCGCTGGCGTCGAGATCCGCGAGGCTAGTCTTGCCTTCAATGTACTTCAGAATTGCCTGGATCTCAACCACTTTGTAGTTGCGATCCAAAGTCTTCGGAGTCTCGGTGACGTAGTGGTTTACCTTTCCGTTGAACTGAGCAACGACCATGAGCCCCAGGCCAATCACCTGGGAAAATGAATTTTTCGGTGATAGTATATTGTGTCCTACCACCACCCTGCCTCCATCCCAATGGTACTGGCAGAACTCAAAAAAGTGGTCCTTTCCGTTTGGCATTGTTCCGCGAAACGCGACGATCCCCCCAACGCCAATTTGTGGGCGGAACCCGAATGTCTCATACTCAACATTCGTTGGGGGGAATTGTCCAGCACCGCTTGTGCCTACAAAAGTTTTGGCACCAATCATTCCGGTGATGGTCACCGACGCATCTCGGGCACGTAAATCTCCAGACATGACTTCTCCTTTTTAAAGAGCCGGGAGTGGCCGCATCGCAGCTTCCCTTGAGAGTTTGCCCCCTCTCCGATTGGGGTAGGAACATCGTTCCATCTGCCACTAAGCTAGCATATTACATGATGTTTGTCAAGTCTAAATAGGGCTTTAATTGATGAGGATTTTCTGCTATTATAGGTAGGTGATAATTACTTACCACGGTTTTGGGTTTGTTAAAATTCAGGTAGGCGAGAAGATCGTCGCCATTAATCCTGTAGGCAAAGATGCCGACTTTAAGACAGCGCGTTTTGGGGCACATTTGGCGTTAGTTTCAGTTAACGATTCTTATTATAATGGAGTAGAAAATGTGACGCTGGCCGGTAAAGAACCATTTGTGGTCAATGGCCCGGGCGAGTATGAGGTTGATGACGTGTTTATTCGGGGTTTGGAGACTAAAGGTCCCGCCGGCGAGATCAACACGGTGTACAGTTTAATGATCGACCAAACTCGCATTTTACATTTAGGGGCGATTATTGACGATGAAATTTCTGCCGGAGCCCGAGAGGAAATTGGCGAGGTTGATATTTTATTTGTGCCAGTTGATGAACGAATTATTGATCCTAAACTCGCTTCTAAACTCGCTTTCTCTTTTAATCCTAAAATTGTGATCCCGGTAAATCACGGTGTAGGCGAACCTAAAAATTCCCTTTCTGCTTTTCTTAAAGAATCCGGTGAGGAGGGGGTTAAGGAGATTGATAAACTGGTGGTGAAGAAGAAAGATATTTTAGAAAAAGAAGGAGATGTGATTGTGGTTAAATCATTTTAATTATGTCGCTCACTGCGTATTACCAAAATTTAAGACAAGCGCCGGAGATAAAGCGCCGGAGAGTGGCGTTTGTTTCAAGTTTGGCTCTCACAGCATTGATCGCTGTTGGTTGGCTTATTAATATGGGTGTATTATTTCCCCCACAAGTCGGGAGTGTGCAAGTGGCGGCCGTGAGCGCGGTAGAGGAGTCGGGCGCGAGTATTTTAAGTGACGTTGCTGGCAGAATAAGTAAGGGTTGGAAAACTTTAACTGATTTATTTTAAATATTAAACATGCCGGAAGAAGAGAAAAAAGATTTCGATAAAATTATCCCCATCGACATTGTGAAGGAGATGAAGGATTCCTACCTTGACTATTCAATGTCGGTAATTGTCTCGCGCGCTTTGCCTGACGTGCGTGATGGTCTTAAGCCCGTGCATCGCCGCATTCTTTACTCCATGCATGAGCTTGGACTTTCAAGTCAGGCTAAGTTCCGCAAATCTGCGCTCGTAGTTGGAGATGTGTTAGGTAAATATCATCCGCACGGCGACGTGGCCTGTTATGACGCACTTGCACGTATGGCCCAAGATTTCTCGATGCGTTATCCGCTCGCGCTTGGTCAAGGTAACTTCGGTTCAGTAGACGGCGATCCACCAGCCGCGATGCGTTACACTGAAATTAAGATGGCGCCACTGGCCGCGGAAGTACTCCGCGATATGGAGAAGGAGACAGTCGACTTCGGCCCGAACTACGACTCAAGTCGTGAGGAGCCACGCCTCTTACCTTCGGTTGTGCCCAATCTTTTACTCAACGGCACTATGGGTATTGCCGTGGGTATGGCTACTAAAATCCCACCGCACAATTTAGGCGAGGTGATGGAAGCGTTGGTAACGCTAATTGATGAACCAGAATCTTCAGGCGATGATTTAGCTAAAATTGTGAAGGGTCCGGACTTCCCCACTGGCGGGATTGTGTTTAATGAAGCCGACATTCGTCACGCGTCAGGCACGGGGCGTGGCGGAGTGTTGGTGCGAGGGCAAGCGGATGTGGTAGATGACGATCAAATTGTGATCACTTCGCTGCCTTACCAAGTAAATAAAGCAGACTTAATTGTGCGCATCGCGGACTTGGTGCGTGAGAAAAAGTTAGAAGGAATTAAAGACATTAGAGATGAATCCACCACGCTCGCCGACACGCGCGTGGTGATAGAACTTAAAAACAATGCCTATCCAGAAAAGGTTTTAAACAGTATTTATAAAAATACGGAGTTAGAAACGGTTTTCCATTACAACATGCTGGCGCTCGTGGACGGTGTGCCTAAACTCCTTTCGCTTAAAGGAATTTTAGAAGAATTTTTGAAACATCGTCGCGAGGTAATTACGCGTCGGGCTAAATTTGATCTCAAGCAAGCTGAAGCTCGTGAACACATTTTACTCGGTCTTAAGAAGGCGCTTGATCATATTGATGAGATTATTAAATTGATCCGAAAGTCTAAAGACGTAAATACTGCGGAAGCAAATTTGATTAAAGAATTTAAGTTTTCAGAACTGCAGGCCAGGGCGATTCTTGAAATGCGTTTACAGAAGCTTGCTGGTTTGGAACGCCAAAAAGTGGAGGATGAACTTAAAGAGAAGCAGGCGTTGATTAAATATTTAAAGGAGTTGCTCGGCAGTCAGGCTAAAATTACGGCCGTGGTGCGCGAGGAATTTGTGGAAATTAAAACTAAGTACTCCGACGACCGTCGTACACGAGTGATCAAAACTAGTCCGGGTGAAATTAAAACTGAAGACTTGATTCCGAACACTGAGGCCGTGCTCGTGGTGACTCAAGGCGGTTATGTGAAGCGCACTGACCCGAGTGAATATCGCGCGCAGCGGCGCGGCGGTGTGGGTGTGATTGATTTAAATACTAAAGAAGAAGATTTTGTGAATCTGTTTATTACGGCTTCCACTCACGATGATCTCTTATTCTTCACCGATCTTGGCAAAGTTTACCAAATTAAGATGTACGACGTGCCAGAAGGTAAACGCGCCACGCGCGGTAAATCTGTGATGAACTTTTTGCCACTGGCAGAAGGGGAGAAGGTCACGTCAGTGTTGCCACTTAAAAAGGACGCCAAAACGGCCGAATCAATTATGCTTGCCACGAGCGCTGGTGTAGCGAAGAAGGTGTCGCTCGAGAGCTTAAAGGATGTGCGTCGGAGCGGTATTATTGCCATCACGCTTGAAGATGGCGATCAATTACTTTCGGCTTTCCTCGTTGGTCCGGGTGATGAGGCAATTGTGGCCACGCGCGAGGGTATGGCGATCAGATTTAAAGAAAGTGATGTGCGCCAAATGGGCCGCAGCGCCATGGGTGTGCGAGTAATTAAACTTAAGAAAGGCGACAATGTGGTGGGCGCAAACGGAATTGGTAAAGAGATTAAAACTACTTCCAACTTCCTTGTGGTGGCCGGCAATGGCTATGGTAAAAAGACGGCGCTTAAAGAATATAAAGTTCAGAAGCGTGGCGGTTCGGGAATTAAAACAGCTAAACTCACAACTAAAACAGGAAAATTAATTAGCGGGCGCGTGGTGACTCTTGAAGATTCAGAAATTATTACCATTTCTAAACACGGACAAGTTATCCGCACTGGTCTTGATGAAATTCCCGCCCTCGGCCGACAAACTCAAGGCGTCCGCGTAATGAAACTCCGCGACGACGATTCCTTGGCCTCACTCACTTGTTTGTAAAAATATGCCCCCAGAAATTAATCAATTTCTCGATAGCGGTGAAAGAGTGGAATTTGCGGTGTACTCAAAACGAGTAACGCCCCTGAGTTACACTTTGGCCGGTTTGTTTTTCACTTTTATTTGGTTGTCTATCACTGGGACTGTCGGGTTTGGATTTTTGAGCCCGTGGTTTTTGAATGAATCTGCCAACTTTACCAAAAATGGTGCTCCTGTGACGGTTGGGCCAGGTAATTGGAGCGGTTTATTACTCCCTGCTTTAATTGTGGGAGTGTTTGCGGTTATAGGAGTAAGCGCTCTTTGTTTGATCGTTTACTCTTTCTTCTCTAAAGGTGGTTGGTTTGTGGGTACTTCAAAACGTTTGATGCAATATAGGAAAGGGAAGGTAACCTCGACAAATTGGGATCAATTTACCGGAAACTTTGAGATGAAGGGGAGCCCAGAAAAAGGTAACCTTATGTTGGAGTTAAAGACAGGGATTACCACTACTCAGAATTCTCAAACTTTTAATGGAGTAAGCAGGCAAAAATATACGCCAAACCGGATTATGATTATTGGTATTCCAAATGTGTTTGAGATTGGGAAAATGTGCAAGGCGAGAATGGAGGAATCTAAGTCCGCAACAACTGCGTAGTTTGTTTGTAAAAATTTAAAACAAAAAGCCCGCCTCTTAGTTTTGAGGCGGGCTGTAACTCTGGAAAAGTGGGTTTAGGCGAGTCTGATCGACAAGAACCAAGACGACGATGAATTGAACCATTGATCGGGAACTTTTTGAGACTGGCCAAGACTACTATCCCGAATGCCGTCGGTGATATATATCAATACTCCATCAACCGCAGACACCTTCCCATTAAATTTGAGATGACCACTACTCCCTTCAATCACATTACAAATGACCTTTTTCCCAAGTAGATCTTTCAAACTATTCATCACTATTCTCCTTTTGATTAACTCCCTATTTCACGAGTACGGGTAAATTTCACTACCCAGAAACTAGCATAAGTTACATTTTTGTAAATACTACTGAGTTTAGTAAAAACAAAAAAATGACCCAGGCACCGAAGTGCTGGGTCATTTGCTTTTGAAGCTGTGCTGCTAAATTTCGCTCATGCCTACGAAACTGAGTGAGGCGGTGTTTAGCCACAGCTCATTAGAGCCATCAGATTTTTCAGAAACAGGATCATCGATAACTTCAGTAAAAAGTACTAGTGTGCCTTCAATGGCAGAAACTACTCCTGTAAAACCCCCTTTGATGTAGCCGTCTTCATTTGGTACAATAACACCAACATCCATTTTCTTCCCAATCAAATCTTCCAGTTTTTTCATTACTTGGCTCCTTTTGTATTCTACCACCCATTCCACGCGGAATAGGGATTCCCACTTCTTACATACTAGCATCATATGCTTTTTTGTCAATGTTTACCAACTTATTCTATCGTCATAGGAATTTTGTTGTAGTATAATATTTCCGTGTTTACAAGGCCGGAAAATAATCTGGAAAATTTTAAAATTGATCACGGGCAAATTGTGGCCGACTTTGGCGCTGGTATCGGAGCTTATTCTCTCGCCATGGCACGCCAAGTGGGCGACTCCGGCAAAGTGTATGCCATTGATGTGCAAAAGGATTTGCTCGGCCGACTCTCTAAGGAGGCCTCACGGTTAAAAATTTCTAATATTGAAGTTATTTGGGGCGATGTGGAGAAGGTGGGTGGGAGCAAATTGCCTGATCGCAGTGTGGACCTGGTACTTATCTCCAACATCCTATTTCAATCTCACGCTAAATATTCTATTCTTAAAGAGGCTAAGCGAATTTTAAAACCCGGCGGGCGTTTGGTGATTATTGATTGGGAGGATTCATTTAATAATCTCGGTCCAGAGCAAGGGGCAATAATAAAGCCCGAAGAGCTTGAGAAAATTTTAATCGATCTTGGCCTAAAAATTTTAAAAAAGTTTAAAGCCGGCGACCACCATTATGGCCTGGTAACTACTTTATGAAAAATTTAAATACATTCCAACTAGTACTTATTGGCGGGCTTATTTTCTTAGGAATTGTGGGTGTGCTTGTTTTTTCTGGTATTTTGCCTGGTTTTCGCGACGGCATAAACAACAATAAAGCCTTGGTAAATTTAACTTTGTGGGGGACTTTTCCGGCAGATAAATTACGAATACCAATTGATAATTTTAATGAACTATACGATAAATCATTTCGTCTTACCTATGTGGCTAAACGAGATCAGAAAACACTTGAGAATGATTTTGTAAATGAGCTAGCAAGTGGCAGAGGACCAGATTTAATCATCATGGCACCAGAGATGATTTGGAATCAGCGCGAGCGTCTCCACATGATCCCTTACAAGGTTTTTCCTCAAAGAGATTTTATTGATGCGTTTATTGATGCCGGAAAGATCTACTTAAATCAGGAGGCGATCATAGCTTTGCCTTTAGTGGTTGATCCTTTGGTGATGTATTTCAATCGGGACTTAGTGCGAGGTCAGGGGATTGCCGAGCCGCCCAAAAATTGGACTAAGATTATTGAGACTATTCCAAGTTTTTTCTCTCGTGACGTAAATCAAAATATTTTACGTACTTCCATCGCACTGGGAGAATTTGGGAACATCGATCACGCTAAGGAGATATTTGCGATGCTCCTACTTCAAGCTGAAAATCCAATTATGAACTGGGGAGCAGATAGTAAGCCGCAGGTGTTTATTAACGATGTTAAGTTTGGTGGCCCAGAGTCTGCGTCATTAGTCCTCAATTTTTTCAACCAGTTTTCTGATCCAGCCAAAACTTCTTATACGTGGAATAGTGCCATGCCTCGCTCCCGCGATTATTTTAGCCAAGGGCTAAGCGCCTTCTACTTGGGTTTAGCTAGTGAAAATCCAATAATTAAAGCAAAAAATCCTCATCTTAATTTTGACGTAGCGATTGTCCCACAAAAGAATGAAATCAGAAGAAGCACCTACGGAAAATTGTTTGGTGTGGCTGTTTCGCGCTCGGCTAAAAGTCCAAACGATGCTTTAGCTGTAGCGCGCGCTGTTACTTTGGGTAATTTTGCAAAAGATCTAGCCACATCGCTCGCGATTGCCCCTGTGCGACTTGATTTACTTGGTGCTCCTCCCACAAACAACACAGCCACCCCAATTTTTTATAAATCAGCTGTGATCTCTAGTACTTGGTTAGATATTAATCCACCCGCAACTTTAAATATATTTAGCCAAAATTTGATTAAACTTAAAACTGGTCAAGTTAATTTACGAGACACGGTGGCAAAAATTGGCACGGAGCTAAACGCTTTGATCCAAAATTGATTTATGCTTAATAAATTTAGTTTAACTTTTTTACTTATCCTCACTGTTATGATTGCGGTCGTTGCAATACCGGTTGTTACCAGTGCGCAAGGCATAGTTAATTGCGGTAAAACAGATATGAATGATTCTAATGGCAACCCCACAGTGAGTAATCCTTGTGATTTTGATGATTTTATAAATATTGTTGTTAAGTTATACAATTATTTATTAGTAATAATTATTCCTATTGCCACAATCTCAATTGCCTATGCCGGCGTATTATATATGGTGTATTCCACCAACGACGGGAAGCGTAAAGAGGCACATGATATAATTACTTCAGCCGTGTGGGGTTTGGCGGTGGCCCTGGCTGGTTACGTTATAGTCACAAGTGTTTTCAAACTTTTAGCGAATCCTGAAACTGAAACAAGAGTGTTAGATAGTATACCAATCGAGAATTAATTTATTTTTATGAAAGAATTTTTTATTAAAAAAGTTTTTGCGCAAGCGGGGATCACAATTGATAATCCAAACCCCAATCCAGGTTCTGGAATCACCGTCGAGAATACGGACAAAATCACAAACCCACTCGGGATCAACGACATTTCTGGCCTTCTTGACCTTATTTTAAGTATTATCATTACTTTGGGCACACCTTTAATTGCGATTATGATTGTTTATGCTGGCTTCCTTTATCTTACCGCCCAGGGTAATACTGATAAAATTTCCAAGGCCCACACGGCGTTGCTTTACACAGTCATTGGTGCGGCGATTATCCTTGGTTCATTTGTGATTAAGGAGGCAATCCAGGGCACAATCACCAATCTTAATCCATAATTTATTCATGTCACCTGATTTATCATCATTTAAAGCTGTCGTGAAGTTTGCAATTGATACTTTTATTAGTCCGTTTACAATTATTTTAATTACTCTCTCGATCTTATATTTTCTTTACGGTTTGAGTCGCTATATTCGTACTGATATTAGCGAGGGCGATAAAGAGGAAGCCAAGCAAGTGATGATCTGGGGAGTGGTTGGGCTATTTGCCATTGTGGCGATGTGGGGCTTGGTGACAATTGTTCAGAAAACCTTTTCTCTTGATAGCAACACAATTGGCTTGCCGTCAGGAGTAACACCTCTATGAACGCTTTTACTGAAAAAATTATAATACCAATAAACGGACTGCTTAAGATGGTGGCACCTATCATTATCGCTTTGGCTGTTCTTTATTTTGTATGGGGAATAGCCAAATATATTAAGGATTCAGCCAGTGAGGGTGCCCAAGAGGAGGCAAAGAACATAATGTTGTGGGGAGTGATTGTGATATTTGTGATGGTCTCAATGTGGGGCTTGGTGGCGATCTTAACCAGAACGTTCGGTATCACTCCAGGTGGAGGACCACCAATAAATGGCATTGAAGAATTAATTCCCGTGCCGACAAGTTAAATTATTAATTTATAATAAATATATTATGGCAGCATTTAATTGTTCGGGTGTAGGTTTAGAGAAGATAGTTTGTGTGGCTGGTAGTCTTATTGCGTCATTAGTGCCAATCGTAATGGTGCTTGCACTTCTTTACTTCTTCTGGGGTCTAGCTAAATTTATTTTGGCTGCAGGTAATGAGGGAGCTAAAGCAGAAGGTAAAAATATTATGATCTGGGGAGTGGTGGCACTTTTTGTGATGGTTAGTGTGTGGGGATTAGTGGCTTTCCTTCAAGATACCTTTGGGGTTAACGAATTTGTTGTACCCACAGTTGAGTTGCCAACGCTCTAAGTAATTATTATAATTAATCATTATTAGTATTTAAGTTAAATAAATGAAATTAAAAATTAAGTTATTAAGCACAGTTTCTTCTTTGGCTCTTTTGGCACCAGCTCTTGTGTTTGCTCAGAACGCCTCAAAGGTCACCGGTATTCTTAACATTCTCCAAACTATCGTAAACACTTTAGTACCAATCGTAATGGTGCTCGCTGTACTCTACTTCTTCTGGGGTTTGGCTCAATACATTTTGGCCGCTGGTAGTGAGGATGCTAAAGATAAAGGCAAGAGGATCATGATTGGAGGTGTTATTGCTCTTTTTGTGATGGTTTCAATCTGGGGATTAATTACCTGGTTAGGTGATGTGATAGGCGTAGACACTGGTGGTGATATTGATCTACCCAACGTTAACGTCCCTGACGTAAGATAGTTTATTTGTGGGAGCTACTGAGTTTATTGGTAAAATAAAAAGTGAGATCTTGGTGCCTGCCGTCACTTTGATGATGGCACTAGGAGTACTCTACTTTCTCTATGGGGTGTTTGTGTTTATCAAAGGCGCCAATAGTGAAGAGGCGCGGAGCACTGGCAGGAGACATATGATGTGGGGAGTTTTCGGACTCTTCCTTATGGTCTCAGTGCTTGGTATCATGAATCTTATTTGTGACACACTCGGAGCTGGTTGCTAGTTGATTCAAAGAATAAAAAGAGGGCCCGATCGATAAATCGACCGGGCCCTTTGCCTTACTTCTTCTTTTTTGGTGCGTATGTCACAAGAGCCGGAAATCTTCCGCCACTTGTGCTTATGAGTCGGACGCGTGCGTCCTTCATAGGCGTATCTGCACCAATCCAGCAGTCGCTATTTTTGTTATCCTTACAACTGCTGTTGTAGTTTGAACCAGCGGCGATTATCTTCACCTGCTTTCGCGGATCACCGTCTACTGGCCTAACACTAACATCCACGATACCTGGTATCGTGTTGATCTCGGTCAGAATCCGTGATGGTTCTGGCCCTACCTCGATCACAAACGATTTTGCATTTGGATCGTTCTCGGGTTTAGGGAGTTCAATGTAACCTTGGGTTACTGGCTTTTGTGCACTGGCGCCCGCTGCATTCACCTGACGAATCAGGTCAATGTAACGGAGCACATCTGCTTGCCAGTAGTAACCAGCACCCACAATCAGCATTAGGAACACAAACCACGCCAACTTGTTCCCACCTTTCTTTTTTTCTGGCTTGGTTTCCTTAGTTTTTACCTCAGGCTTCTTGATTTCAGGAACCTTTGCCTTGTCGGCATTTGCTACAGTGGAGTCGTCTTGCTTCTTTGCTCCCATCTCATCCTTCTTTCTACTTTTACTTCTGCTTCTTAGGATGATGGGTAGAGCAATGAAAGTGAGAGCCCCTCCAACTATGAGTAAGATTGGTACTGCCGCCCAAAAAAATTGGGTTGTAGTCATTAGGGTGTTCCTTTCGTTTTGATTGGATTAACGGGCGGAAGATTAACTATGGTTGGGGAACCTGTCCCTCCAATGTTTAATACTTGCCCCTTAAATTCAGCCAACTTTGCTGTTGCTCTAGACTGCAGATAGTGGGGCATATTCTCACTACCTACTGCTGTTTTTTGTTTGTCCAAAACTTCGGCTTCCGCCCCACCAACTTCTCTGATTCCCTTTGCTTGGTACTTAGAGGTTTCGAACAGAGCCTCACCGTTCAAGGTAGCCAATTCCTTGGCCTTTTGAGCCTTAACGCTTTCGGCGTCGGAGCCAGCTGGGGTAGAGGAGACATAGTTATATGCGGCAACCCTGACTCCCGCTACTCTGATGAGTACATTTTCATACTCCTTAGTTACGGGGTCACGTGTGACGCTTTGGAATCTTCTGAGATACTCGGAGATTAACACTTGCTTGTCTTCACTGTTGAATGAAGTGTAATCTGGTATCTTTGGATTCTTGCAGCAGTTATCGATTGCACCGTTTACTACGTTCACTGCTTTCAGGAACCACTTACCTTTTAGGGCAAAAACTGCCAACTCAGGATCAATGGCTTCAAAGGTGATCTCTCCCACTATGTCGACGGTGAAGCCACTTAGGAGTTCTACACCTTTAGTTTCAATTGGGTAGGTGAAAAGATGATACATTGAGTCTACCACTTCTGGTTCTCTCATTCGGATTTTGTATTCTCCGGTATCAGTTTTTTTCTTTTCCCACTCTGCCCACTCAAATTTGTATTCGTGGATGGTATAAATTGGCCAAAAAAACGGACCATAAATACCAAACCAACCATACTTCCAGGGGTTGAGAATTTTCCTGAATCCAGAAGTATTGTCGTCAACAATACTCCTGTCCCCATCGATCGTTTTGTTTTTGACGTTGATTAGGATGTAGCGTAAGTCACCACCTGCGGTGACGAACTTGATCTCCCGCTCATCTACCAATGTGAAGATAATGTCATAATGTGCCAATGCGTATGCAGTCAAAGTAAGCCCAAGCACAAACACACCAACTGCCGATATCCCCGCGCTCACTGCCACCAAAATTTCCATTTTGAGTCTCCTTTCCGCCCAAGGCGGAGGTAAATTCACTTATTAGGTTGTCAAACAACCACTGCTCGCGATTATATCATACATTCGTAAAAAAGCAAGTTTTGTGAGGGGTTAAAATATATAAGAAAAGACCCGCAAACGCTACGCGTTTGCGGGTCCATATTTCTCCTTTTTCAAAAGAACAATTACCGAAGTGGGCCAAACATCCGGACCTTGTCGGTGTCGCCAACCCCAGGCAGTGGGGCTCTAAGGTACGTGGTTCGCACAACCCCAGCATTGTCTGGATCAGTGTATTTACCTCCCCGGATTTGAATCACGTAGCACCCGTCAGGCGCTTTGACGCAATCCACATATCTTAGGAGGTTGAGGCCACCATACTCTCTCTCCACCAAAACATACGGCCACTTACCAACCGGACCTTCTGGGCTCTCGCGGTGGATGGATTCCGGTTCAACATCAATTGGTGGAGGTGAGTAGGATCTGTTATCACCACAGTTACCACTAGGGCAACGGTCGCGATGAAAGTTGTCGTACTCTTCCACACCTTTGTACATCATGTTGTTTTGTACGGGCGGTAACTCCTTGGTTACCACCACAGACTCAATCTGCTGGTTTGGAACGTTGGCGGCTGGTGTCGGAGCAGCAAGCTTGGCTGCTTCTAGCTCAGCTTCCAATTTTTTCCGATAATCCGCACCAGCATTTGAAGCTTCGTTGAACTTGGTCTGTTTCCACGCCTCGGTCTCATTGGTTTTGATGATTGCCCAGGTCACAGCAGCAGCTCCAATCACAAGCACAACAATCAGAACTGAATTACGGCTGAACCAAGATAGGCCACTCTTCGGCTTCGTTTTTGCTGCTTTTTCAGCCTTCGCGATTTCGCTCAGCCGTTCCGCTTCCTTTTCAATGTAAGCTTGAACTTCCGTTTCTGTTATATTGGATCCTTCTGCGGGCTGAGCTTGCGCGGGTGGGGGATTGGCTGGCATTCGACACCCACCTTGGGTTGCAAGCTTTTCCAACGCTTTTTCCATCCGATTGAATCCTGCAATCATTGCAGTTGATTCAGTTCGGTGTAAGGCTGCGTTGTCTTGCAGTTGGTTGAAGATCCTTTCGTACGGCGTTACCGTTCTTGCTGGTGCTGCAGCAGGCGCTGGTGTTTGAACAGGAACGGGCGCGCCCGTTCCATCTCCCGGGTCTCCATTTTGTCCGTCTGGCATGATGTCTTCTCCTTATCTTTAGCTTTTGCCTCAATCTGAAACGATCAGAAGGGGCTCCACTAATTTTCAATGTCCTGGTCATTTACTACCATATGATTATAAAAAAAGCAAGTCCATGTGGACGTAATAAAGGGGCCTCATAAATGAGACCCCTTTTTTGGACGCTTACTATCGTCCTCGTCCGCCTTTCCGACCTCCTCGGTCGTTGTTGGCTTGGCGATTAGATTCACCTCGCGCACGCCCACCCCCGCGCCCTGCATTTTCACTACGCTCAGGACGTGAGCCGTTGGCACTTTGCCTCGTGGGTGAGCTACTCCTCACCGTGCGCCGTTCACCATGTTGCTCGATAGAAGAGCGACTGGCACGGACACTGCGAGGACCAGAGCCACGACTGTTGTTGTGCACATCAACGTCGACGTGAACCACGCGACCGCGACTTCCGTGACCGTGCACGTAGCCATGATCACGATACCACTCCCGGCGACCACACACATCGCGATAGTACCCCCACGCCACCACTGTGCCTGGGCACCAGGCGTCGTAGTATACATGCGTGACCGGATGGTACCAGCGGGACACGTAAGCGGGTCCACTAACTACCACTGACCCACTGACCGCCACCGGCACACTGGGGGCAAAGCCCTCAGTGGTCTCGGTGACCACTTGCTGCCCTTGAGCATCGTACGACACTGTCCGCGTGTGTGTGGAGCAACCGCTAGCCGCAAACAACAAACCAACCAAACCGATAATCGTGAAATTACGCATAGTAATTTCCTTTCATTTAAAGAACAAACATTCTTCTGATGAACCACTAGGCCCACCTTCTCTTACTATTATATCATATATATATAAAAAAGCAAGTGCCTGTGGATAACCCTAAATTTGTGCCGGGGAGAGGACTTGAACCTCCATGCCCTTGCGGGCGCCAGCTCCTAAGGCTGGTGCGTCTGCCAATTTCGCCACCCCGGCTTCCGTGATCCGCCCGGTAGGAATCGAACCTACGACCGTACGCTTAAGAGGCGTCTGCTCTACCAACTGAGCTACGGGCGGAAAAAAATTCTGCTTTCGCAGTGTGCCCGGGGTGGGAGTCGAACCCACATCCCTTTCGAGACACGATTTTAAGTCGTGCGCGTATACCAATTCCGCCACCCGGGCAATAAGGCCTAGGCCGGAATTGAACCGGCGCGTCGCGGTTTTGCAGACCGCTGCGTTACCACTTCGCCACTAGGCCAACTATTTAATTATCAATTCTGCTTTTCAGCAGAAGCATCCTCTTTTCTCTCCATTATCAACTTCTCCGAAATATCGTTAAAGTTTTTCATTCCTTTATCAATCGCGAAGGCAAGTTGAGGAACGTAACGAATCTTCACTTTTTTACTAATGTACTCGCGGAGTTCGTGAAGTTTACGATTCACAAATTTAAGCGCCCCCACCTCAGCCTCCTCGGGCAGGACACTGATATAGATTAGCCCATGCTCACCTCGCTTGTCTAGCGCAATGTCGGTGACAGTGATCATGGAGGTGCGGTTTGACTCACGAGCTAAAAACTCAGCAGTGAGTTGTTTAATGGCGGTTTGAGTGCGTTCGTGATGATTATTCATAGTAAAATTATTTTTCTACTAGATCAAAAACTTCTAGCACATCGCCTGGCGCAATAGCGATTTTAGAATCCACTAAAGAACCAAACATTTTATCTTTCTCCACTTCTTTTACTTTAATTTTTTGCGTCTCAAGTTCCAAAACTTTTCCGCGACTCAGCACACTGTCGCGACGGATAACGCGGAATTGTTTACCCAAAATCATTGATCCAGAGAGCACAGTGCCACCGAGCACTTGTTTGTCTTTATTAACACTAAAGATTTTCAACACTTTAATTTTACCTAAGATTTCTTCAGTAATAATTTTAGGAGTGCGTTTTACAATTTCTTCAGTAAGCCATTCGCTGAGTTTGTAAATAATATCAAAGGTTTGAATATTGATTCCAAATTTCTCAGCTAATTCTTTGGCTGACGAGTCGGCGGTAACGTTAAAGCCAATCATAATGGCATCGCGTCCGCTCGACACGAGCTTCACGTCGTTTTCCGTAATTTTGCCCACGCCTTTAACTATGACTTCTAAATGCACAAGGGGGGTACCTAATTTTTTCACTTCACGCTCAATGGCGGAGAGTGTGCCGAGCACATCAGTTTTAATACCAATCGGAATTATAACTTGTTTAATTTCACCTTCAGCTTGGGGGATGGTGTTGGCAATGTGCGCCACGCGGATTAATTTGGGAGTAATTTTTTGATCCTTCAAAAAGTTTTCAGCCTCTTTTTTATCACCAAAGGCAAAAAAGTTAGCGCCAACTTCAGGCAATTTTTCTAATCCAAAAATTTCTACCGGAGCTGAAACAGTGGCCTCTTTAATTTGTTCACCGAGGAAATTGTTCATCCGCTTAATTCTGAAAGCTTGGTCGCCAATTACTAAGTAATCGCCGTTTGCGATAGTGCCGTTTTTAATTATTAAGGTGGCGATGTTTCCGATTTTAGGATTCATATGCGCTTCAAGCACCAAACCTGTGGCTTGGGCGTTTGAGTCCGCTTTTAAATCCTCAAGTTCGGCCACGAGTAAAACTAAATCAAGAAGTTCCGAGATACCCTTACCACTTTTTGCTGAGATTTCAGCTACCGGGATATTACCACCATAATCTTCGACTAACACATTTTTTTCAGCTAAGTCTTGGCGGGTTCTCTGAGCGTTAGCATTCTCTTTATCAATTTTATTAATTGCCACAACGTAGGGGATTTTCTTTTCTGTAATCACTCTTATTGCTTCTTCAGTTTGAGCTTTAACACCGTCTTCTGCGGAAACTACTAAAATAGCTACGTCGGCAATCTTAGAACTTGTTTCGCGCATGGCGCTAAAAGCCTCATGACCGGGTGTGTCGATGAAGGTGATTTTTTTGTTTGCCCCAGCTTTAGTTTTGTGCGTAATTTCGTAAGCGCTCACGTGTTGGGTAATACCACCCGCCTCGCCAGCCACCACGTTTGATTTACGAATAAAGTCGAGCAAAGTCGACTTACCATGGTCAATATGACCCACCACTACTACCACTGGTGGGCGTTCGATAGTTTTAAGATTTTTCATTGTATAGGTTCTAAAACGGCGCGTTCTTCGTCTGAGAGTTCATGTTCTGAAGCGCGACTTTTTACTGGTTTGGCGTAAGCATTAAATTGTCCGCGAGTGTAAAGTCCAGAGAGTACTACACCATGACCCTCATCATTTAAAAATGCGGTGGCAAAACTTTGGTTGCCTCCGGCGCTGTTGAATGGATCAAAACGGATGGTGCGCACATGACGCACACTTTGGCGGAGGCTTGCTTTAAGCCAATCGATTTTTTCTTTATTTTCAAGATGTTGATTGGCGAGCTGATCAAGTGCTTGCGCCATATCAATGATCACTTCCTCGAGATCTGTCGCATTTTTGCCTTTTAATAATTTTTTCAGACGAATTTCTTGTCTAATTACCAAAAAGCCAAGGATCACCACCAGTACTGCTAAAATCAGACTAATAAAAGCACTATTGGTTGCGAGGAACTGAGGCATGGCAAAATTCTACCTTACTTGCTAGGATTTTACAAATATGAAAAAACGGATCTATTTAGACACAGCGGCCGGCCTGGCGAACCCCTCAAGTATTCATCAAGAGGGGGTGAAGGCGCGGGCAAAGCTTGAGGGAGCGCGCAGTGACGTGGCGCGCTTTTTGGGCGCACATGCGGATGAAATTGTCTTCACCTCTGGTGGCACGGAGAGTAATAATTTAGCAGTTTTTGGCATTGGCGGACCGATCATCACTTCGGTGATTGAGCATCCGTCAATTTTAAACGCGTGTATCAGATTGGAAGGTGCGGGAGAAAAAATTTCTTACTTGCCAGTGAATTCTGACGGCTTAATTGATCCGAGAATTTTAGCGGATAAATTAAAACCCGACACGCGCCTGGTGACACTACATTACGCCAACAGCGAGATCGGCGTGGTGCAACCAATCGCGGAAATTGCCAAAGTGATTCGTAAACATCGAAAATTTAATTCCACAAATTTTCCTTACCTTCATCTCGACGCTTGTCAGGCCACAAGATTTTATGATCTCAACGTCGCCAAACTTGGTGTGGATCTTTTAACTTTGAATGGTGGGAAAATTTACCCCGCCCCTGGCGGGGTTTACGGACCCGAAGGCTCAGGCGTGCTCTTTGTGAAGCGGGGGATTAAACTGAAATCAATGTTTGTGGGTGGTGGGCAGGAGAATGGTCGCAGGTCAGGCACAGAAAATTTGCCGGCGATTGAAGGTTTAGCTAAAGCGCTTAAACTATGTGAGAAATTGCGAGACAAAGAAACTTTAAACCTCACCAAGCTCCGCGATTATTTTATTGAAAAATTATTAAAAATTCCTGACACCGTTTTAAACGGTAGTGCTAACTTTCGCGCGCCACATAACGTTAACGTTTCCTTTTTAAATACTGATAGTGAGTACGTGGTGCTCTCTCTTGATGCTAAAGGCGTGGCTTGTTCATCAGGCAGTGCTTGCTCCGCGCGCAGTGAGAGTGCGTCATATGTTCTTAAATCTCTTGGTGTCGATAACTCCCGCGCGCAATCCGCTGTGCGCTTCACCCTCGGCCGCGACACCACCAAATCCGACTTGAACTACGTCCTCAAAGTTCTACCGCAAATTATCGCTCGAGGCTGTCAGAAGTTTTAAACTTGACACCGGCATTATAGTATGCTAGTTTGATAAAAGTAAACAAGGAGCAACGTGCTCAGAATTTAAGGAATAGGATCTTTTAAAAGAGAGAGGAAAACCCATGAACGGGATAAAGAGTCGGGAGGCATTTCCTAAGGTCACTGAGGCAACAAAGGATGGCTGGAAGATGACAGTTAGCTGCGTGGGGGTATACACCGAATTTGTTCAATATGTGGCGCAAGCCGGAGATCCGAAGGGCACAATAACCCTAGAAGGCCCAAATGGTATCAAAATCTCAATTGGAAAGGGTCGGGGAAGTTGCCCATGTTGCGGTGGCTTTGGCAGACAAGTCCCAGTTAATCTAAACAAAGGAAGGGAGTTGGTTGACACCCGAATACGAAATGAAATTCGGGACCGTTACAACGTCGAACCAGATCGTGATTTCCTCTTAAGTTTGGGTAAGGAGGCTTTTGCTCCGTATAATCTATACGGCCACGAGTTCTAGAATTGAAAATGTCGCCCGTGACTGAAAAGTCACGGGCGATTTTTGTTTGAAGTTATCTTTGTTTCTGTTTGACAGTAATATTTAGAACTGTTAATCTTGAAATCGCTTTTCTTTTTTTTGCTCTTTCTTTTTTTTTGACAGGAGGTCAGGCGTGAGTGCAATCAGTTTTGTTGGCTATGTGAAGCTTCCTATCGGCAGTGACGAAACCGTAGTGGCCATCTTTGACGGCCCAGAGGGACGCTTTCAGCGTACCTCAGCTGGCGTGGCAAAGTTAGCCAGAAGCAATCCCAAGATTGCGGGGTTGATTGCTGATGTGGTGAAAAGGTGGCCAGATCAATTCGAGAGAAGGGTTCTCGCTAGCTCTCTTCCACGTCACGTGCGTTAGTGTTTCCTATTTGTCGTAGTTAAATTTTCCCCGCGGTCGTTCCACGACCGCGGGGTTTTCATTTTAAATTTATGCTAAAATAAATTCATGCAAACATTACCTAAATTGAAGTTTGAATATAATGCCCTGGAGCCGTACTTTGATGAGGCCACAATGAAGCTTCATCACACCAAGCATCATCAAACATATGTGGATAAGTTGAATGAAGCGCTCGCTAAACATCCAGAATTGGCGGAGAAAAATTTAGAAGAACTTCTTGCCGATTTAAATAAAGTGCCGGAAGATATTCGTGGTGCAGTCAGGAATCATGGTGGTGGTCATTTTAACCACACTTTTTTCTGGGACATTCTTAAACCAAATTCTGACGGGAAAGTCTCAATGCCGGAAGGGGAGATGTTAGAGAAAATCAACGCCAGTTTTGAAAGCTTTGAGAATTTCCAAAAGTTGTTTAAGGAAGCAGCACTCGCGCGCTTCGGCAGTGGCTGGGTGTGGCTCGTGGCTGATGCAAATGATGAATTTAAAATTATCACCACGGCTAATCAAGACACGCCGCTTGAACTTAAGATGATCCCAATTATTGGTCTCGATGTGTGGGAGCATGCTTATTATTTAAAATACCAAAATCGCCGCGCGGAATTTATTGACGCCTTCTTTTATTTGATTGACTGGAGCGTGTGAGAGTGGTAAATTCAAGTTAATGAATATTGACGACTTAAATAAAAATCAAATCGTACTCTTGGTTCTTTTAGTTAGCTTTGTTACCTCAATTGCTACTGGCATTGTGACGGTGACGCTTATGGATCAAGCTCCCGCTGGTGTAACTCAAACTATTAATCGTGTGGTGGAGCGCACTGTGGAACGCGTGGTGCCAGGACCCACTCAAACCGCCACGGTGATTAAGGAGGTGCCGGTAATAATTACTGAAGAAGATCAGATCATCAGTGCAATTAAAAATTCTGAACCAGCAATTTTAAAGGTTGTTGCGGCAAATGATCCAGAAAAAATGATTAGCTCTGGTTTCATTTTTTCTGATGATGGTTTGGTGGCCACCATTATGGACGCCTCCACTTCAAGCTCTAAAAAAATTAAATACCAAGCAATTTTAGCAAATGGAGACAAAAAGGATCTTGAATTTGTGCGAGAGGTTTCCGGAATTATGGTGATGCGTTTGCCACATACTGAAGTTGCCACAGATAAATTTACGTTTCTTGAACTAGCCGATGGTGAGCTTTCAGTGGGGCAAACTGTGCTTGCGATTGGCGCGCCACTTTCGTCATCTGAACCAAATATTTCAATTTCTAAAATTGGCGCCATTTTAATGGGCAACGCTAGTTCAACACCTGAAATTAAAACTATCGCCGCCAGTCGCGAGAATTTTGGTGGCCCAGTTTTAAATATTAAGGGCAAAGTGGTGGGCATCAGCAAGGGCGCTGGACTTGCCACCAATTCCCAAGTCATTATGGCCCCACTTGCGAGCGCTGACACCATTTAGCCCTTAGAACGTTATAATACATATATGCCACCATTTGGTAATTTTACGTCTAAAGCAAAGGAGGTAATCCGCAAGAGCCAGGAGTTGGCTGTGGAGCGCGGGCAAAATCAAGTTAGTCCTGTGCATCTTTTGGCGTCTCTATTAATCCAAGATGAGAGTGTGATGGTGTCAATTTTAGATAAGATAGAAGTGGATACTGTGATGCTCACAGATTTTGTAATTGAGAGTTTGGATGGCAATGAGTCTGGTGCGGTGATTTCTCCTTCATATCAACTTTATCTCACGCCAGAGCTCGTAAGAATTTTCGACACTTCAGGCAAAATTGCTTCCAACATGCAGGATGAGTTTGTCTCAACTGAGCATTTAATTTTGGCAATTTTAGAAAGCCCAAATCCAGCTCACGAGATTTTGGCCCGCTTCCGCGTAAGTAAAGATAAGGTGTGGCGGATTATTCAAGAAATTCGTTCAGGAAAAATTCGTGACGTAGGTGAGAATAAACGCTTACGTTCGATTGAAAAGTTTACCAAAAATCTCACCGACCTCGCCCGGCAAGACAAACTTGACCCGGTAATTGGCAGAGAGGAGGAGACTCAAAGAGTGATGGAGATTCTCTCGCGCCGTACTAAAAATAATCCAATTTTAATTGGTGAAGCCGGCACGGGTAAAACGGCAATCGCTGAAGGCTTGGCAATTAAAATTGCAAAAGGTGATGTGCCAGAATCTTTACGGGACAAAGATCTAGTTTCTCTGGACCTCGGACTTTTGGTGGCCGGTACTAAATATCGCGGTGAGTTTGAGGAGCGTTTAAAAAATGTGTTGAAGGAGGTGGAGAAAGCCCAAAACAAAATTATTTTATTTATCGACGAGATCCATACTATTGTGGGCGCTGGTGCCGCTGAAGGAGCGATTGATGCTTCCAACATGCTCAAGCCAGCCTTGGCGCGCGGTGAGCTCCGAGCGATTGGTGCCACCACGCTTAAGGAATATCAAAAGCATATTGAACGTGATCAAGCACTCACACGCCGTTTTCAACCGGTGCTTGTGGAGGAACCAGCCGTGGATGATGCGGTGGCAATTTTGCGTGGTTTAAAAGATAAGTATGAATCGCATCACGGTGTGCATATTACTGATGAGGCGCTTGTGTCTGCGGTTAATCTCTCAAGTCGCTATATTACTGACCGCTTTTTGCCAGACAAGGCTATTGATTTAGTAGATGAAGCTTGCTCGGCACTGAGATTACAACTTGAAAATAAACCCGCCTCACTTGATGTGGCGCAGACTAAAATTATGCGCTTGGAGGTGGAGCGCGAAGCACTTAAAAAAGAAATTTTAAGTAAGGATGATAAAAAGTTAAAAAATCGCATCCAGGTGGTGGAGCGAGCCATTGAGGAACTTAAAGAGTCTACTCGTGAGCTTGAACTGAAGTGGAAAAATGAAAAGCAAGTGATCAATGAAATTAAAACTCTAAAGCTCGAGCTTGAAACTTTGCGCCTCGAGGCCGATCAGGCCGAGATGAAGTCCGACCTTACTCGCGCCGCCGAAATTCGCTATGGAAGAATCCCGGCGATAGATAAAGAATTAAAGTTAAAAAAGACCCGTCTTAAAAAACTCCAAAGCTCGCGCAAAATCTTAAAGGAGGAAATTACTGGTGAAGACATCGCGCGCGTGGTGGCGCGTTGGACCCACATCCCCGTGATGCGCATGCTTGAAGAAGAGTCAGAAAAATTAGGAAGAATTGAGGATTCGCTCAAATCGCGCGTGCGCGGACAAAATGATGCCGTGCGGAAAATCGCTGAAGCTATTAAACGTTCACGCGCCGGCATTTCTGACCCTGATCGCCCAATTGGCTCATTTATTTTGCTCGGACCAACCGGCGTGGGTAAAACTGAATTGGCTAAAACTATCGCCAACTTTATGTTTGATGATGATAAGTCATTGATCCGTATTGATATGTCGGAATACATGGAGAAGTATTCTGTTTCAAAATTAATTGGTTCACCGCCGGGTTACGTGGGTCACGATGAGGGTGGTGCGCTCACGGAGGTGGTGCGTCACCGACCTTATTCGGTGTTACTTTTTGACGAAATTGAAAAGGCTCACCCAGAAGTTTTCAACATTTTACTTCAAGTACTCGATAACGGCCGACTTACCGACTCTAAAGGCCGCGTGGTTAACTTTAAAAACACCATCATTATCCTCACTTCAAACATTGGGAGCGAGTTTATGAACAAGATGAATAAAATCGGCTTCGTCTCTGATGGCGAGTCGCGGACTCAATATGTGGATGTGAAAACTAAAATTATGGAAAGTTTAAAAAATCATTTCCGACCAGAATTCTTAAACCGCTTGGATGATGTGATTATTTTTGATCCGCTCTCACAAGACACAATTAAAGAAATTGTGGAACTCCAAGTTAATTTGGTGCGCAAGCGTTTAGCTGATAAAAATCTGGAGTTAGAAATTACGCCCGAGATGCATGAGTACTTGGCTCGAGAGGGTTACTCGCATGAGTATGGGGTGCGACCACTTAAACGCTTGATTCAAAATAAAATTTTAAATCCCGTGGCTGAGTTTATTATTGCTCGCAAAGTTGAGGGTGGGGGATTAATCTCTGTGGGAGTTAAGGAAGGCCAACCTAATGTTGAAATCAAAAAAGTTTTCACCATTGAGCGCTCTCCGCGTCCTAAAACCAAAAAAGAATCAAATCTCGCTGGAGTTACGGCTTAAAAAATACAAAATAAAAGGGGCACGCAAGAAATTTTCTGCGTACCCCTTTTGACATGAATCAGCCGGTAATTACTTACGACGTGACTTGCGCGTAGTACTTGTGCTCCCTTCAAACAAAATGCCCGCACCGATCACGAAGCCAAAATCATACCAGCCACCATTGTTGTGAACTTCATAGATGCTCACGTTGTCCGTGAAGAGCGAGATGATAAAGGTAAACCCTGAGATCATCCCATGCCACAGACCCATCCAGAAGCCGACCACTCCACCCACTGCAGGTGCTGTATTAGTCAGAGTATTGGGTCCTGCGGCGCAACCCGTCAAGAGCAAAAGGCATGAAAATAGGACACAAATTACCAGTGCTTTCTTCATCTTCAATCTCCATTTGTATTTAGAACAAGGTCGCAGGTCCATCCTGCTACTGCCCTACATTATAGCAAGTTTAATTAATATGTCAAGTATTAAATTTATCCTTTGTTTGTATGGTTAAAATGGCTTATAATATTTCTAAATATAAAAGGGAGGCTTATTAATAAGGCGGAGTATTTAGAATATATAAATGAATAAAATGAGCATGAAGGTTTTGGTCACATTAGTGATAGTTTTGGTGGTGGGTTTTGGGGTTTATTTTGCTTTGCCTTATCTCAATATTTCTCCCTCAGGCGCGTCGGCGCAAGTGGTGCAATCTCGACTTGTACCAGAGAAGGTTTCAACCTCCGCGCCAATTTCTGTGGCTATACCAAATTCACTTGAAGCAAATGTAGTAGAGCAAGTAGTTTTTGAACCTCAAATTTCTGGTAGATGGCAAGCTGATGAAGCGGGTAAGTTGGTGACGGTAAGCGATTCAAAATCCAAAACCAAAATTTATTATTTCCAACCAAGTAGAGAACTTGAACTTGGTAAATATTATGCGGCCAAAGTTAATATTTCCGCAGACCAAATCCTCTCAGAGGATTTTTTAGTTGCGCCTGATCCAGAGATTTTGGCAATTTTACCTGCTGATGAAGAGGTGTTGCCAGAGACTAAAATTACTATTTCATTTAGTCGTCCGATGGTGCCGCTTAGTCGCTTAGATGAATTTGTAAATGAATCACTCCCCGTAACCGTTACTCCAATAACTGAAGGGCGCTTTAAATGGATCAACACCAGCACTTTGCAATTTATCCCAAGTGAAAAGTTAATTTCTTCAGCGCGATATCAAGTTTCAGTGGGTGAGGGGTTGCGGTCAATTGAGGGTTTAGCGGTTAAGCCCAAAAGTGCCACATTTACTACCTACCAATTAGGTTACCTAAAAACAAATGAAGAATATTTTGGTTCCGGTATTGTGCGCGGGTACAATCAGCCATTTATAATTCGTTTTAATCAGGGTGTGGATTTAGAAAAAACTAAACCCAACATTTCAATTGTAAGTAATGGCAAGAGCATACCTTTTTCTGTTTCTTATGCGGAAAAGTTAGTTGATGATAAAAAAATTACTGATTTTAATACTCTGGAACTTCATCCTGAGGGTGAGGGTGGCCGTTGGCAAACCAAACAAAGTTATGCGGTTAGGGTAAATAAGGCTTACCCCAAATCTGGTGGGGATATCATTATTGATCAACCTTCAGTTGTAAATTATCAGGTGGGGAGCGTGATCAGCAGCTCAAACGTGGTGTCACCACGCGGCCAAGTGGAGATGGATAGCTTTGATCCGATGGGTACACTTGAGGTGAGTTTTTATGAAGATATTGATTTGGACAGAAGCAGGATTGCGAGTGCAAAAATTTCAAAGATTGTGTATGGCGAAAAGTGTGACGAAACTTCACCTCGTAAATGTGTAAAAGTACCAAACAAAAAGCAAATTATTATTTCTTTTAAATCTAATCTTAAACCATCAGAAAAGTTCGCGGTGACATTTGAAAAAGTCATTTCAGCAAATGGCGATAATTTAGGTGATGAAGCCGAGATAATAAATTTAAAGGTTTATGATCCGTTAGTTATTTATAGTATTAGTAGCGGTGATCATCTTGGGCACTTTACTGTTTGTTCAAATAATCCACTTAAGGGCCCCGCCGACGACGGCACGGGCAGTGAATTTAATATCGTACCTTCATTTGAGACAAGTAACTTTAATGGATCTTATTTGGTGAGGAGTCAGCAGAATCAGATATGTAAGGTTGGCCAATATTCTAGTACAGTTTCTGGTTATCTCGTTGGCAGTCAAAAGTATGATGTGAGCGCAAAAATTAAAGACGTATTTGGCGGTGAGGTAAGTGGCACTTACACCTTTACTTCTCGAGCCGTAAGAGAGAGTGATTATGTAATTTTGAGTCATCAACAAAGTGGGGTGGTCACCGTGCCTAGCCGCACTAAACTCACTTTTTCTGCTAAATATTTACCGTCAGTGTCGGTTAGTGTTTGCCGTTTAAGCCCAAGCAATTTTAATCAAGCCCGAGATAGTTATGATGAATCAATCAATCTCCCTTGTGATGAAAAAATTAATAAAGTAATCCCACTTGTGGTTAATAATCCCGAGAGTCGATTTTTCACTGTTGATCTTAAAGATTATTTCCCAAATGTAATTGGTAATTATTTGGTCACCGTGGATAGCTCAATTCCTATTAGTGTCAAAAATTGGCAAAGAAGCGCTCGCACTTTGGTGTCGGTAACCAATTTAATTGTAACTGAAAAGCGGATTAACCCGAGCGAAAAGGGTGAGTACGATTCTTCAATTCTTAGTGGCGCCCAATTGGGTGAGCTTAAAAATCTTTATTGGGTAATTGATGCAAACACTCGTGAGCCGGTGGTGGGGGCGATTGTGGGACTTTACCGTAAGGGAGCTTTAGTAAGTAGTTCAGTCACCGATCTTAAAGGTTTGGCATTTATCTCTCCAGTGGCGGGTGCCGACATGACGGTGATAACTAGCGGCCAAGACAAAGTTGTTCTCTCAAGCAATTCCTCGTCGCTAAGTTGGGCTTCAAAAGCGGTAAACAATAAACATTATTATCTTTACACTGATAAGCCAATTTATCGCCCTGGGCAAGAAGTAAATATAAAAGGATTTTACCGACTTGGTTACGATGGTAATTATCAGGTGCCAGCAGGTCAAACTGTGCCGCTAAAAATTTCTGATTCTAGCGGAAAAATTATCAAAGAAGAGAATCTTCAAACAAATAGTTACGGGGCGATTGCCACCAATCTTAAGATTGAGAGTTCTGCATCGCTTGGGAGTTATCGAGCTTGCGTGGGGTATCAATGTGCCACGTTTGAAGTTCTAAATTACGCTCCAGCCGCGTTTAGGGTAGCGCTTAGCACAGACGGTGATGAATTTACATTTAGTAATCCACCAAAAGTAAATCTTAAGGCGGACTATTACTTTGGTGTGCCAGTATCGGGAGCTACAGTGGATTATCATTTAAGTAGTCAGTATTACTACTTTGATAAATTTACTGGTGAGTATTTTAGTTTCAACAATATTTTTGAACAGGATGAAAATGGTTATGGCGAGTATTATTACTACGGTGATAGTTATATCGGAAACGGCAAAGCAGTGCTGGGTGAAAACGGTGAAGTAATAATTGAACCTAAAATAAAAGTAGGGGAACTTAATAATCCAAGCCAAAGCAAAATTATTATTCTTGACGCGACAGTTAAAAATCAAACAGGTCGCTCTATTAGCTCTCAGAAATCATACATTCTCCACGCTGCACCAATTTATTTGGGTAGTAAAGTTGAGGAAAATTTTGCTCCAGCCGGGTCACCAATTTCACTGAAAGTGAAAAGCGTAAATACTTCTGGTGAGCCAGTAGCGCTTGGAGGTATTGAGGCAGAAGTTTACAAAATAAATTGGGTGGAGGAGAAGCGTCCAGCCGGCAACGGTCAAGATTATTCTATTTGGAAGCGGACAAGAGAGCTGGTAAAAACAGAAAACTTCAGAACCAACAACGCCGGTGACGCTAGCGTCAGTTTAGTGGTGAGCGGTGAAGGGGAGTATGAAGTGGATGTAAAGACGGGTGGCAATCAGGCGGTGGGTAGTCGCACGTGGTTTTATCTTTACGGCAATCAAAGCGTGAACGTGCGTGGTGGCGATGATACCTCGCTTAAAATTAAAGCTGAAAAGCGCGATTTAAATCTAGGGGAAAAGGGTAAGGTGGTGATGGAGATTCCTGAAGGTAAAGCCAAAGCCTTGGTTACGATTGAGCGTGGCAGAGTGTTTACTTATGAAGTTTTGGATATTAAAGGCAACCTTGCTAACTACGAGTTCCCTGTGGTGGCTGATTATTATCCAAACGTGCGCTTGAGTGTGGTTTTGTACGCGCCTGATCGCGAGGTGCGATATGGGGCTTATGACTTTAAAGTGGCCAGCAAACAAAAAAATCTTAAAATTAGTCTCACTACAGATAAAAAAGTTTATAAACCGGGTGATGATGTGGTGCTAGTGGTAAATACCAGTGATGAGTTTGGTCGCCCACAAGCCGCCGAGCTCTCACTGGCCGTGGTAGATATGAGCGTGCTTGCACTCCGTGGTAATCCTAAAAAAACTCCTGTAGATCAATTATATGGCAATTTACCACTTACTGTTGCCACTTACTCTAACTTTAAAAATTTACTAAAGTACATTGATCCAAGTGGTGGAGAGGGCAAGGGTGGTAGCGGTAATGATCCTAATTCTGGCAAGAGGCGCGGGGTGTTTAAGGAGGTGGCACTTTGGAAGCCTAGTTTAATCACCGATAGTGCCGGCCGAGCCAGTGTGACCTTTAAACTTCCAGACAATTTAACCACTTGGCAAGTGGAGGCAGTGGGCATGACTCTCGACACTAAAGTTGGTGCTAGTTATCAAGAGTTTAGTACTAAAAAGCTTTTGATGGTCACGCCACTTAAACCACGCTTTGTGCTCCCTGGTGATGAATTTGCAATTGGTGCTCAGGTGTTTAACCAAAGTGAGAACTCACTTAATCTTGATGTCACACTGGCAATCCCAGGGTTAGAGATTACTGATAAAGCCAACAAGAGTGTTTCAGTAAAAAAAGGTGAGACCAAAACAATTTATTGGAATACTAAAGTCCCCACAACTATTAAACCCGGGAATCTAACTTACTCACTTAGTGCGATTGGCGGAGGGTTAAGTGATATTGTGGACGATGAGTTAAAGGTTAATGCCAATACTTTGTACGAGGTCACGGCTACGGCTGGCAAAACCACTTCTCGTACTACTGAATTAGTCTACGTGCCCGATACAATTTTGCGCGATCAAGGAGAATTGGTGATTGAAAGTTCTGCCACGTTAGCTGTGTATCTTGCGCCAGCACTTGAATACTTCAACAATTATCCATATCGAAATGCCGAGAATTTAGGTAGTCGCCTAAATACTTTGGCCTTAATTTCTGAAGTGGCTTCTGTGCCTAATCTTAAAACTTGGAGTACTGGTGACGTTAAATTGCAAATCGCTGAAGATCTTAAATCCCTTTATAACTTACAAAATTATGATGGAGGTTTTCGTTTCTGGGCGGAGAGTCGGTATTCTGACACTTGGGCAACGTTTGAGGCAGTTTCAACATTTGCCCAATTAAGTCGTGCTGGTTACCCAGTTGATAATGGTGTATGGACCAGAGCAAACAATTATCTTCTTGAGCAGTATCTTAGAACCGATGTAACTTACACCGATCCTGATTTACTCGAATTTGTTAAGGCCTTGTTTACGCAAGAAACCCACCGCGGTAATAACAGACTTACGAAAGATTTAACCAGAATCTCGAGAGCGTTAATTGATGATAAAAAGTCTTCAACCGCTCACTTGCTTACAGTGTCGGAAATCTTAAATCGCTACGGCATTTTAGGCAGTGAAGCTAGAAAAGTGGACTCAATGCTAAAGAATAGGATGGTAATCGACTCGCGCGGAACCTTCTTAGATCTTGGGCCTAGGGGATTATATTCTGGATCGGCTATTGCCAATACCGCTCGATACATTTCGCTTTTAGTAATGAAAAAAGAAAGTGAGAATGAGTTAATAAATCTCTTACGTTGGTTAACCGCGTCTCGCGATAAAGAGGGCGCCTGGGGTGGGACAAAAAATTCTCAATTAGCCGTGAAGGCGATTGTGGAATATCTCAAATGGCAACCAGAGACCAACGCTCGCTTTACGTTAGAAAATCGGCTTAACGATCAGGCGGTGATGAACTTCAACTTTGAGCCAAACACTATTCTCTCGCAAATTAAAAAAGTTTTCCCACTTTCGGAGCTTAAGTTTGGCGATCTTAATACGGTAAGTATTGGCAAAAAGACCCCAGCGGAAATTGGTAACACTTATTACAGCATGGTGTTTAAGTATTTCCTACCCGCAGATCAAGCTCTAGCTCGCGACGAGGGCATGTCGATTAGCCGGAACTTCTTTGCTTTAGACGATGAAGAAAACACTACGCCTCTCACCGAGGCCAAGGTGGGTGAGGTGATGAGAGCACAACTTGAGATCGTGGTGCCAGTAACCAGACGTCTTGTGGCCATTGAGGACTTCATTCCGGCTGGACTAGAAATTATTGATACGAGTTTGAGCACTGAGGATCAAACACTTAACGATGAGCTTAGCCAGTTTAGACGTGATCAGTTTTCCCCATCGCACCGCGAGTGGCGAGACGATCGAGCCTTCCTCTTTAAAGAAAGATTGAGACCTGGAACTTATAAGTTTGAGTATTTGGTCAGAGCGTTAGTGCCAGGTAATTACTTACATTTGCCTGCGCAAATTTGGGAAATGGATAATCCAGAAAACTTTGGTCGCTCAAATGCTTCACGCTTCAGCGTAAAATAAATTATTCCCTCGAAGCCATTAGCTCCATCACACGACTCCAGATTTCACCAGCGCCAGTTTGGCCAGATAACTTTTTGGTGGGTTCATTAGTGGCATTGCCTACCCAAGTGCCCACAATAAAGTCGGGCGTGTAGCCAATTACCCACGAATCGCGATAGTCATCCGAAGTACCTGTTTTGAGGGCGTAATTGGCAATAGGCAAACTTAAGTTACTCACATAGCCAAATTGGTCTGTGGCAATACGACGGTCGCTCAAAATCTCGGTAATTAATTCCACATATTCTTTATTAATGACCTGGCGATCGACGTTTGGGAAAACTTGATCGTTAGTGGCTTGATCTTGAAACAATTTAAGTGAACGGTAATTACCACCGCGTGGGAAAATAGAATAATCGTGGGTGAGCTCAAGCAAGCTAAATGGCAAGGTGCCGAGCGCCACACCTAGCTGATGTTCATCGACTTTATCTAAAGCTGAGTAATTTATTTTAGCCAAAAATTCCTTAAAGTTACTTAAACCAATTTGTTCCAAAGTTTTAACAGATGGCACATTAATGCTGTTGCCGAGCGCGTAGGCGGCCGTGATCATGCCATGATATTTATTGTCGTAATTTCTTAAGTTGAGCAATCGGCCGTCAGCAGTACGGAACTCGTACTCGCTATCATCAATTAATGTATCTCCACGCATCCCGCCCTCAAAAGCTTTAAGATAAATAAATGGTTTAACAGTTGAGGCAATTTGTCGTGGTGAGAGTGCCATATTAATCTGTTGGCCGTATAACTCACTTTTAGGATCTGGCGTGCCCACAATCGCGAGTATCTCGTTAGTTTTGGCGTTTAACACCACCACGGCCGCATTGTGAGCATCACGATCATAAAATGATGGCATTGTGCTTTTTATAATCTCTCTGATCTCTTTTGTGAGCTTGAGGTCGATCGTGAGTTTGTGATTACCCAATTCAGTGCTTTCTAAAAACCCACTTAACTCAAAGGCATCGTTCCAGGTTATAAATTTCTTTAAATTTTCTTTAGCAGTTTCTGGTTTAACAAAATTATTTATATTAACTTCCGCTTTAAGTTGCTTGGCTAAATTTTGAGCCAAAGAAATATTAGTTTCCGAGGTTGGGCTTTGGTAACTTGGGTTACTTAAAGTAGCGAGAAGTTGTAAGGTTTGCTCATCACTTAATTTGCTTGCCGATACTTTAAAGTAAGCTCGACTGGCTGTTTCAAGTCCTTGCAGGCGATTGCCAAAATATGAACTATTTAAATATTGAGTAAGGATTTGCTTTTTACTCCGGATTAAATCGTGTGCTAAAGCATAGATTAGTTCCGTAGTTTTGTTTTGAGTTGAGCGTTTAGTTTCGTTGTCTAATAAAATCTTCACTAATTGCTGGGTAATAGTGCTTGAACCACGTCTTTCAATTACCCCTAACTTATCAAGGCCAGCTTTAAATAAACTCACTGGGTTAACGCCCGGGTGAAAGTAAAAATACTTATCCTCCTTCTTTAATAACCAAGCTTTAATTTGTGGTGGAACGTCATTATTATAAATGGCGTAATAATCTTTATTGTTTGGTTTCAGTAAAATAAGTTCGTCGTGGCGATCAGTAATGCGCGTTGATTGACCCGCTTTGTAAGCGACATTTAGCTTAAGAACAATAACGCCAGAGAATAAAAGCGAAAGTAATGCAATTACCCCAGCTAATTTGAAATACTTTTTAATGTGCGCCGGGTAGGATTCGAACCTACGTAGCCCAGAGGGCGACAGATTTACAGTCTGTTGCGATTGACCACTCCGCCACCGACGCTTATAACTCGCGATTTTAACTCTAACATTTTTTATAATTTTTGCCACGCTGTGCTATGATAGCCCCCATGGTCACAATTGATGATTTCAAAAAAATTGAATTAAGGGTGGGGGAGGTGGTGAGCGCCGAGCGTGTGGCGGGGGCCGATAAATTGCTTAAATTACAAGTAAATTTAGGTGGCGAAACCAGGCAAATTGTGTCGGGGATTGCGCTCTCGTATCCGGACCCAAGCGTGCTTGTGGGCAAACAAATTGTGGTGTTTGCTAATCTTGAGCCGAGGGAAATTAGAGGGGAGATGAGTAACGGCATGCTCTTGGCCGCCACAGGCGAGGAGGGTTTGCCGGTTATTTTAACCCTTGAGCGCCCGGTGACGCCTGGGAGCGAAGTTAGGTAAAGCATTTGCCTTTTCTCTTACTTTAAGCTAGGATATCTCCACAATCTGATTATGTCACAAGATCAACTATTTAAATTAAATTGTTCCAAGTGCAAGCGCACTAATTATTGGAGCCGCAAAAACCGCAAGTTAGTGGAGCGTAAAATCGAACTCAAGAAGTTCTGCAAATGGTGCAAAAAGCGCACCGTTCATAAAGAAGCTAAGAAATAGCTTGCCCGACCTCGGGCGGCGCGGTAAACTCTAGCCCAAGGGCTCATAGTTCAATGGTAGAATGACGGTCTCCAAAACCGTTGATCGAGGTTCGACTCCTCGTGGGCCCGCTTCGATCCACGTAATTCTCTTGTCGCGTTTGAACCAGGTCATCTGGCGTTTGGCGTATTGATAAATAGCGGTTTGGGATTTCTCGATCATTTCCTTTTTATCAATCTTGCCTTCAAGAAATTCCGCGACGTAAAAGTATTCTAAACCAAATTCTTTAATTCGTTTGAAGGAGATTTTCTGCTTCCGTAACTTTTTTACTTCTTCCACTAAACCTTGTTTAAACCATTGCGCCAGGCGCTTATTAATCTTCTTTCGTAAAATTTCATCCGGAACCTTAATGCCGATTTGTAAAAAATGATACCGAGGACTCCCCTTAAGGATGCCCCAAGGGGAGTCCTCGGTTCCCATTAACTTCGGAACTTTTCCGAGCGCGGTCGCAATTTCTATCGCGCGCATAAGGCGTCGGGGATTTTGCGCATCTATATTTTTAGCCCGGACTGGATCGAGAACTTTTAACTTTTCAAATAATTGATTCACACCTAACTTTTCTAATTCCTTGCGTAATTTTAAATTTGGTTTAACTTCTGGCAAAATAATCCCATCCACAATTGATTGAATGTAAAATCCCGTGCCACCGCAAATTATCGGTAACTTGTCGCGCTTAATTATTTCTTCAATTTTTTTATTTGCCAGCTTTTGAAAGTCGGAAACCGAGAATGTTTTCTTCGGGCTCACCACATCAATTAAGTGGTGGGGGATTCCTTTCATCTCTTTTTTACTCAACTTGCCGCTGCCAATATCTAGTCCTTTGTAAACTTGTCGCGAGTCGGCGGAGATTACCTCACCATGAAACCGCTTGGCGAGCTTTATCGCCAAATCACTCTTCCCACTCGCCGTGGGTCCCACAATCACTAAAATTTTTTGTTTAGACACTGCTGTTTTCTGAAACAAGCCCTTCACACTGACTTCTAACTTGCTGGTCATTGATCTTTTTACAAATTTTACTGTTTTTCCACTTTCTACTCATATTTAGATAACAGTAATCACTATGGTATTCATCAGTTTTCTCGCAATATTGAATATCTCCTGCTTTCACTGCTCTGTCTGCGACGCAATAATAATTCTCATAAAAATTACATGTTAAAAAGGATGATATTAGGAACATAGCTAGTAAAATAAAAATTACTACGAAAAAGCTATAAATGAAACGAAAAATCTTTTTATTATTTCTAAATTTGTATAGCAGAAGTGTTGGGATAGTAAAAAATAATAGAGCAATTATTAGCCCACAGCCTATAACTATAACTATAAGTGGGGTAAGAAACAGAAAAGCCCAGATTGGCGGATGGCCACCAGGGTAAATAGAAGAAAGAACTAATGAGTAAATAAAGACAAATATTGTCGTTAGCAACATAATAATAAGAGTGTTTTTGAGGATCGATGGTCGAGTGTGTAAATCTTCTTTATTTTTGTGAAGCGTGTAAAGAAAAATAGCAGTTAAATATATACTAGAAATTGTGGTCGTGATTACATAAAATTCCCAACTTGGTTCCAAGAATGGGTCTATTATGGGATTGAAAAACATACCCAAAGACATAAGGAATAAAAAACAAACAATTCCAGCTTTCCAGTTGATTTTCATAATTTAATTTTATATTAATAATTTTACATCAAAACTGTGCTCTCGGCAGGAATCGAACCTGCATCACCTCCTTCGGAGGGAGATATTCTATCCATTGAAATACGAGAGCTTACTTGTGCCGGAGGTGGGAGTCGAACCCACACCCCTTACGAGACACGATTTTGAGTCGTGCGCGTCTGCCATTCCGCCACTCCGGCTTCGAGTCTATTCTACTTAAAGTTGTGTTATAATCAACTTAAATGCCCGAGCGACCCAGTGAATCAATTTTTTGGATTGAGGTTGATAAAATAAAACCCAATCCCTTCCAACCTCGTCACGAGTTTAATGAAGATCGTTTGCGCGATTTGGCTGACTCCATCCGCCAATATGGCGTGCTGCAACCCCTGGTGGTAACGCGGAAGGAATTCTCACGCGAGGATGGCAGTATTTATTCTGAATATGAATTGATTGCGGGTGAACGCCGTTGGCGCGCCTCACAACTTGCCGGCATCTCGGCCGTGCCTGCGATCATTAAGAGCGGCGAGCAGACTGATAAAATGAAGCTCGAGCTCGCGATTATTGAGAACTTACAACGTGAGGATCTCAACCCCGTGGAGCGGGCGAGAGCCTTTGATAAATTAGCCAACGAGTTTGGTTTGCGGCATCAAGACATTGCCAAGCGCGTGGGCAAAAGTCGCGTGTATGTCACCAACACGATGCGGATTTTAAACTTGCCTGAAGAGATGGTGAGCGCGCTCAACGCTGGTGAGATTAATGAGGGACACACCAGGCCAATTTTAATGTTGATTGATAGGCCGGAGGAACAACAAACTTTATTTAAAGAAATTATTGCCAAGCGCATGAGTGTGCGCGAGGCGGAATCTATTGCGCGCAAAATTGCTTACGAGCGCATCCGTAATAAATCCTATTTGCCTGATCCAGCTATTGCCGAGATGGAGACAAAGTTAACGGAAGAACTTGGCACGCGCGTGCAAATTGAGAAGAAGCAAGTGGGAGGTAAGGTTACGATTGACTTCATCACCACCGATGACCTGCATCAGATCTTAGACTTACTTTCAAAAAATAACCCCGTAAAGTCTCTCGACCACGGGGCGCCGACGGCGGAAGAAATGGTTGAGGTGGCCAATGATCTCCCCAAAGATGAAATTTTAACTCAAACCGATTTAGACGACCCTGATTTGTATTCGCTGAAGGATTTTAGCTTATAAAAAACCACCCTGTCGTAATTTGACGGGTGGCGCTGTTGCTGCTGAAGACAATTTCCTCAATTTTGTCCACTAATATGAATTGGTGTACCGTACTTTACCAAAGGTAGACGCAGGTCACCAAGAACATGCTTTGCCGATATTTCTTCGTTGACAAACACCACAGCATCTTCTGCGCTCTTAAACGTCCTAGGAATTTTTAATTCTCCTCCGCAGCAAATGGTTGTATTTGCTACGTCCTGGAGCAAATAAGGATCAGACTCATTCCTAACGAAAATCTCGATGACAGCGGCTCCTTTGGAGTGTACTTTGCCACAATGCTTACAGCTGAATTGATATCCACGCGGATCAATTCCAATGTTTACTCTCTCAATTTCCATTTCCACTTCTCCTTTTTCAGGTCACTGCCTAGACCACAACTTCTTGGTCTTCATCTCCATCTCAAGATCAAGTCGAAGTTCCTTTTGTGTACTCCAATGTTGTCCCTCGGCCATTATCCGATTGAACTCCAACTTTATCCCCGGCCACCAGCAGATGGTCAAAAAGATTAAACCAAAAAGATGCATGCACAGTTGAGCTCCCAACACTTTCAATTTTTCTGACACGATGTTCTCCTTGAATATTCTTTCTAGTTCCACATCGGAACAGGTTCTTACTATTCAAATAACTATCAATTTTAAATTGTTATGTCAAATGTAGCAAATTCATACGATCGTGCCGTTTTGCTACAGTATAAATTTTAACAAACAAAAAGCCCGCCCTGAAACGAAGAGCGGACTCTTTGTTTTGAGGGCGGGGGACCATCTATGATCGTGGAGAAGTAACCGCAATATACATGGCTGCTAATGTGATCGCCTGGATAACCAATGCGGTGATAGGAATGATGGTCACGGACATCATTATTCCCTTGAGTGATTGTGGTTGGCCCAGCGGGTATCCGCTCATTGTCCAAGCCAAGCTTAGTGCAGAGTCTGCGGTAGCAAACAGAAAAAGAAAGGTTGGAAATGCTACCGCAACGATCATCAGGTCGACAGTGATCCATGCCCACAAGGGCAGATCTGTTGGAATCAACATTGCTGGATCCCAGTTCATGATATTACCTCCTCTGTGCTTTTCGCACTCAAGTTGACATTCAATAGACCAGATTTACTGCTGAGACACTAGCACACTCAACCTTACTTTGTCAACTTGTGCGGATTATGATTTGGGCAAAGTTTATTGGAACAACGTTCAGGGATAGTTTTAGTGCCCTCCATCATTAGGGAATTACACATCGGGCAGATGTTGCCAGTGGGTTTGGTTTTAATAATATTTTTACACTTCGGGTAATTAGAACAACCATAAAATAGTCCATACTTCCCACGCTTCTCGATCATCGAACCAACGTTACACAGCGGGCACTTCACGCCCGTATCACTCGCGCCACCGACGCCGCCATTCTCATCTTTTTTAATATATTTACATTTTGGATAATTGCCGCAAGAAGTAAATTTGCCGTAGCGACCCATGCGCTCCACCAATTTACCGCCGCAATCTGGGCAGATTTCGCCCGTCTCTTTTGGCCCTTCCATTTTCTCACCACTATCCGTGCGAGCGCCCAAGCAATCGGGGAATTTAGTACAACTCATGAAGCGACCATTCTTACCCAGCTTCCAGATCATTGAGTCGCTGCAGATTGGGCAGGGGAATTCTTTCGGCGCATCACCAAGGTTAGAAATTTTGGGAATTTTCTTTTTTGAAAGTACGGCTTTATGGAACGGTCCGTAAAAGTTTTTTAAAGATTTAACATATTCCATTTTGCCGGCGGCAATCTCATCCAGCTCATCTTCCATCTGCGCGGTGAAGGTGTCGCTTATGTAATTGGCAAAGTGCTCGGAGAGGAAGTCCGAGACCACGATGCCCGTGTCGGTGGCCTTTAAACTCCGTTGAATTTTCTCTACATATCCGCGGTCAATAATTGTTTTAATAATTGAGGCGTAAGTAGACGGGCGACCAATGCCGCGCTTCTCGAGTTCCTTCACTAAACCGGCTTCGCTGTAGCGATTGGGTGGAGAGGTTTCTTTGCCTTCAGAATTTATGGTTACAAGTTTAAGTGGCTCACCCTCGGCAAGCTTAGCAGGCAACTCCACTTCCTCACCGCGCGCAGCAGGGTCGGCTTTAAGCCAACCGTCAAACGTGACGCGGTAGCCGTTGGAGGTGAAGCTTGCCCCGTGTTCCGCTTCAGCGGAATTTACGGGGTCGGCCCATTTTGTTGTAACTTTAGTTTTCAAAACCTTCGCATCCGCCATCTGACTCGCGAGCGTGCGGCGCCAGATTAATTGATACAACTTTTCTTCGCCAGTGCCATTGCCAGCGCGTCGGACGTTTGGATGTGTAGGGCGAATAGCCTCGTGCGCTTCTTGAGCGTTTTTACTCCGCGTGGCGTACACCTTCACGCTCTCAGCATAATTATCACCAAAATCTTTCTTGGCGATTGCCACCATCTCGCTTGCAGCCGCGTTATTTAAATTAGTACTATCAGTACGCATGTAGGTGATGTGACCAGCTTCATAAAGTTTCTGGGCCAGGCGCATGGTTTGTGACGGTGAGAGTCCGAGCCTGGTGGAAGCTACTTGTTGTAAAGTTGAAGTTGTAAACGGCGCGCGAGATTTGCGAGCCATTTCAGTCGCTTCAATTTTGCCCACTTGCCAATTAGCTTTTTCACCAGCTTCCACAATTTTTTTAGCTTCGTCTTCAGTTTTTGGTTCGACAGTAGAGGTGAAAATAATTTTTTCATTCCGCGGGGTTTCCAGTTCGGCGGTGATCACCCAGAATTGCTCGGGGACGAAGTTCTGAATTTCCTTTTCGCGTTCCACTAAGATGCGGAGCGCTGGCGACTGCACGCGCCCGGCCGAGAGACCGTAGCGGAGTTTGGTCCAAATGAGACCCGAGAGATCGTAGCCGAAGAGGCGATCAAGCACGCGTCTAGCTTCTTGCGCGGTTTTCAAATTATCATCAATGGCGCGCGGGTGAGTGAGGGCCTCAATAATTGCGTCCTTAGTAATCTCGTGGAAGACCACGCGCTGGGGTTTTTTAAGTCCCACGGCTTCAGCAATGTGCCAGGCAATTGCTTCACCTTCGCGGTCAGGGTCGGTGGCGAGTAGCACAGCTGAAGCGCCCTTGCTAGCCGTTTTTAAATCACTTACTACTTTCTCTTTACCCTTCGAGATTTCATAATGCGGCACAAAGCCCGCCTCGATGTCGATGGCGTTTTTATTTGATTTAGGTAAATCGCGAATGTGACCCACGGAGGCCATCACTTTATATTCACTACCTAAATATTTGCCGATCGTCTTAGCCTTGGCCGGCGACTCCACGATCAATAATTTTTTCCCTGTGCTTGTGCTCATGTCATAACATTAGTACTACAGTTGTAAGTCCTTGGCAAATTTCTGGGGATAAGTTAGGATAAGAATGGATCGAACAAAATGTTTTTTTGCCTGCGGGCAGAAGGAGTCAAGATGATCGGAAAACCTGCACCAGTAGAATGTCCGCGTTGTGGAGGATTGATCGACCACATTATTGATCAGACGGTTGGTCAATCAGCGGCACCAGAAGGAAGCATCGTTTGCGCCCCTGAGTCATATATTCAAGAGGACCACAAATGTGATCCTGAAAAGGTCGCAGAGCGTTCGGAACTTCGATTCAAAATCATGAGTTCCATGTCTGTCTAACTTAAAATTACCAAACTCTCACGGTCGTGGAAGTTTGGTAATTTTTTTGTTTTTATATCAATCTAAACTCGCCCGCAGATTCTTTAATCACGCCTTTGAGTTCAAGCATCATGAGCAAGGTGTTGGCGGCGCTGGGGTCGAGCTCGAGCTCCATAATTAATTCATCGCGCGGGAGTGGCTCAACGCATAAAATTTCGTAAACCTTTTTCTCATCGTGAGTAAGATCGGCTAAATTAATTTTACTTTTTACATTTTCCTCAACTTTAAATCCGAGAACTTCGAGCAAATCTTTCGCCGAAGTGATAGGCGCGGCGCCTTGTTTGATCAACCAATTGGTGCCGTAAGATGAAGGGGAGAAGATTGACCCAGGCACGGCGTACACATCGCGATTATATTCGGTAGTTAAACGCGCCGTGATAAGCGTGCCGGAACGTTCTCCAGCTTCAATCACCAGCGTACCTTTACTCATGCCGGCCATGATGCGATTACGTTTAGGGAAGGTGTGAATGCCCGCCGGTTGATCTGGTTCAAGTTCTGAGAGTAAAGCGCCGCCAGCTGCCACAATCTCGTCAGCCAGTTTACGATTGCTTGAAGGATGGAGCACGAGTCGACTTAAACCCGAGCCGGGGATGCCAATAGTTTTTAAATTCGCTTTAAGTGCTGCTTTGTGCGCCACGGTGTCGATGCCGAGTGCGAGACCAGAAATTATCACAATCGGGTAACCCGCGAGGCCGGCAATAATTTCTTCACACGCCTCGCGACCGTAACTTGAGAATTTGCGTGAGCCCACGACGGTGAGATATGTAAATTCTTCCGGATCCGGCAACTCGCCTTCAATATAAAGTTCATCCGGCGGTCCCGGGATCTCACTTAACCCCTCCGGCCACTCACTTTTCGGCAGTAATTTTATTTTACTTTCCATTTAACTTATTGTAGCAAAGAAATTTGTGATGGGGATAAAAAATTAGTGAGTAGTTAGTTTAAGGTGTTATTCTGTAAGCAGTTTAGGACAGGGAGGTTTTATTATTTAAATTATTAATTAGTTTTAAATTCATGTTTAAGAAATATTTCGCCGGACTTCTCATGTTGGCGCTTTTTGTTGTGCCATTTAATAGCGTGCAAGCGCAGACCATTGAAGATTTAAACGCAATGATCGCGCAGTTGGTTTATCAATTATGTTTAGCTCAAGGTGGCACAAATTGCGTACCACCTACGCCAACCCCTCCGCCGACATTGCCGGCAGTTAACCCAGTTTGTTTCGGTTATTCACGGCCATTGTTCGTTGGTTCACAAGGTGAGGATGTTAAAATGCTGCAGCTTTTCTTGCAGCAGAGAGGATATTTCACTGGAGTTGCTAATGGACTCTTTGAGATTTCTACTAAAACAGCTTTAACTCAATTTCAACAGAGTGCAGGTATTTTAGCTACTGGTTACTTCGGTCCAGTTACAATTGCCTACCTTAAAACTCTTTGCCAGAGTACAAACGTCCCAACTTTAAGTATTCTGACGCCAAATGGCGGTGAGAGTTATATAACTGGTGAGTCAACAATTAATATTGATTATCAATATTCGCCATCATCAATCGGAAGTCAGCCTATAACTGCTTACCTTTGGAGTCAGAATTCTGGCATCGGAAGGAGCGTCCACTCTACTTTAGGTGCAGGTACGCTTGTTATGCAACTAGCTAAAGGTGATTTGGTAGAAACTCCAGGGCAATACAAAATTCTTCTATGTACCGATAATGCAATGTCAAGCAGTGGTGATCAACTTTGCGATTACAGTGATAATTTCTTTTACCTTACTAATGGTTCAACTAATTCTAATCAACCCCCATCAATCTCTGGCGTGTCTGGTCCAACCGTGTTAAACACTAACCAAAGTGGCACTTGGTCTCTCACAGCCAGTGATCCAGAAAATGGCACTCTCTCGTACTCTGTGGATTGGGGTGATAATAAAACTGGTAAGGGAGTAAAAGGTGCCACATCTGGCGTGTCTCAAACCGCTACCTTTACTCACTCGTACTCTGCGCCCGGTAATTATACGGTAACTTTGAAGGTTTCCGACAACGCTGGCCAATCTGCTCACTCGACTTTGAGTGTTGTGGTGGGTGGGAGTAGTAGTAATGCCGCGCCATCAATAACCTACTATGAGTTACCAGTTGGGGCCTCAGTTGGTGAAACAGTTAACTTCTACTTAGAAGCATCTGACCCAGATGGCGACAATCTTTCTTGGAGTGGTAGCATACAAGATGTGAATAGTGGTGCGGGGTTTGCCGGTTCTTGCCCGTCATCACAACCAAATACTAGTTTTAACACCAGTAAAAAGTGGAATACTCCCGGTACCTATACAGTGAATTTTAAGGTGTCTGACTGCAAAGGAGGAACAGATTCAAAATCGGTTACGGTAAATGTGGGTGGGATCGTACCTCCAGTTGCGCCATTGATAATGCTTACACCTAATGGCGGTGAGGTTTGGACGACGGGTTCAACACAAGGGATAAAATGGAACGATCCAAATTATGTTACAGGTACTCAATATGTTGTCTCAGCTAGATACTACACACAAACAGAAGTAGTTTATTTATTGGGGCAGGTAACAAATGGACAATCATTCAATTGGACCGTGGGCCAACATCAGTCAGGGACAATTCCAGTTTATGATAAAAATTATTATTACATTGGTGTTTGTCGGATCCCTCCAGGTTCTACAATTTATGCTGGTTGTGACGATAGTGATAATTATATTTCGATTACTACCAACACTCCACCAACACCCACTCTCACTCCATCACTTAAACTTACAAAACCATCAAATGGCGTTAATCAGTTGATTGGTTCGCAAAAGAGTATTGAGTGGACGAGTTCAAATGTACCAGCTAGCAACTTAATGTTCATAAGGTACTACAATCTCAGTGGTGTACCACTTATTACCTCTGTTCCAATAGCTCAGGGTCAAAATGACGGAGTTCAGGTGATTACGGTTCCAAATTTACCTGTTGGGCAATATTACCTTGAGCTATCAACACAGCCTGTGAGTGGAGTAAATCTGTCAGATAAAAAACTCATAAATATCACTTCTCCAACTTCCAGTATTGATTCAAATCTCCAATACGCAAGCACGATTTCAGCAATTCAGAATTTGATTGAGGCACTTAGGGCGAGAGTTGGTGCGAGTCAGTAATTGGGTAGTTGATAAAGAGAAGATCCTCGCTTGCTGCGGGGATTTTTTCTTTTGACGCAAAATCTGTTATCCTATTAGGCATAATGTTAGATATTAAATTTATAAGAGAGAATGCCGATTTGGTGAAGGAGGCCGCACGGAAGAAGCATCTTAAAGTCGACCTTGATCAACTACTTAAACTTGATGAGGCTCGGCTCAAATTAATGAGGCAAATTGAGGAGGCGCGGGCCAAACAAAATGCCGCAAGCACTGATATCGCCAAAGCCGATCCCACCTCTCGCGCAAGTTTAATCGCCGGCATGACGGAAATTAAAACTGGTTTGCAAAAACTTGAAGAAGAGTTAAAGGGCGTGATGATGGAATGGAAGAAGTTGATGCTTGAAGTGCCAAACGTGCCCGACATGAGCGTGCCGGAGGGCGAGAGTGACGTTGATAACGCAGAGCTCAAACAAGTGGGAGAAAAGCCAAACTTTGATTTTACTCCCAAAAGTCATACTGAACTTTTGCCAAATTCTGGTATGGCGGACTTTACTCGAGGGGCCAAAGTCTCTGGCTTCCGTGGCTACTTCCTCGCTGGTGGAGCGATGCGTTTAACTTTTGCACTTTGGCAATTTGCCATTGATGAAATGATTGCTCAAGGTTTTACTCCAATGTTGGTGCCATCACTAGTGCGGCCCGAACCATTTTTAGGTACAGGCTACTTACCTCAAGGAGCAGAGGATTTATATAAAACTCAAGATGGTGATTATCTCTCTGGCACAGCAGAAGTGGCCACGATGGGTTACTTTATGGATGAAGTGATCGCTGAGGCAGATTTACCAAAAAAACTTGTCTCATTTTCACCATGTTTTCGTCGGGAGGCGGGCAGTCATGGCAAGGATACTAAAGGATTAATTCGTGTGCATGAGTTTTTTAAAGTTGAGCAGGTGGTGATTTGCCAAGCAAGTCATGAGGAAAGCGTGAAGTGGCATGAGGAATTGCTCAAGAATGCGGAGAGTTTTATGCAAAAGTTAAAGTTACCATATCGAGTGGTTACTAATTGCGCGGGTGATCTTGGGCAAGGTCAGGTTAAAAAGTATGACATTGAGGTTTGGCTCCCAGGCGAAAAAAGATATCTAGAAACTCACTCCATTTCATACTTCCACGATTTTCAAACTCGGCGCTTAAATCTTAGATACAAAAATGAAGATCGCACAAACTTTGCCCATTCGCTTAATGGTACTTTGGCGGCTACGCCTCGACTTTTAGTTGGCGTGGTAGAGAATTACCAAAATGCTGATGGCACAATGCGTGTGCCTGAAGCTCTCAAGAAATATGTAAACGCCGACACGCTTACGGTTTAAAATATTTTAAATGACGACGCTCCGGAGAGAAATAATTGAGCGCTCACAAGAAGCCAAAAAACGTCAACGCAAAATTAATATAATTTTACTTTTGGTGATTATTGCGCTCACTGTAGTTTTGTTTGTACAGATTTTTAATCATCCTAAAATTGCATTCAGGGGAGTTCAAATAATTGACCCATCAACTAAACTCGACAGCAAGGCAATTCTTGCCTTAGTGGGCGAGGAACTTAGAGGTAAGTACGGATATTTTTTAAATAAAACAAATTACTTTTTTTATCCGGCTGAAAAGTTAAAGTCAATGATTTTAACTGAGTTCCCAAAAATTAAAGATCTAAATTTACGTCGGGACGGCAATAATTTAATGGTGGATGTGGTGGCGCGAGAGCCGGAGTTTATGTGGTGTCATGGGGCAGAGGATTTTTGCCAGTATTTAGATAATGAGGGAATTGCCATAAGTTTGGCGCCTAAATTTTCTGGAGAAACTCTGTTGATCTTTTCACCACATTCATCCAGCACCCCAATTACAAAACTTGGAGATTCACCTTTTAATATAGAAGATTTTACCAGATTAACGAGCTTGATTGGTGAACTTAAGGTTGCTCTCCAAAATTCGCCATTTCAAACTTATAGTCTCCAAGAGATTCTGGTTCTTGAAGGGGGTGATTATAAAATTAAGCTAGATGAGGTGGGGCGGAAGGCTTTCCCACTTTATATTAACTTTAGCCTAAAAAATTCAAACCAAACCACTTTAACTTACTTAAAATCAGTTCTTAACTCACCAGAATTCAAGGCTTCACTCAATGTAAGTTCAAAGCCACTCAAGACTTTGGATTTAAGATTCAATCAAAAGGTGTTTTACGAGTTCTGGGAGTAGCCAACTGGCAGTTGATTTTATATAATTTAAGTGATGAAGCTTTTTACTTTTCCGTTTAGTTATTTAGTTTGGCATTACACTTTAGCTATTCGTGACTTTGCAATTATTATAGGCAACTTACTTTGGTTCTTATATCACTACTTTTCCATCCCGATACTTTTAAAAACCCTATTCTCACCTTGGCGTCGACTTTCTGAGGGCTACAGTCACAACATACTTAAACCGGGGGATTTTTTTTCGACACTTATTGTTAATAGCTTAATACGGATTTTTGGCTTTGTGGTCAGAAGCGTAATGATCTTGGTCGGTATTTTAATGTGGCTTTCAAGTTTGGTGCTTAGTATTTTAGCAATGGTTTTCTGGCTATTCCTCCCTATTATTATTCCTACACTAATCTTTTTTGGTGGTTATTTGATTCTGACTTAAAATATGTACTTCTTCAGAGAACAATTGCGTGATAGCCGGCTGTATCCAAGTTTGGTGCTTGAGGGTTTTTTTGCTCATCGCTTTCGTCATCTCATAATTAAGACTCTTAATATTATTTTATTAATAATTGTCGGCTCAATAATTTTCTTTTCCCTTGTTCCTTCTTTTGCGAGTTTAAATGAGTATGTGCCTTTGGTTAAGGAGTTAATGCCACGACTGGTAGGATTGCTTAGTGTGTTGGTTGCTTTTTGGTTATTGGTATTTATTTTTGAAGTATTTTTTCGGCATTATTATTTATCAGGCACAGTAAATGAGAAAAAAGATCTGGTCGACTTTACTCTTGGACGATTACTTTACAGTACTAAACATCACGATCCAGTAATGATTTTTGCAGACAGTCGTTTGGGTAAGCGGATACTTGCCCGAGCGGGTTTTGATATTAGTTTTTTGCCCGACTTAGCAAAAGTTCGAGAGAGTAACAAAACAAGTATCACCGGCACCGTTCTTCGGGTGGGGCAGTATCTCACATTTGATCAATGGCTCGAGACGGTAATTACGGATAAAATCTTTTCCCAATTTTTACTCGAGCATGGCGTAAGAGTTGAGGATTTGAAGGGTGCAAGTAGGTGGGTGGAGGATGAGGCATCGCTTAAACGAGAGAGTGAGCGGTGGTGGAGTTTGGAGAGGTTAAGTGAGGTGCCGGGCCTCGCCAAAGATTGGTCATATGGCGGTTCATATTTACTTAGTCATTATGCTCGAGATTTAAATCGAGAGGTCGTTAGTGCAGTGAGGCAGGCTGTGAGCACTGTGCGCGATGAGGAGGTTCATACACTTGAAACGGTGCTTGGGCGGACAAGTGAGGCCAACGCTATTTTGATCGGGCAGACAAATGAAGACAGGTTAAGTGTATTGCTTGATTTTGCTTCCAAGATTAAGGCTGGTCGAGTGGTGCCCGCACTTGAACACAAACATCTTTTTCTTTTTGATCCTGAAGCGATTCTTTCCACTAAGGCGGGTAAGGAGCTTGAGAGTGAACTTATAAAAATTTTGAACGAGGCGGTGAGGGCGGGCAATGTGATTTTGGCTATTGATAATTTTGCGAGTTTTGTGGCCGGAGCAAAAAAAGAAAACGTAAACATTGTTACGCTCTTTGATCCATATTTATCATCAAGTAAATTACAGGTTATCGCTTTGTGTACGCCAGCTGAGTTCCATAAAAATATCGAGACTGATCAAGCGCTTTTAAATAGATTTGAAAAGGTTGAAGTTAACTCACCCGATCGTACTCATTTAAATCAAATTGCCATGCTTACCGCCTCACGACTCGAGCACCGTAGTTACGTTTTCTTTACTTACCCTGGATTAATGGAGCTTTCGGCGGCGAGTGAGCAATATTTTGCTAATGAACCGGCACTTGATAAGACCATCGATCTCTTAGTTGAGATTGTGTCGTGGGCGGGGGCAAACAATATTCAAGGCATTACTCGTGATGTGGCACTTAAATTTATTAGCCAAAAAACTAAAATTCCTCTGGGTGAAGCTACAAGTGATGAACGCGAGAGATTACTAAATGTTGAAAATATTTTGCATGAGCGCGTGGTAGGACAAAATCTAGCTATTGATGCCCTTGGTAAAGCTTTGCGCAGAGCGCGCACTGGCTTGCGTGATCCTAAGCGACCGATTGGTTCTTTCATTTTCCTCGGACCTACCGGTGTTGGAAAAACTGAAACAGCCAAAGCCCTCGGAAACTTTTTCTTTAAAGACGATTCCTCAATTCTTCGTTTAGACATGTCGGAGTATCAGGGTGCTGATGCGCTGGCTAAACTTACCGGTTCGTTTAATGATAAGAAACCAGGAATTTTAGCCACAATGCTTCGCGAGCGACCTTACGGCGTGCTTTTGCTAGATGAGTTTGAGAAAACAACCTCAGAAGTTCTTAACCTGTTCTTGCAAATTTTAGATGAAGGATTCTTTTCTGATATGAACGGCGAAAGAGTAAATGCGCGCAATCTATTAATTGTGGCCACCTCAAACGCTGGTTCGGAAATGATTTGGCAATTGGTTAAAACTGGTTCGCCGCTTAATAATGCTGAAATAGAGCTGGTAAATCACCTTGTAGAAAAGCAAATCTTTAAACCTGAACTTTTAAATCGCTTTGACGGTATCATTATTTTCCATCCGCTTGTAGATGGCGATCTGGTTAAGGTGGCTAAACTCCAACTTGAGCGTTTAGTAAAACGGCTTAAGGATCAAGGCGTTACTCTCAAAATAGATGATAAGCTTATTGCTAAAGTAGCTGCCTCGGGCGCCAATCAAAATTTCGGTGCAAGGCCTATGGCGCGTTTTATTCAAGATCATTTGGAGGAAGCAATTTCAAAAAAACTATTGACTAAAGAAATTGCCAGTGGTTCCACCATAGTTTTTGATGACCAATTAGGGGTAAGTAGTGTAAAATGACGATTCATGTCTTTTAATTTCCGAAAAACTTTTAATTATACTGTCCACGTTTTATTAGCTGGCGCTTTCGGAGCCGCCTTTTTGTTTTTGGTAGGTAATGGTTTTGAGTCGGCGTATCATTTTGTGACCAACACCCCAAACGAGGTTGAAAAGTTCACCGAGCTTGCCGCCGCGGTAACCCAACCACCAAAAGTAATCGCCAAAAAAATTGAAGAAGAAGTCGCGCCAGTTTCAACTGAAAAATCAATCAGAGTTGATCTCAAAACAATGACTCTAGGACTTTACGTAGGTGAGAAAGTTATAGATACAATGCCTGTGCTCTCAAAAGGTCGTCCGGGTTCAGCTTGGGAAACGCCAACCGGTAGTTATGAGGTTGAAACAATGGAGTTAAATCACTTTTCTTCAATCGGGCGGGTGTGGATGCCATATAGCATGCAATTTTTTGGGAATTTTTTCATCCATGGTTGGCCGTACTATGAAGGAGGCGAGCCGGTAAGTGAGGGTTATTCTGGTGGTTGTATTCGGCTATCAACTTTAGACGCTAAAAGAGTTTTTGAGTTTAGTAAGAAAAGTACACCAGTAATTGTAATTAACGGAGAAGAAGTATTAAGTAGTCAGACCTCAAAACTTGCCTACTTAACAAAGCCAAACAGTGCTTTGCCACCTTTAAGTGCCTCAGCTTATCTTGTGGCCGATATTGAAACAGGAAAGGTAATTCTTGAGAAAGAAAAAAATACCGAGCTCCCTATTGCTTCAATCACAAAACTCATGACCGCGCTCGTGTCGCTTGAAACAATAAACCAAGAGCGGCAGGTGACGGTTTCTGCTAACGCTTTGGCAACTTATGGTGAGGCTGGCGGTCTAAGTTTGGGAGAAAAAATCAGAATGCAGGATTTGATCTTCCCACTTTTGCTCGAGTCAAGCAATGATGCATCAGAAGTAATTGCTGAAGCAGCCGGGCGACACAACTTTATTAATCACATGAATGAGCGCGCCAAAGCAATTGGTTTGTCTAAAACAAAATTTGCTGATCCAAGTGGAATCTCACCAGGGAACGTTTCCACCCCTACAGACATTTTAAAGCTCACATCGTATTTATTTAAAGACAAGAGTTATCTTTTTCAAATTTTAAGAAAGAAGACGGCCACTGCACCAGGACATTCGTGGGTAAACTTTTTAACTTTTGTGAATGATGAGCGTTATTTGGGAGGTAAAAGTGGGCACACCACTGCCGCTCGCGATACTTTGGTGACCGTGTTTTCATTACCGCTCGCAGAATTTGAGAGCCGGCCAATTGCCATAATTATACTTGGTAGTGAGAATCGTGAAGCCGACACTGCTAAGATCCTTAACTATTTAACCGGAAATATTTATTATGGTGAGGCTTTACCCAAACCACTTAGTACTCGTGTGGGGGATGCAGAAGGGGAGGAATCAATTACTTTAAGTTTTGTGGGTGACATTATGCTTGATCGAGGCGTGGCAAGTGTTTTAACCAAAAAGCATGAAGGGGATTTTAAGAAGATTTTTGAGGGCGTACCTATACTCCGCAGCGCTGATATCTTGTTTGGTAATTTAGAAGGCCCACTCTCCGATCAGGGTAAAGAGATTGGCAATCTTTACTCATTTAGAATGTCTCCAAATGCACTCCCCGCACTAACTCAGGCGGGGTTTGATGTTTTATCTGTGGCAAATAACCACGCCGGTGATTGGGGCAAAGAGGCCATGGTGGACACTTTAAAAAAGTTAGAGGATTACCAAATTACTCCGGTGGGTGGTGGTGATAATATTGCTGAAGCTAGCGCACTTAAAATTATTGAAAGAGATGGAATTAAGGTCGGTTATTTGGCGGCAAGTGATGTGGGTCCAAATTGGCTAAAAGCCACGGAGGTTAGTGCTGGCATAATGATTGCTGATGAAGTCTTTTTTGAGTCTATCGCTAAAGCTAAAGGTAAGGTGGATGTGATCGTTGCGTCGTTTCATTTTGGTGATGAATATCAAACAAAATCAAACACTCGCCAACAAACTTTAGCTAGGCGGGCCGTTGATGCTGGTGCAAATTTAGTAATTGGTCATCATCCGCACGTGAGGCAAGAAATTGAAAAGTATCGGAATGGTTTAATTGCCTACAGCTTAGGGAATTTTGTGTTTGATCAATATTTTTCAGAAGAAACAATGACGGGCATGGCGCTTGAAGTGGCAGTAAACAAGCAAGGTAAAATTTTGGATTTTAAGGAACATGTGGTAAAAATTGATAGTGATTATCATCCAAGTATCTCAAGCTAGATTATAATGAAGAAGTTTTTTTATATTGCATTGGTGGGGATGACGGCGTTTATTTTTTGGCTTTGGCCAGATGGACAAGGTAACTACCCTGTTCCTTTTATAACTTACTTGGGCCAAGTGTTTGAGGAAACGATTACGCCTGAAGATCTTAAGGATGCCTACAACGAAAATAAGCTTAAAATCCTTTTGGTCCCTGGCCACGATAATGAGTATTCAGGTACTGAGTTTCAGGGTTTGAAGGAGGCTGATGTAAACTTGGAATTGACCGAGTGGCTTTATAATTATCTAAACAATGATCCTCGGTTTGAGGTGATGGTGACACGGGATTTTGAAACAGGTAATTACTTGCCGGAATTTTTGAATTATTTTACTGATAACCGAGAAGACATTATTTCATTTAGATTAAAAACTAGAGAAAGATTTTTGAACCTTGTGAAGTCAGGGGATATTAAAGAACATATTGGGGTAACCCATAATTTTGCCAAAAATGAAGTCTCGATTAGGCTTTATGGAATTAATAAATGGGCGAATGAAAATGATATTGATTTAGCTTTTCATATTCATGTTAATGACTATCCGGGGAGAGGTTACAATCGCGCTGGCAAACACACAGGTTTTTCAATTTATATTCCTGAATCACAATACCCTAATGCTCGGGCGAGTAAGCAGTTGGCTGAAAGTTTAGCGCTTGAAATAAAAAATTTACAATCACCTAGCACACTTGCGATTGAAAGTGACGTGGTAATTGAGGATCAAGAATTAATTGCACTTGGCTCACAAGGCTCGCGTGATGGGGCGGCAGTTTTAGTTGAGTATGGGTATATTTATGAGCCACAATTTATTAACCCACAAATCAGGACGAAAATGTTGCCTGAACTTGCCTGGCAAACTTATCTCGGAATGAAGAATTATTTTGCGGATCGAGGTGATTTGCCAGCTACCGTTCTTTTGCCCCACGTTTTCCGTGCACCACTATATGAAGGTTTGAAGGGGAGTGCTGATGCTTTAGCTTTACAGAGATTTTTGCAACTCAAAGGATTTTACCCGCCAACGGGTCAAACGTTAGATGATTGCCCTGTAAACGGAAACTTTGGACCGTGTGTTAAAAGGGCAGTGACTAATTTCCAAACAGCCAATGGTTTACCTGCAACTGGGTCAGTGGGTGAACTCACCTTGACTAAAATAAATAACACGGCAATCTAGGGAGATGAGTGGAAACTTTTGGGAAAAATTACCTAAGCCAATAATGGCGCTGGCACCGATGGCGAATGTCACCGACGTGGCCTTTCGACGTATCATCGCGAAGTATGGTAAGCCTCAAATAATGTGGACGGAGTTTGTCGCGGCTGATGGTTTGATGAGTAGGGGACGGGAAATTTTACTACACGATTTAAAATATTCTGAAAGTGAGCGGCCAATTGTGGCGCAACTTTTTGGTTCAAATTTAGAAAAGATGGAAGGTGCTGCCAAACTGGTGGCTGAGCTCGGCTTCGACGGCTTAGATATTAATATGGGTTGTCCGGATAAAACAATTGAGAAGCAATTGGCTGGCGCGGCCATGATTAAGAATCCGCAATTGGCGAGAGAGATTATTAGAGCAGCCAAAAGGGGAGTGAAAGCCGCGGGGCGCGAGATTCCGATCTCGGTGAAAACCAGATTGGGTTATAATAAAGATGAATTGGAAACTTGGTTGCCGGAACTTTTAGCTGAAGGTTTGGCCGCTCTCACCATCCACGCGCGGACACGTAAAGAGATGAGTAAAGTGCCGGCACGCTGGGAGCGAGTAAAGCGCGCGGTGGAAATTAGAGATGAATTAAAATCTAAAACTTTAATATTGGGTAATGGCGATGTAATAGATCTCACTGATGCAAGAAAAAAAGTAGCAGAAACCGGCTGCGACGGCGTGATGCTTGGCAGAGCGATATTTGGTAATCCATGGTTATTTTCAGCAGAAAATAATTCCGAGCGTAGTCGAGGAACTGAAGAAAAACTAAAAGTCATGCTTGAGCACACTAAACTCTTTGAAGAATTATTAGGTGGCGTAAAAAGCTTCGCGATTATGAAGAAGCATTACAAGGCGTATGTGAATGGCTTCCCCGGCGCTACCGAACTCCGCGCCAAATTGATGGAAACTAACAACTATAACGAAGTCACAGCCCTAGTTGACAGATTTCTGAAAGGTGATATAATCTGAAAAGTTATACGGAAACAGAAAGACCTTTAATTGAAAGGAAAATGAATGTCTAACATCCGACGGTATGGACCATTTTCGGTGATTGCGTTACCAAGATTAAGTATGGATTGGGACGCATTTCTAAAGTCTGCGCCCAATCGCTCAATTGCACTCGATGGTGTGGTTAAGGGAGGGCCAAACTTTAACGAGCAGACCGCTCACATCAACTTCGATCACCACGACAACGTGGTGAGGGAAGCGACTATGAGCACGGCAATGCAGGTTTTCTATGCCATCAAGGGTGGACTTATGCACTCGATGATTGGCTCTGATGGAAAAGTGTCAGCCATGATTCACATCAACGACACTGACCAAGACACTACTCTCGCTGTCTGGTATCTCCTCAACCACAAAAAGTTTGAGGGTACCCAGAGCATCCCAACGATGAGTCGTCTTTTGGCGCTTACCGATCGTTTGGATATCACGGGTGGAGCATTCCCGATGAATCTTGAGGATTCACTGATCCGTAAACACTCTTGGGTCTTCAGGCCTTACACTGACTTGCGTAAGTCTGGTGAGTTGGCTCGAGCCTCAGCGGAGATGTTGCTCGACAATCTCGAGGCAATGCTCCATCGACTTGATCAATTTGTAATGAATCAGGCCGAAGAAGTGGAGCTCGATATCCGCCATGAGGTGTACTATGACTCACCGGTCTACATGATTTACAACGAGATCGGTGGAAACGAGGCGCGTTACCATCTCTTAAGTAAGGGAATGGATGCGTACATCTGCGAGGTGGCTACGCGACCAGATGGACGCAAGGTTTACACGGTTGGTCGTCGCTCGCGCTACATTCGTTTCCCCGTGCCAAAGCTTTACGCCGCGTTCAACGCTGTTGAGGGTTTTGCGCCAGGAGAAGGTTGGAATGGATCTGACATCATCGGCGGTGCTCCGCGGGCGAAGGGTAGCGGATTGTCTTGGGAGCAGATCCGCGACATTACGAACGAAGTTCTGAAAGGAGAAGGTGTACTATGAGAAGTATTCCTGTATCGTTCCAACACAAAGGTGACGGGGCAGTCCATGTTTCGGTTCTTGGGAAAAGTGCCAGACCACTTGTGTCTGAGCACACTTGCGGACATGTGAGTTTTACTGGATACTCACTCCAGTTATCATGCCCCGGGTGCATGAGCACCAGGGGGCAGTCGTTCCGTCGTCTGGCAACGGATGCCGAGCTTGTGAGTGCTGGGCATGAAGTCGCCAAGTTCTTTCCAGTATTGCCAGTTAGTCCGTGAACCCCACAGACGTTGGCCGGGTCGTCGCAACGTGCGACGACCCGCTTTTTTTTATATAATCAAGTAATGGGAGAAACTATTGCTTTATATCGTAAATACCGTCCGCGGAAGTTTAGCGAGGTAATCGGTCAAGATCATATCGTGGAGGCGTTAAGTCAGGCCACTAAAGGTGCTGGCTTAGCCCATGCTTATTTATTTATCGGTTCGCGCGGTACGGGTAAAACAAGTCTCGCCCGGATTTTATCTCGTGAGCTCGGCACCAATCCTGAAGATCTTTATGAAATTGATGGCGCTTCAAATCGTGGCATCGACGAGATCCGCGAACTCCGTGACGCGGCGCAAACTTTACCATTTACTTCAGAAAAAAAAGTTTACATTATTGATGAGGTGCACATGCTTACCAAGGAGGCCTTCAACGCGCTTCTTAAAACTCTTGAGGAACCACCATCACATGTGATTTTTATTCTTGCTACTACTGAGGGTCATAAAGTTCCGGAGACAATTATTTCGCGTTGCCAAACTTTTAATTTTAAAAAGCCAAGTATCAATGATTTAGTAAAAGCAATTTTACGGATTGCTAAAGCGGAGAGTTGGAAGGTGGAGGCCGATGCGGCAGAGCTTTTAGCTATGCTTGGTGACGGCTCGTATCGTGACGCGGTGGGTATGCTCCAAAAAGTTACCACCGCACTCGTAGATAAAAAGCTAACAGCTGAAGAGGTAGCGCGACTCACTGGCGCACCAGGACTCCACTTAGCTCGAGGTTTGGTGAGCGCTTTGGCCGACAATAGTCTGGAGTCAGCGCTTAAGATAATTAGTGAAGTAGCAGATAATAATTATGATGCTAAAGTATTTTTAAAAATGGTTTTACGCTTAGTGCGTTTAATAATGATTATTAACTTAGCACCAAAGCTCGCCCCAAACTTTTTGAAGGGATTAAGTGATGATGAGGTTAAATTTTTAAAGGAGACGGCACTCAAACCCGCTTCTGCTGCCTTCTCTAAAACTCTGCGGGAACTTTTGGTAGCTTATGATGATCTGGGTCGCTCATATTTACCCACCGCACCACTCGAGCTTGCAATCATCAAACTTTTAGGCGAGTCTAAGGCATAAGATGCCGATAAGTTTAAAAAGTTTAAAAAAATTGCCAGAAGGGCCAGGGGTCTACTTTTTCAAAAAAGGAAAGGAGATTCTCTATATTGGCAAAGCCACCTCACTCCGCGACCGCGTGCGGAGTTATTTGGCCCGCGATGTGGCGGCCACGCGCGGGGTAAGAGTGGCAGGGTTACCACTAGTTTCTACGCGCGTAGATCACCTTACCACCGGCTCAGTGCTTGAGGCGCTGCTGCTTGAAGCTGAGTTAATAAAAAAACATCTCCCGCCGTTTAATACTAGAGAGAAGGATGATAAGAGTTTTTTGCATATTGTGATCACTGATGAATCTTGGCCTCGCGTTTTACTCGTGCGCGGAAAGGATTTAAAAGGTGAAAAAATTGTTTACGGCCCTTTCCCAAACGGTGGGGAATTAAAAAAAGCGATGGTGTTAATTAGAAAGATTTTTCCGTATCGCGATAAATGTCAGCCCTTCGACTCCGCTCAGGGCAAGCCTTGTTTTAACGCGCAAATTGGACTTTGCCCCGGGGTTTGTTCTGGTGCAATTGACCAGAAAACATACCGCAAACAAATTTCTCAACTGAAACTTTTCCTCTCTGGCAAACAAAAAAGTTTATATCGTGAACTTGCGCGCGAAATGAAGTTGTTAGTAGAAGGGCAAAAATTTGAAGAAGCCCAAATTGTTCGTGATCGCATCTTCTCGCTCAAACATATTCGTGATGTGGCGTTAATTGCAAGAGATAAAGAGAATGAGCCATTAGAGCGCATTGAGGCTTACGACATTGCCCACATGAGTGGGCAAAATACGGTGGGAGTAATGACTGTGGTGGAGGGGGGTGAGTTAATGAAAAATGAATATCGAAAGTTTAAACTAAAAGGCGATAATAAGGATAAAACAAATGACACAGCAAATTTGCGTGAGATATTAACGCGCCGATTTGCTCATAATGAATGGCCAAGAGCTAAAATAATTGTGGTAGATGGCGGGGTGGCGCAAGTGAATGTGGCAAAAAAAGTAGTCAAAGAAAACAAAACAAACATTTCAATTATTGGCGTAGTAAAAAATGATAAACATAAACCCACTCGATTAATTGGGGGTATTAAAATCTTAAATGATGAATTATCTAGGGCAATTTTGCTAGCCAACAGTGAGGCTCACCGTTTTTCCATTGCCTATCATAGGCAAATTCGTGGTAAAATAATTGGGTGAATCCGAGTGACGATTCTCGTTTGAGAGATAAGGAAGTGAACCCATTAATTTTTTGGGGTGTAATCACGGTCGCTTTGGCAGGTTCATTACTTTTAATTTTAAACGCCACGGGGGTGAGCGGTGGAGTTTATGCTTTGCTTTTGGTGCCCATTGTTGCCTACTTGGTGATTATGGGATTTTTCCTCATGTATTTGTCGCGTTTAAATCGTGAGCGCAACAAACTACTTTCTGAACGGATTGGGGTTGAGCAAAATCGCGCTGAAGAATTTGCCAAACTTAATAAAGAACTCTCCGATTATGCCAAACAACTTTTTGATAAAGACTTCGAGTTAACCTTAGCAAACAAGCGTTTGCAAAGTTTGGAGCAAGCCAAATCCAAATTTATTTCTGTTACTACCCACCAACTCCGCACCCCGCTCTCGGCCATCAAGTGGACATTCCACATGTTGCTAAAAGAGAATTTGGGTAAAGTTACAAGTGAACAAAAAGATTTTCTTCAAAAAGGTTATGACAGCACCCAGCGCATAATCTCAATCGTAAATGATTTATTAAATGTGGATTATATTGAGGCGGATAAATCTGACTACAATTACATCCCAACTAAAATTAGCGAACTTATTGAGGGTGTGATTTTTGAATTTACCACTCCAGCCGAGTCTAAAAAAATTGACCTAAAGTTAATTAAACCTCAAAACGTGTTGCCTGAAGTTACGTTGGATCCAGTAAAGATCTCGATGGTGTTAGAAAATCTAATTGACAATGCGATAAAATATTGCCCAGATAAGGGTAAGGTTACTGTTTATCTTAAAGATGATAGAATTAATACCGCCCAGGGTAGTGTGGAGGTGGTAGTGGCCGACACGGGCATTGGCATACCCTCGTCGGATCGTGATAAAATCTTTCATCGGTTCTTTAGAGCGCCAAATGCTATTAAAGTAAAAACCGATGGTTCGGGTCTTGGGCTATTTATTGCCAAAGATATTATTGAAAAGCATGGTGGTCAGATATGGTTTGAGAGTAAAGAGGGTGAGGGTTCATCATTTCACTTTACCTTACCGCTTAATAGGCACTAATTTTATATTAAAAATTTAAAAAATAATTTTATGGATGCAGAAGCAAAAAAATACAAAGTTTTAATTATTGAGGATGATGAATTTTTACGTTCGCTTACCGCTAAACGCTTAGAGAAGGAGGGTTATGCAGTGGAGGTGGGTGTGGATGGCGAGAGCGGTGTGGCTCAAGCTGAAAGCAAAAAGCCAGATTTAATTTTACTCGACCTCTTACTCCCAGGACTTGATGGTTTTGAGGTTCTTAAGCGTGTGCGCGCCAACGATGCTCTTAAGGAGACCCCGGTAATCATCTTTTCAAACCTTGGACAAAAAGAGGACATTGAACGAGCTAAGGGTTTGGGAGCTAACGACTTTTTAATTAAAGCCAACTTTACTCTTGATGATGTGGTCGGAAAGATCAAATCTTTTCTTAAGTAGTTTATGGCATTGATTCGAGTTGGTGTGGTGCGAGGAGGACCAGGACACGAGTATGACGTGTCGCTTAAAACTGGACAAAGTGTGCTTAAGCATCTCAATTCGGAAAAGTATCAATCCAAAGATATTTTGATTACTCGCGATGGCACTTGGCATTTAAATGGCATGGAGACTACGCCGGATCGTTTGGTGCCGCAGGTGGATGTTTTTTTTAACGCTATGCATGGTGAGTATGGAGAGGATGGTCAGGTGCAAGCGTTGTTTGACGACCTTAGCGTGCCTTACACTGGGTCTGGGCGCTTGGCTTCAAGTTTGGCGATGAACAAACAACTCACCAAAGAGGCGCTTGAAGTGGCGGGGTTTAAAATGGCGCCAGGGCAAGTGGTGAGTAGGGAGGATGATATCCCGGTGAAGATTCAGCAAATCTTTTTTAAGATGGCACCGCCGTGGATTGTGAAGCCGCTAGATTCTGGTTCATCGGTCGGGCTCGGGTATGCACTCACCGTGAGTCAGTTGGCGGAGGCGATTATTGATTCATTAAATTATTCGGGCCAAGTTTTAGTTGAGCGGTATATCAGAGGTAAAGAGGCCACTTGCGGCGTGGTAGATAACTTCAGAAATCATGAGGTGTATGCTTTGCCACCGATTGAGATAAGAAAGCCGGCCGGGCACAAGGTGTGGAATTATGAGTTTAAATATAATGGCCAAACGGCAGAAATTTGCCCTGGCAATTTTACAGATGCGGAAAAGCGCGAACTTGCCGAAGCCGCAATTAAGATTCATCAAATTTTAGGTTTGAGGCATTACTCACGTTCGGACTTTATTGTGACGCCCAAAGGCATTTATTTTTTGGAAGTTAACACCTTGCCGGGCATGACTTCAGAATCCCTTTTGCCAAAAGCCCTCGACGCTGTGGGTTGCTCATACCCGCAATTCCTTGATCACGTTATTTCTCTCGCGCTTAGTAAAAATTAAGGAATGTCGCTTATTAGCAAAAAATGTGTAGTGTGTGAGATGGGCGGGAGTCCACTTGCAAAAGGTGAGGTGGATAAATTTTTGAGTGAGGTAAAAAATTGGCAGGTGGCCGATGATTATATAAAGATTAAGAGAGAGTGGAAGTTTAAAAATTTTAAAGAGGCCCTAAATTTCACCAATCAGGTAGGAAATTTGGCCGAAGATGAGGGACATCATCCAGATATCGCTCTTGGTTGGGGGTATGTCAAAATTGACCTGACTACTCATGCGGTTAAGGGTCTTTCAGAAAACGACTTTATTTTAGCCGCAAAAATTGATAGGCTTGAATAGTAGCCCATATATGGGCCGTTAGCTCATTTGGTAGAGCACCACATTTGCAATGTGGGGGTGATCGGTTCGAATCCGATACGGTCCACTCGATTCACTCTTGACAAAATATGATAGTATGATACGTTAGCATAGGATTAACTTGAGCTTTGTGGCTCAAGGAAAGTACATTTCAAAACTAAACAAAGCAAGGAGAAAATTATGGCAACAGATGGCCCCACTCCGACTCCATGTAACCCCGACATTTTTAAGAAAGGCAGAGGTGTTTGTGTTGTCCGTGGTAGTTCCAACGCTGTAGAGCGTTGGGTACGGTCCGTCGCTAAGAAAGCTAATGCTCAAGTTGATTGGCATTACAGTGGAGGAATGGCGAGTGTCCTTCATCTTGGTGACGATGAAAGTCGTCAGCGAGTTTTGAACGCTATCCACGAGCTCAAGGGCAAACTCGACGGACACATTATTAGCGTTGACGGCCCCGCTCTTTACAGGGATGGAGTCGAAGGTTCAAATGTTACCGCTGCGGTCGTTCGCAAAGACAATGGGGAAATTGTCCTTGTTGATCCGGAAGTCATTGCAGTAATTGGTGCCGTTGGTAAGTACAACTGCAAAAATACTCTTGAGATTAACTCTGATCGCGTTGATCATTTCAAGCAACGATTGACGGAGCGCGGTATGACTGCCGACGAGGCGGTAATCGTACTTTTAAACGTTGACGATGTTCACGGTGGTCCACTTGCTGACGTACTGATGCCCGGTCACGACTGGCAGGAAATACGTGACAGGGGTGAAGTTCCTTTCGCCAGAGGACTTGCCGTGCGGAATGGCATTCAGCAAGCACTTGGTATCTTCGATGAGGATGCTGCGATGAAGCTCAAGGGTATGACTGAGGTGGCTGTTGTGGTTGTAGACCATGGAGTCGCCGAGGTGTTTGCGGCCTAGATGTTAAGTCCTTACAATTTTGTACACACAAGCGCACGACCCTCGGGGACGTGCGCTTTTTTCTTTTACTATTGACAAAGTATTATAGTATGCTACGATAGGGCAGGATTAACTTGAGCTTTGTGGCTCTAAAAAGTACATTTTCATTTGGAACTCGAAAAAAGGAGACTTGCATGAACATTTCTCAAAAGATTGCCGAACTACACAGGCGCTTGGGAAAACACGTTAAGGTGTGGCATCACAAGAAGCTACTTGGCTTTATCCCAATTTTTTGGCCAGGAGGCTGGTTGTCAATTGATGAAGAAGAGAATAGTTGGTCTGTGATGCTTACTTCAAATAAACACACGCATCACCCATTCCTAGGTTCGGCTCTCGGAGCTGATTTTCAGAAAAGTGACGGTGAGCGTAAGATTGGGCCAGGTAATCTAACGGGAGCGTGGTTCACAATTCTTTCTATGTGGCCAGCAAAAAATGAGGATGAGGCTGTAAGAATTTTTAATACAGTGGCGTCAAAAATTAATGCAGCCTACGGCCATCGCATTCAACGCAACACTTAGGTCTGAGAAAAGTCACAAAAACCGCTAGAGGTGTTTACTCACTAGCGGTTTTTCTTTGCCTTATAGACTGATATAACCCCCTCGACTTACTTATGGTACAATCGACTCATATGGAAACAAATAATCAGAAGGTGATTAGGATTTCGAAAAAGAAGTTGATTATTACACTAATTGTGTTGGTGATTGGGGCTTATATAGTTTTAAATTCACTTGGCACAGCAAGGATGAAGAGTGGTGTTGATTACGCGGAGAATGCCATGATGCCGAGTGGGGGTGGATCGTATGGTGGTGCCAATATTCCGGTATCAAGTGGGGTGATGCCAGATTATTACCCCTATCCATACCCCGAGCAGGACGACGTTACCGACACCAGAGAATTTTTGAAAACCTCGTATTCCGGAAATTTGAAGACGCGCGATGTGTCTGAAACAGCTGATGATGTTAAAAATATTGTTCGCGATGTGGAAGGTCGCCTTGATAACTTTAATACTTCGGAAAAGTATAGTTACATTACTTTTGTGGTACCCAAAAGTCGTTTTGATGAATTTAAAAATCGGGTAGGGGATTTGGTGGGGGCCAAACTTTATGTTGAGAGCATTTCATCCCAAAATCTTTTAAACCAAAAGCAATCAATTGAAGGTCGCACTGAGACAGCCGAGGAGGCTCTGGTTACTCTTGAAAAGCGTAAAAAGGATCTCGCTACCGCTCACGTGGCCACGCTTAACAATATTAAGAGTGAATTAACTGCGACACAAAGCAAATTAAATATTACAGAATCACAAATTCTTTTAACTGATGATCCGGGAGAGTCTGCGGCGCTTAGGAGCCAACTGGCCGTTTTACTTCAAACTCAAGCTGATTTGCTAGGGCGTCAAAGTGTTGAAAATCAAAATTTTGCTAATCAAAACAAGTGGATTGATCAGAGCATCGCTCAAACCAAAGCTCAATTAACTAATCTTGATAAAGAAGATACCAAGTTTGCCAATAATATTGAAACGGTAAATGGCACGGTGAATATCCAATGGATCAGTGTTTGGGATTTAATTAAATTATATTCGCCAATTAATCCAATTCTAATCATTATCATTGTTCTCCTCCTCGCCCGCTGGATCCTGGTCCGCAAAGGCTATCTCTCCCGAATCGAGTTTGTGTAGAAGTTTGTAAATACTTATCAGACAGTCACACATTCAATACCTTGACATTCAATCTTGTTTATGATAGGGTAATTTTGGAGTCCAGTGTGCACTGGGCAATTAAATTTTTCCATAACCAGGAGAATCAAATGCCTAAGGTCAAGAAAAGTGTGGAACATGAGGCACAAGCAAAGCTTGATGCTGTGATCAAGCAGTATGGCCCACAGATCAAAACCATCACCAAAGAGATTGGCCAGAACTTTCGATGTTTTGGAGGAGGTAGCGTCAACATGGACAACCCAATCTCAAGAGCACTTGTGAATGATCCACTCCAATTTGCAGCAGCTGTGGACGTTGAACAGGTGGTCACTTTTGTCATTTTTCGTTTATTCGAGAAGACGCACATTTAGATCTTAGCGCAGACAATCGAGGCGCCAGATAGATATACCTATCTGGCGCCTTTTCATTTTCAATAAAATACGGTTTACTTAATGAGCTAAAGGCACCCTTAGCTCAGCTGGTTAGAGCGTACGATTCACATTCGTAAGGCCTCAGGTTCGATTCCTGAAGGGTGCACCGTTGGGGAATTTCCACGTCCTGGTGGACCCGCTGAAACGGTTTCGCGGCTTCAATTAAGAGTTTTTTGTCCGTGAGCAAAAGGTTCGATCCGACTGTTTGAGCGATCAGCCGCTTGAGTTCCGTCGTGCCGTGCTGGAACCAGAATACGGCCCTATCGTTGAATGATTTGAGATTTTGAAGGGGTTCGATCCTATCCCCCTGATCCTCCGGTGCCCTCGCCAAAAGTTGTTCCAACCGCAGCCGCTCCTGCTGCAGGCCCTGCCGCTTAGTTGCAAATTCAGCATCATCGATGAGATCCCGCAAGCGCAGGCTGGTGAGGTTGTCCAACTGACGCACCGTGTCCGCAAGAATCTGATGCCGGTTATCCATTTCACGCTTGGCCTGTTCAATCCGTTCGGATTCGGTCTGCTTCACCATGCGCAGGGCCCAGTCATGCAGAGAAGCGGGGAGGATGATCGACTCCAGGAAGGCGAGAAACTGCCGTTCCAATTCGCGGCCTTCAATCGAGGGCTGGCGGCAATAGCAGCGCGCATGGCGATGGGTGCAATGATAGTAAACATAACGGTGCCCATGGCGATTGGTCTTATGTTCGGCTGTAATGGCCAGTCCGCAGGCTCCGCATCGTATAAGGCCCCTAAATGGGAAATCCTGGTGCTTGGGGCGCGGAGGGGTGGGTCGTCCCAACAAGGCCTGCACGCGCTCAAACTCATCAATCGACACCATCGCCGGATGACGGCCCACATGCGTCTGTCCTTCCCAACGGATCAATCCAGCATAAAAGGGATTGGAAATCAGTTTATAGATGGCGCTCAAGGCCATCGCATTGCCCCCAACTCGCTTCTTTTGAGCGGTGCGGAGCCCCCATTCGTCGCGTGCCTGCCGGTGGAGCTGGCTGGGGCTGGCTACACCGGTGAGCATCCCATCCCACAGCTTGCGAACCACATCAAATCGATCGGGGTCGGCGACGATGGTTTTGGCTGTCGAGTCTATGCGATAGCCGATCGGCACATTTCCCGGTCGCCACCCCTTGAGCACCTTCGTGCGATTGCCACGTTTAACATTCTCGCTCAAGTTGTCCACATAATATTTGGAATAGCCGAAGATGATCGACAGCATGAACTTGCCTTGCGAATTGTTTTCAAAACTGAAATTGGAAAAGCGGAGGTCTTTGAGGACTTGCTGGTCGAGCATATAGATAATCTTGCCACCATCGATGGAATTGCGGGCCAGCCGGTCGGGGTGCCAAGCAATAATGCCATCGGCCTCACGACGTTCCAAGCGTTTGAGCATCGCATCAAAAACGACCCTGCCCGGCGTTTTGGCACTGTAGGCCTCCTCGAAGATTTCCACGATTTGATCGTTGTCGTTCCGCAGCGCGCGCTGTAGTTCCATGCGCTGCGATTCAATCGACAGCACCTGGCGATCCTCTGATTCTGTGGACTTGCGACAGTAGGCGAAGTACCTCATTGAAAGGGATGATTAGGCTTCCATCGACGCCACCTGGCTATTTGCGTCTGTGGCAGTGCCTTTGACGCAATAGCACGCTGTTGATGAGCAGGAATTATTCGATGCGAGCGCGCCAGCATAGAGCGCCGTTGCCTTTGTGTCAAAGCGCGACGGTTGATAAATCGGATATCTCGATGCCGCTGTCTATACCGCCTGCGTTTGTTTGGTGACTTCCGCATGACGGTAGATTATGAGCCATGGACCGGTGGATCCCAGGATGCCAACTTTGTCTGCGCCGACAAGTTGCCTCGCCTTCATATGTTGCAAGTCCGAATTCAGAGGTCTGGTAGACGAGCATAACAAAAAGGGGGACCGCATCGCGGCCCCTCTGAAAGAGAACTCATCGGATTTAGCTACCGAGCTGTCAGCTCGCCGACGCGATTCCGAGCCAACCATGGAGGGAGCCGAATACCTCGAACTGGCAAATAACGTTCAACGGCTTTACGGTTTGGCGAATGACATGAAAAACGTGAATTAATGCAAATCACGACCTCGAACCGTGCGCTGATCGGAAAAAATGTTGTGGTTAAGCTCTCGAAACCGTTTGCGACCCTCGCCGAACACGCCGAATCAACAGAATGTGACCCTTATCGAGCCAGACCTCGAACTTTGGAAATAATCGCACGCTGGTTACGCGACACACCCAAGGAGTCTCGGAAGCCTTTCGACCTCCTGCTCAATGCGAGCGCTGCGGAACGTGCATCAATTGCTGATTCGCAGCGTTCGTCCGCGCCGCCGGCATCGCTGGCTGCTTTCATGTGCCGCTTCGCACTGCCAGGAACCCGGCCTAGCCCAGATACTCACGCACCTCGCCGAATCTCTTTCGCCATACGGGCCGAAGTACCAATCGCTTGGCGCGGGGACATCACGAGCGAAACGTGAGGTCAGATTTTGAAATGTCAACATCAAATATTCGGTGTGCTCCTCGTACCGGGATGGGAGCGATGGCTCCTATATGCGCCAGAACCAATGCGAAGGCCCCCTCATAAAACTTGCAGCGTGCTTCGGCCTCGTCAGCTTTGTTCATCGGCCGGCAATCAATTAGCTCTGCGACCGCAAGCGCAAATCCCGCTGGAGCAATCGGTGGGCTCTTTGAGGAAACGATGAGAAGCGGGCCGCGGTACGTTGTTGACCACGTGCGGGTCTCAATCGTCTTCTGACCCGAGGCGACAAGATTTGCCCAAGGCTGCTTTAGTGAGATTGCCTTCATGTTGTCCGCTTAACCTGCCCAGTTGGCAATCCTAGGGTTTGCAGAGTTTGCCTCGTTGACTTGTCCTGAACAGTCTGAAGAAACGACCCAGCCCAATGTTTGATCATTCCAATCCAAGGAGCATATGAATCAGTTTCATGGCCAAGTTGCCGCGCATCCGAGGGTGAAAAGTGGCCATGCGATAGCACGATCCCGGACATTTCGGCAACACCCGCCCCCTCGACCCGGCGAGCAAATCGAACGAGCGCGCGAAAGTCGGCTTGCAGCGCGTTAGTAAGCGACGAAAGCGATCGAAAGGCGTCAAACGCATAATCGCGAGCTCGGTCATATCCAACAGGGACAAAGGCTACTCGCCGATAAATGCAAGGGACACAATAGCCGCAGTGAAGGACGCGGCGATCTTGGTACCGAGTGGGCCTTGCGCAGGAAACGGAACGTAGAAACAGTTGCTGCATCCAAGGTGGTGCTGTCCGAAGCATGTCTATCTTACTCTGAAAGAGAAACGGGTTCTCTAAATTGCCTTGGAACGCTTCAAGTGTGCGCACTGAATCCAGGAAGCGAACAAGGAATATCGGATGTGCTGTTCGTGTACTAAGTGCCCCCATGCGAGACAATTCGATAGGCGGATTAAGGGCAATGAGTCCGTTTTCTGGAATCGATATGCGAGGAATTTCTAGCGTATGCGCAACCGCAGCAGCGAGTGAGAGAAAGAGAAACGAGCGCGTTCGGTGAGACTTCTCCGCCTTGGAAGGAAGCTGGACGGATCGATGCTCGCCACGGTGCCTTTGGATGCGAAACTGGAGGAACTTCGCTTTCTCGGGAAACCGCCCCTGAATGTGCCTTGCAAGTTCTCGCTGTGCAGCGGCTGTAGCGTTGTCTGCGTAATGACCAAGTAGAAGCACACGTTCGTCTTGCTCCAGGTAAGTAACTGCTCCAAGAAGCGAATCGACCCCTCCCGAAAACAGTGAAATGCGATCGATAGGCTGTCGCACGATGTTGCTCCGCCTAAGCTTAGCGCGATGTCGAACAAGTCGCGGAAGATTGCGCCGTTCAGACCAGGTGAAGGTGAAGCGGTCACCCGAGAGGAACCCAAGACATCTTCTGAGCGACTCGCTGGCGGACTCCCACTGACTTGGGTCGTGGACAGGAAACGCGAATTCAAAGTCTCTTGCCCAATGGTCGGCCGCACTTATTCGGGCTAGGGATTCGTCCGCAAGGTAAAGGGCAGAAGCGAACTCAAGGAGGTCGCGGCCGAGGTGCGTAAGCAAAAGCTCTGTTGGCAAGTTATCGAGAAATATTTCGAGACTCACATTCGGTGAGTTGCTAACCGTATCCCAGTAGAATGCACCAGTAGTCGCGGCGTCTGGGAATGGACCTCGGGGTGAAGTAATGCGGGAAACTAGCATGTGTTATTCCTCGCTGGCGGCAGCAAGTCGATCTTCAAAAGCATCGCATATCGAATTTGCGAGCGTGAGTCCGCGTCGTCCGAACCAGTCGACTTGTTCGAAGCGACCATTTGCGCGGTGTTCGTCAAACAGTGCTTGCACTTGCTCGCGGCACCAGTTAGCAACGGAGCGAAGAAGCGCCTCATGTTCACCGTTAGAGCGGGCGTGGCTCGAAGCGTGGTTCTCAACTGCGGTCCAAACGCGCGCAAAAACGAATTGCTCAAGGAACAGCGCAGCAAGGCCTTCGGGGCCGTGCTGATTGAGATAAGCCTGGAGCCCGGTATCGAGCGCCTCAAACGATCCTTGGTCGGCAAGCTGCGCTGCATCGTAGAGGGCTTGGATGAGCGCGGCATAGGCCGTTTCGTAGATGAGTCCGTCCACGCCATTAGCGAGATGCTCTGCAACACGTGATACTACTTCGGCAGCCGATTGACCTCTAAGCCCGGATAGGCCTAGAGAATCGAGAGCCTGGCCGAGGCCTCCGTCTCGGAGTGACGCACCAAATCCACCAAGCGACGATAATATGCCGCTCGTAGATCTTGTCCTTCCGCCGCGGGCAGCGCCACCACCACCCCCGCCTGCACGGGCTATCGTTGCCCTGCGGGCGTTCCCCGAAGCACCGGCCTGAAGTCCGCCTACGGCCCTAAGGGTTCGGGCGACGATGCGGGCAGCTTTGGCGGGACTAGGTTGACCTTGACCGACGGCATTGCTCACGGCCTGCTTTGCAGGCGTCCAGTCACCGCCGCTTGGTGTAGGAAACGATGCTGAGGTGCCCATTAATCTAGTTCTCTACTTCGGAGATGGTTTGCGCTTAGTGGCCAAGGCCCTAGCGATCGGACCTGCATTCTCAAAACGCTTGGTAAGGTCATCTTCGAGTTCTAAACCAGCGTTTCTTGCATCGCCTAGAAGTGCGTTGCATGCAACGGCAACGCCTTCGGCTTTCGAAAGTTCAGCGTGTCGAATGGCTTCGACTGCCACGCTGAAGCAGTTGGGGTGGCGGCGGCACACTTCTTGTAAACCCTGGATGATTCCAACCTGTAGTGCAACGTTCTGAGCGCTCGGCAAATCCTTAGCAAGCCTCCGAACAACCGCCGACGCAACGGCAGCGTCCAGTGACGCAGCTCGCATTGCACCCGACCTTGAGCGGACATGGTCTGTGCTCTCGATTTCCTTAACGAGTTGTTTCGCTTGCTCATCAGCCGGTAACAACGTATCGACTCTACCGGGCCCAAGAGCTGTTTGTGCCAGGTAGAGGTAGTTTCGAAGGTCTATGTTGCCGTCAAGGGGCGGCTCGGCATGGATGAACTCAACGAATGAGAGATCTTCGCTGGCTTGCTCAAGAAGCTGCGATCCGGAGACCTTGTCCTCTCTTCCCGTTTTATTGTGAAGTTCCGCTAGTAGCAGGGAATGGCCGGTCTCAGGGTCAATCGTCTCGGCAATCGTACGGAAGATGTTCTCCCAGACATATTCGATGATTCCTAGCTTCATCATAAGCGCTGGATCAATGTTGATTTCATTCGCGCCGGCAAGCCGCTGGCGAAGCGAGAGGATGTTAAGGAACCGCTTGATTTGCCGCGGATTGCCCTTCAAACCGCGCGCTAGGATTTCGGCATAATCGAGTACCCGGCGGAGCTCCGACTCAACCAGATTCGGAGTATCGGCTTCGAAGAGTCCGGTGTTTTCCTTCAGCCACGAACAAAACGCGTCAGTACTGGGTCCGTTCACTGTATACAGCTGCGCGCGAGCTTCAAGGAGCTTTGGTTGGTGATCGGGAAGGATGTGAGCGTTTAGAATGAGCATTCCCACGAAGCACGAAATGTCAGCGAGCTTTTGCTCGGGGATGTTGAACGGGATCTGAATGATTTTCTCAAGGTAGTCTTTCCGGCGGCGTTCTTCAGCTACGCCGTATACCGCACCGACTGCCTCCGTGATAGTCGTTGCGTCTGCGCCTAGAACAAACGTCGTCGCCGGGATGTTGAGAAACAGCTTAATCGTTTCAAAAGTTTCGATGATCTTCGCGTGCTGACAGCGGTCGAGGTCATCGATGAAGACGACAAGCCTCTTTACGCCGACTTTGTCGAGTAGATCAAGGAAATCCCGCTCGAAGTGCTCCATCGTCTTAGCGACTTCATCCGATTGCTCCTGAAAGCAGTCGAGGAAGCCATTAATGTCAGGCGTAAGGGTAATGGCGGTTGTCGTGATGAACTTTGCGAGCTTAAGAACGCTCGCGCCTTTCTTTAGCCGTTTGAGGACAGCCTTGGCGTCGTCTGCGAGCGTCTTGTTCTCCTCAAGCTTGCCAAGAATCGAGTGGATCAAAGCGGATTGCGCTTCGTCCCGGTTCTCGTAGCGCCACGCATTGAACCAGAGCGTCTGCGTTTCCTTCGACTGTTTCCCGTTTTCGTCAATGTAACTCTTGAGCATCCGCATGAGACTGCTCTTTCCGCTTCCCCACGCCCCAAAAACTCCCAGCGCAAGAGGAGCAAGCTCCGGATGAAGGCAGATTTCAGCAAGCGTCGGTACATAGCTTCTGTACCCGAGGAAGTCGCTTTGTGTTTCGCTGTCAGCCCACATTTCTGCCCTCCCCACTTGGCCAAACCACGGCCCGTGATCCGTCTTTCACGCAGCCTGTCCTAACAGACTCGTACCAGCCGACCAGGTATTCTCGACCATAACCCTTTATTTCTCCGCGCCACAATATCCGCTACGTGGATTTTCTGCGCTGGTGGCAAGATTGCGAGTCCGGATACGGACCCCACGCTGCTTCAGCTCCAATTCCTCAGTGTTCAGGACTCTTTTTCCATCAACTCTCGTCTCCCAAGCCGCAAACCACTGTCCGTGGAGCTTGGTCCCTGCCCCTCGCAATGGAAGACCTTCCGCTCGAACGTACTCAAGTGCAATTTCCGCTGGTTTTTAGCCAATCCAGGTGAGAGGGCCGCCAACAATAGCGGCAAAAACGTATAACCAAGTCAAAACCTGGGCGCTCCCAACAAAACCAGGTGGTGAATCCCTGTTAAGGCTGATGCCAACAGGCATCGCTCGAAGACAAAAACTCACTGGGTGCTGTCACATTTAAAAAGCGAACCCAGCTCTTTCCTTGTCACCGCACATAACACCAGGCGAGCTTCTCAGTTCGAGCTGTTCAACACAGCACCGTCATTGAAAATAAGAAGTCGGTGCGCCGAAAACGCGGGACGTTATAACAGTTTTTTGCGGTTCGAGTCCCCGTAAGGGGTGTGCGCTTTTTGTGATTTTGCAAAACTTCAGAAATGAAAAAGCCGCCCTGTTGAGCGGTTTCTTCACTTGCCGTTTCCGGCAACATCGGGTGACCCTTATCGAGCCAGACCTCGAACTCTTGAGTCATTAGCGCATGATATCATACGTTGGTTAAGGGCCACCAGTCATGAGCGGCGTCAGCCCTTCAATCACCTCCTCAAGAAGATTCGTCCACCAGAACTGGTGCCGGTTCTGAAAAAGCGCGGGTGGTACCAACCGAAAGCCGAAGAGTCGCGGAATGAGGATGACCGGGAGGACTCGGTGGCAGCGTAGCGCTGCAAGTTCTGTAGGCAAGTCAGGCACCCTTGCACCGTCCACCAACTAACCAGTGTTAGGCTGTTTTGCTGCGCCAAGTACTTCTTCGGTTTTCCAACAAAACGTGGTTGCCGTTAGGCTTAAATCATCAGTCTATGGAGTACACTTGGTAATAAAATCGTCGAGAGCTTTCAACTCCGCCTCGAGCTTCGTGCTGGTAGGCACTCGAGGATTAACCCCAGCTGCCATATCGTGAAGCCATTTTGAGGACTCTGTCATACCGCTCTCAACTTCTCTAATCAAGGCCTCTGTCACATTGACACGTGCCAACCGCTGGGTCTGCACACCCTTGTTGAATCGCTGGACGACACCCTTGAATAGACGCTCTTCCACGGCACGTTCCCAAGATTCGCGGAGGAGCATATACCAGAGCTTCACCTTTTTGCGGTACTCATCCGGATCACCGGTCTCTGCCTTCTTCAAAGCTGGAAGCTCATTGCGAAGATGTGCGACCTTTTTCTTAACGTCGAGCGCAATCCAGGGGAGCTCCGGCTTGATGAGTCCAACCGAACCGCCCGTCTTTCGCATGGAAACAGAAATGTGGTCTACAGCCTCGCTCTCTGCGTAATGCTGCAAATCAAGCAGGAACACGATGTCATGCGTAAGCATGACTACCTGACGCTCTTTTGCTTCCTCTACCAAACGCTTGGCGATAGTGCTTCGGCGATCGTGATCAAGCGACGATACCGGATCGTCGAAAATAATACCGCTGTTATTCTTGTCGAGCCTTGCTTCAGTGAGGAAGTCGGCCAACGCGCTCACAGTCTGCTCTCCCTCACTCAAGATTTCGCTCGGATTATGTCCGCGCGCAAACTCAAGTTTGAGTTCCTTGATGGTGGCAGAGTCACGGCCATGAGACTCGACCTTGAGTCCAAAGTTGCAGTCGAGCCGTTGTGTTTCCGTATTGAAAATATCCACGTACTGAGAGATGACCAGCTCTCCCATGATGTCGTTCTTCTTGCGCGTGACGTTACCACGCGCTGTCGGAAGATTGATGGGTCTGGCCGATTGTTCCCAGCGTAACCACGCCACGTACTTCCTGATCTTGGGAATAAGACGGGACGCTTGCCTCTTTTGCTCGAGGTAACCGATCTCTCCATTCAGCGTTCGAGTTTGCGGCGTAGGATCGACGAGTTTGCCTTCGGCCTTCCGCTTCTCCCCAACAAGCGCAGTGATTGCGCCCAGCTTGATCTTTAGATCAGTGAATGCAACGTCTTTCTCCTTCTTCATTTTACCGATCCAGTCCTGAACCTGGTCGCTCATTCCGTCGAAGCCGTCCTTAATCTTCTTCAACTCAGCCGGTGCATCGCGCTTGAGGATTTTTACCGCCACGTCGGAAGCTGAAAAGGACGGCCAATCGATCTCAACATTCTCAAGGGTTTCGAGATTGGATACGAGGGTTTGCCGTGCAGTAGCAAGCTCCGTCTCGGCGGTGCTCCTCAAGAATTTCCAGTACTCGCCAAGAAGCGTCTTTTCCTTGCTCGTGAGGGCTTGCCGGCATAAAAGACAGTGATCCGGTTCAATGCTACCATTTGAGGTGGTTTCTTTTGCATGGAGCCGCTGTGCCGCGGCGATCAACGACTTCCATTCCGGGCTGCCGACATTTTTGAAGGCCGCAAAGTCAAAATTCTTTACACTCAATTTGTCGGCAATTTCATTCTTTTCGCGAATCTCTTTGAGTATCCCGTTTATCTTTGTTGCGCGTGCTTCCGAGAGTGTGGGGAGAGTGTCAGAAAGCTTCCTCTCGAACTCCTCCAAATCACGGCACTCTTCTTGAAGCAGATTCTTTTCTGCGGTAATGTCCTGTTTCAACTTCTCAGCAAGCTCCTTTTTCTTTTTTGCAAGAGCCGCCTCATCTTCGTCGGTAAACTTGAGATTATCGTCGATCTCCTGATCGGTGGTCTCGTAGGAAAGCGCATCGACAAAGTCGGTAATTAAAGAAGTACCGTCGAACACGTCCTCGGTAGGGTTCTTACATTTTCTTGCCTCAATGTCGGCTTGCAGTCTTTCCTCAACAGCAGAGATACTCTTAAACACCTCATCGAAAATCTTGATCTTGGCAGGTACAAACTCAACTGTGTTGCCGTCGTTCAGGTGGGAAATGGCACATTCTTGATCAAAGACGGCGAACCCCTTAAGAGTTTGGTGCGTATCGCCAAGCTTGTATTTGATCACCTTTGTACCAGCGGAATCGGTTATGTGAAAATCCGCGCTCGGTCGTGGAGCTGGATATGATGTCTTACGCGCGTTCGCAAAGAGCTTGCGTGGCTTACGTGAGCGGCATGCATTGCTCAAGAGTCGACCAACGCCAGACTTACCAGCACCGTTGTCGCCATAGATGATAGTGAGATTCTTGCCGAACTCAATGACGCAAGCCTCGTCGATCGCGTTCACATCCTTGAGATTTTCGATTCTATCGAGTTTACTCTTTGCGCCGTTTGCCTCAATGCTTTCAAGATTAAGAGTCGGAAAGACGATCGGCTTCCTGTCGGGGGCGGTCCCGATCACGCCAGAATCCTCAAGCAAATACTGATAACACTTTTCAATATCCGCATCGTCTAGCTCGTCCTTTTCCAAATGTAGACACCACAAGGACTGCTCCCAGTACGGCTTCCCTTCCAGCCAAACTTTGAAGCTCTCTACCTTCGGGTGTGCAGTTTTCTTCGTGATTGCAGTAGACATGGTGTTTCTAGTGACTATTCAGAGGCAGTAATTTCATTTGACCTCGCGACAAACTGGAACTCCAGGTCGCGAGTCTACCAAGGGTATTTACCGTTTTGAACAATTCTCTGGCGGGCGACCATTGGAGCTTCTCCGTGCAGTGATTGTACGTAAAAAGCGCCACTTCCGCAACATGTGGGAATGGTTAGCGCGCAGTCCGTATACTAAACATATCGCTTGAGGTGATGTGAAATGTGTTACGGCTGGTCGCTAACCAACCAGCCTCACATCCATGAAAACATATTTCGCCTACACCCGTGTGTCCACCACACGGCAGGGAGAGGGCGTCTCCCTACAGGAGCAGCGTGCCGCGATTTTGGAATACGCTGGTAAGCGCTACATGACGATCGCCCGTTGGTACCAAGAACAGGAGAGCGCGGCTAAGCGTGGCCGGCCTGTTTTCTCAAGTCTCGTCAGTCTTCTCAAATCCAAGAAGGCCGCGGGGATCATCATCCACAAGATCGATCGCGGCGCGCGGAATCTTCGCGACTGGGCCGACATGGCTGAGCTGATGGACAGCGGCGTCGAAGTCCACTTGGCTCATGAGAGCATCGACCTCCACACACGTAGCGGTCGATTGTCCGCGGACATTCTGGCCGTTGTTGCCGCCGACTACATTCGAAATTTGCGCGAGGAGACGATCAAGGGAATACAAGGGCGGCTAAAACAAGGATTGATTCCTTTCGGAGCACCCCTCGGCTATCTGAACAATGGCGGGGGAAAAGTGAAGACGATTGATCCGGTTCGCGGCGCACTGGTTCGTCAGGCATTCGAGCTCTATGCCAGTCGATCTTACTCTCTCCATGATCTGGTCGAAGAACTTTTCAGCCGCGGATTACGCAACAACCGAGGGAACAGAGTCGGGGTAGGGCGACCAGTCGCCTTACTCCGCAATCCCTTCTACATGGGATTGATTCGAATCAGCGGCCGGAACGAGACCTTCGTCGGCGCCCATGTGCCGCTGATCACTTCGTCGCTCTACAATCAGGTCCAGCTCGTTCTGGATGGCAATCGCTCCATCCTTCGCCAGCGCAATCAGTTTCTGTTCAGCCGCCTACTTAAATGTGGGCACTGTGGACTCTCTTTGGTTGGCGAACGTCAGAAAGGTCAGGTGTACTACCGTTGCCATCGCCGGATCTGTCCTCCCAATTGCATTCGAGAGGAGCGAGTCGATGGCGCTGTGCTCAGCATCTTGAATCAGCTGACGGTGGCGGCTGACGAGAGGCTTGTTTTCGATCAGGTCCTGGCTGAATTCAAAGCACGGGATCGCGAGACACTTGCAATGTGGCGACGTCAGGCGGAATCGGAACTGGAAAATAACCGACACTCGGCTCAAGCTCTCCTGCAGCGTTTCCTGGATGGCGAAATCTCCCAGGAGACCTTTGACTCTGCCCAAAATGCGCTCTTTGTTACGCGCAAAACCCTCGAAGAGAAACTGACTCGACTGAATTCAGAAGTAGGCTTGGTTGAGCGAGTTGAGGATTTTGCGGCGCTCCAGAGCGTGGTTAGCGAGAAGCCGCGACCACGTTGTTAACTTGGCTCCAGGAAGCGCACAAAAGAAATGGTCCTAGTGCACGTATGCCACGATCTTGACATCCAATCTTCTATTTGCAAGCATTAAACTAGAACTGTTCCTCAACAAAAAAGAGCCCTTGCGACCAGCCAACCTCTAGTTCCCAGAATCTCGCGATTCCGGGCGCGGGGTGAGTACCAGTCTCTTCGCAAAGCCCTCGCCTCAGACGAGGGTTCAAAAAACGGACTCTCGCAACCACCGACGAGTTTTTGAACGACCGCTCAGCGTCGGTCAAGGGGAAACTCGTGCGGATAAGCGTCAGCTCATCCGGCCACAGGCGGTCCTAAACCCTTTGGGCCCTTAGCGGTCCCGTTGCCAGCTCTTCCACCACGACAAGGAAACTGCCGCGATGGTCATGAGCGAGGCGATAATGCTGAGCATTGAAGCCAGCGTTGTCATGGAACTGATCTCCATAACGGTGGCCGCAAGGGCTCATCTGTATCTTATCTTTGGTTTTTGAAAAAAACACTATGCGGTCAATTTAAGTCCTGCCGCTTAATTCGGGCAGCGGCTTTTCATACTGGCCATCTGAAAACTCGTCTTCTTCATCGTCGCTGGTGAGCCAGGCGATACGCGAATTCAGCGGCGCCTAATCACTTCAATAATTTCACCAGCTATTTCTTTTGCGGTGTGCGTGCCGGTGCTTCTAGCTACCTTGTCCGCCAGCGATGGGCTGTAATCCACTAATTCTTGCTTTGTGATGTCGTGCCAAATCGGGAGCAGAACCTGTTCTCCTGAAACGGAGCGGGTCACGAGTCCGTCCAATTCGTAGTTGGTCCAACCTTTATTAAAGAAGGACCGAGATAAAACCACGATACCGAAGCGGCTCTTGGCGAGACCCGTATCAATTTTTCGGCGCAAACTATCACCGATTTGCAATTCGAATTCATCGTACCAAACTCGGAGACCTCCTTCCTTCAAGGCATGCGCCAGCGGCCGAACGACATGTTCTTTATCCTCACTCGCATGCGAAATGAAAACGTCGTAGACCCCGACCGAACCCGTGCTTTCTGGCGGATTATCGTGAATCAATGACGGCACAGACGAAAGTGGTACATCATTTAGCTCGGGCAACGCATCCGGGAGGACCCGTACTCCAGAACGAACGGTCCCCCGGAGCCCTTGCAAATCCACCGTCACATACCAATGTCCTGAATGGGGGATTTGTAGATGAATGAGTGATTTCTTAGCGAGCCCACCAAGATATCGATGCTGGCGGCCGCTCTTATAACTTTGGTAATTCGAACTATCCATGAGTCGTACGTTCGCCGCATTCCCGGAAAGAGTGATCTCAATTACCTCTCCAGCGCGTCGATGGCCCAGGTCGTGACTTGTGAATTTCATGTATACTGCGCTCCTCGCAAGGGCTGTCCCGCATCGTGTCCCTCATCAATCAATGGCGGATCCCCATTGATCGATAACGATTACACAATACCAACTGCACCGCGTTTCGGAAGTGATTGGGTGCAGTCCAGTTGACCTTCTCCGCTGACCCAACTCCGAATTGTAGACCTCTCAGGGTTCTAGCTTGAGGGGAAGAGTTCAGTTTCATACTTAAATCCTTGTTCGATTCGGCAAGGAACGCCACGTTCTACGGATGATCTACCGGCGTAACATATTCGGTCATGTTGCCAAGCGATCACCTACAAAGTGCGCCTAAGCGATTCACGCGAACGCAGGTTGCTCTCATGCTCAGGCGAGTGCATTACGTGCTACACTCTGGTTACCGCAGAGTCCGCTTCTTCCGTATTCGCGCGGCGTCCCCTTTTCAAGAGCGGGTAGTGTCAGTGGTCTATCTGTCATGTATGCGGTCGGAGATGTTCGCACGCTTCTATGATGCGCCGCTTCACCGAAATTTCGAAGCGTCTTGGAGGGGCAGCGTAGCGTGTCAAGTTTGACGTCCAAGAGATAGACCTTTGCCCCTTGAGGCAAAGTCTCGCATCCACAGCGCAGACCTCAACCACTCTATCTTTCATAATGCCATTCACCGCGCCATAGTGACAAAAACTTCTCAGCGACTAATGTACGCGCTAGGCCATAGACCTTCACCTTTTTGCTTGACGAACCTTCATGATTCGCGCATGCTTATGGTCATGTTCACCAATCGTCGACAAGAGAAAGTCGCAGTCGGTTCCGTCGCATTCGTTGCTATGGCCATGCTTCTCGTTTGGGGGTGCCGGGATTCTGACACCAGTTTGGCAAAGCCGGATGAAGCCAGTGCACTCCTCATCAGCGACAGTGCAGAGTCGCCAGACGCAGTTGTTGCCCAAGCCAATGTGCGCTGGGTGCCTGCGTCTCTCAGCGAAGAGATCGCACCTGGAACGACCAAGACGGTTGACGTCTCATTCAGGGTCAATCGAAAGATAAAGGGGGTCGTCGATGTAAAAATCGAACCGACGGGCCAATCAGTGTCGGTGAGCGCATCCCCATCATCGTTCGCGAACGTGTCGGAGAATATGTCCATTCCCATCACATTGACAATGGCCGCAGCGTCTACCTCGACACCAGCGATGACCGATTTCACAATCAGTCTGGTTCGGAGGGGATGGGAGACGCCTCTTCAGGGAATTCTCGGGCTCAACGTCCAAGTCATGACAAGTGACTGGTCGTCATCGGTCAGTCCGACTACAGGAGTTTATGTCGAGTATCCGACGTTTGGGCTCGACTCGCAGGTTAACGAGATAGAAACAGCGCCCGGATACCATGCCATAAACATTGATCTGGCTACGGGTTCTGGTGGTGCGTTTGTTACGCAGATCGGATTCATCATAATTGATAATCCAAATCAATTACCTATCGACGAGTGGTTCGCAATTAATATTGATGTAACGGGAACTCTTCTTGCCACCGGGGCCTTCACGCCAGTTTCCTTTTCCAACGGGTTAGAAGGGTTTTTCATCGCTGGACCCCTGCCGAGCGAGCATATTGATTTGGTGGGGCCGGTAGATATGGCCTATATGACTTCATCAACGCGAAACAAGGTTATTGTTGCAACGTTATCGCAAGTACATGATCTCGAGTCGTTCGGACTAGGCCATGCTGAGCAAGCAGACCTGATAAGGGCGATGATTGACCGTTTGATTGTCCCTTGAGGCTCAGGAGGTTGAGGGAAGGCAATGATTAGACTTACAATTGCAGCCAGATGCACGAGGAGGCTCAGGAGGTTGAGGGAAGGCAATGATTAGACTTACAATTGCAGCCAGATG
>CAZYLF010000001.1:434106-553057 GCA_964648765.1 uncultured Candidatus Saccharibacteria bacterium
CACGAGTTTCGCATTGCTTGTGGGGCCAGCCTTCGGTCAAATTGCTCCACCTTGTGGAACCGTTTTGGCCACTTACCGCAATGTTCCCGCATTGTCCAACGGCCAGTGCCATGCGGCGCAGGGCGGCAATTTTTGCGATTGTGTACCCGCTTCTGGTCCGTATGGTCGGCAATTCCAATGTGTAGAGTATGTGCGTCGCTTCTATGCGCTAGCGATGGGGTTTGATACCTCAACTTGGGGTGGGCGGAATGCTGTTGATTTCTACGCGAGCGCCAACACGCTCGGCCTGGAAGCTTATGAGAATGGGAGTACCGAAGTCAGCCCTGTTCCGAATGATATTGTTGTTTTCTCAACGCCCAAGCATGGGTTTGGGCACATAGCGGTAGTCACTGACTGCAGGCGCACCAGTTCTGGACTCGTAGTCGACATCATTGAGCAGAACTGGTCAACAACCGGGACCGCGACCCTCGTGCTTTCAAAAATCAACGGCTTTTATAACGTAAGTTCACGAGGGTCATATTCGGTTCTGGGGTGGTTGAGGCCGTTCTCGTTTGATGAGACGACTACACAGCCTAGTCCATGTGACGGCCAGGACATATGGACGACAAGTGTCTATTGTTATTGCCCAGGCGGTGGCGGTCCTGGCGGTGGTCTTGATAATGATTTACTTCGGGTTGGCGGATGGGGCGACGAGTATTATTCACTTGTACAATTTGATCTTAGCAATTCGCCATGGCCCGCTGACGTCGCAGAACTTCATTTGTATTGCTTTCACCAGGAAAACCCAACGGAAATGTATCTCGATCGGATTACAGAATCCTGGGACTGGCGGACGCAGGGCACGGGACCGGATCGACTTCGCCTGTGGTGGGAGGACCGACCTGCCGCGCTACAGTGGGAGGCACTATCGTTGCCAGCTCCAGTCGTTGGTCAATGGTATGTTTTGGACATAACAGAACTCTACAATGCATGGAAAGTTGGAACCTATCCAAACTATGGCCTCCAACTGCGCCCCGTAAATTTTTCTTTCGAGCACTTTAATACCTTCTATAGCTCTGACTATCTAGCGGATCCGTCCCTCCGCCCCAAGCTGATAGTGAGGCAAATCATCGTACCTGAATAGTACTGGGATATTTTTCATTTCGGAGGATCATGTTTCAATCGAAGATGAAGGTTGAAATGAGATTGGTCGCGATATTGAACCATCCCAGACGCACCGATTATAGTGCAGTCCAGGAGAATACTGTGCCATCTGTGAACGGTCCTCCGGCAGCATTTGGACGGCCAGCTTGAATCGGTCCGTCTGGCCACACGGTCCGCGCAATACTTCAACTAGGATTGGCTTTTCATCGCGAAGTCTAATGATTTTGGGGCCGCTTCCCACCCTGAAAATTGGGCATTTTGTCACAGAACCACAGATTGGCACTAGTGTAGGCGATTGGAACAAGCCGGGAAATACCATTTTGGAGCATTGACCATGACGTTCACCGATGAACAACTGGCCGAACTGAATGCCATGTCGAAAGAAGTGGCTCGGTTAGAAGCGAAAGAGTTCTTTGATTACGAGTCAAGGCGACGGTCGATATTCGTTGCGATTTTCGCGGGTGCCAACATCGCAGTCGTGATAGGAGTTCTGATCACTTTTTACCTTGCGGGCATGAACGGAGTATTCGTCGGGTCACGCGAGCTCATTCGGCAGGTGGCAGAATCGGACATTGTAAGGGAGACAACAAAAGGAATTGCGGAAGCAACAAGAGAATCGTTTGTTGCTCTCGCTGAAATCAAACAGAAAATAAGGAGCGCCAATGAGGAAATGGCAGTAAACTCTGCAGCAGTTACTGCGCGCATTGATTCAACTGCTTCTGAGTTTCAGAATCGGTTCGATAAGATTCGTGGTACTCTTGTGGAAATTGAAACGAAGGCGGGTGACCCGGAACTCCTTAATCAGTTTAGGGTGGTCAGTGACTTGCTGTCTCGGCTCAAGAGTGACCAGCCCGATGACCCGGCAAAGAAAATATTAGCGGCGATTAAATTGGCATCTAACATCGAAGATTTGATCCCACTTGCGACAATTGTGGCTTGGCACAGAAATGTTGATGTAGATAATCCAAAGCAAGTTACGCTGCAAAATGAGAATTGGGTATGGCTTGAATGTAGTGGCCAGACTATTCGTCGTCGCGATTATCCCGAGTTTTTTAGCAAGTTCGTTCGCGACGGCATAGATGAAACGCGACTGGACAATTTGAATGGAGACGGCAGATTCTTGCGCGGGTCCTCGAGGTCGGGATTATTGCAGCCTTTCAGTACTGCAATGCCGCTCGCGCCGTTCATTGTTACACCAGATGGCGAACACGATCATCTAATTGACAGAAGCGGACCGACTGGCAGACTGATCGGAACCGCGGAGGGTGGCGGTGATGGAGGAGGAGACCAAAGCGACATCAAGACCCGGGCCGCAGGAAGGCATTCACACTCTATTATTGGAGGTGATTCCGAAACTCGCCCTGTGAACATGTCTGTAGTTTGGATCATTCGCGTTAAGTAGAATGTCAGCAGCAGATAAGAAGGCTTGGGGATCCTGGTAGCGACACAATCGACTTTGAGTCGCAAGACTGTGCGTTTCTCCGGGTACGCCAAAGACGCCAGTCTTGACATCTGACCCTTATCGAGCCAGACCTCGAACTTTTGAGTCATTAGCGCATGATATCACACGCTGGTTAAGCGCCACCAGTCATGAGTGGCGTCAGCCCTTCGATCACCTCCTCAAGAAGATTCGTCCACCGCAGCCTGCACCTGTTTTGAAAATGCGGGGGTGGTACCAGACGAAGGCGGAAGAGTCGCGGGAAGATGGTGATCGAGAGGACTCGATGGCAGCGTAGCGCTGCGCGAATGGCGACCAAGACGCGGATTCTTGGCGGCAGCGTCAAGAATCTAACGTTCACGCTATGGACTCTCAGCCAATCAAATATTTTGAAGCCATTCGGCCGGTAGAGCCACTCTGGTTGAGCCCTCGGCAAGCCCTCGGCCCACCGTCTCAAACCCAACTTGACGATGAGCACGGGTTTTGGGAAAATTGAGGGAATGAAATTTGGAAAAGCTAGTTTGAGGCTCTGGAACGAGAAATGACTTCGACTGCAAAATGGGATATTCCACCGAAGGCGAAGGTCTACGAAGCCCTCAGCGCAGTTGCTGATGGTCGTGTCACACTGGGTCAAGAATGCAAAGCAAAAGTCGTATCCTCATCTTTGGACAAGTCTTATGATGTGTCATGGTCTGATGATAAACGCGCTTTCTTTTCCAACGACAATGCATCTTTCTGGCAAGGCTATCTCGGGTACCCAATAATTGCGGTACTCTTAAGTCTAAAGGTCATACCGTTCGATGAATCAATCGCAAAGGCTTTGGCCGGGATACCATGGAAGAAGCTGAATACGAAATTCAAGCGAGATTACGAAAAAGCAGTTGACCATGTCTTATCCAATCTCCAAACAGCCTCAGTAGCTCGCGAGGACATTGAGCAAGAGGTACAGCGAATCCATGAGGCCATTAAATGTTTAGAGCTAGAAAAATTTGGTGCAGGCAAGAAACGGCCGCCGATCTAAGCGAAAACCTGAAATTTAACTGAGGTTGAAACTGGTGCGTCCTAGAATTTTCTTGGCCTCTGCCACTCCCGACTTAGAAATTGCCGAGACTATTCAGGAAAATCTCGAAAGAGATTTTACCACTACGGTATGGAACCAGGGCGTTTTTACACCGTCGACCTATCCTCTTGAGTCATTAGAAAATGCATTAGCTCAAAACGCTTTCGGTGTTTTCATCATGGCCCCGCATGATGTTATCAATTCGGGAAAGCGCAAGAAGGTGGTTGTACGCGATAACGTCTTGTTTGAACTCGGTATGTTTTTTGGACGGCATGGTCGCCACCGTTCATTTCTCATTTCCCCAAATACGTTTAAGAAAACAGACCTAGCGAGCGATTTACATGGGCTGACGCTCTGTCTTTATGATGCTGATCGTTTTGCAAAGGAGCCAGTCCCTGCAGTGTCTGTGGCATGTACACAGGTGCGGCGCGCCATCCGCAAGATGGAGAGTAGTCTAGCAGCCGATCCGGGCGCGTTACGTAATGACGTATTTCCACAGTTTAATGATACATTTGCGGAGTTGTTGAAGAGTGCACAATCATTGACGACATGTTTTATCCATTCCAGAAGATGGCGAGAAAACCATAACGACGCGATTAAGTCATTTCTATCACGTTCCGGCACATCGCTAACCGCCTTTCTACCGAACTTAACTGACAGAGAACTCATGCGACAATTTGTTCGTCATTTCGAGGACGGACCATTTATCGCAGGCTTTGTTAAGGACGCATATGTGTATTTTGCGAAGCTGAGTGCCGCCTATCCGGGCCAATTACAATTGCGATCCTATCGGCTGTATCCCACCTATTCATTTTACAAGTTTGACGATAAAGCCGTCATCGCCCATTATCCACTAAGTACCATTAAGAAAGACGTACCCACTACGTTGATATCTATGTCTGGAACATTTGGAAGTTTTTTGGCGGCAGATCTGACTTGGCTAGAGAAACATGCTCATAAGCTGTCAAAAAAAGAAATTCAGGATCTAGTACCTAAACGTAAATGATGAAAGCTGGGTATCCCGTGAGCCTTCTTTATGCTCAAAGTTTTGACAACTTTATCAAGTGCGACCATGTTTACGTTGATTTTACAAGGCTGTGATATTCTCCAAGCACGCCAAAAACACCCATCTTGACTCTGACCCTTATCGAGCTAGACCTCGAACTTTGTAACCGTCCGGCAAACCGCATGCCGGTTTTGGTGTGGTGACGTGGCGGGGACATGAAGGAATTGGCGGAAGGTCAGTTGGCTTTGAACCAGCGGTTGGGCAGGAGTGGTTCGAGTTCGTTGACCGGAGTGGCGGGGATTCGGGTCAGCACATAGCGCAGGTAAGCGAACGGATCAACCTTGTGTCGTTGGCAGGTGGCGATGAGACTGAAGAGCACGGCGGCCGTCACTCCGCCATTGTCGCTGCCGCAGAAGAGCCAGTTCTTGCGCCCCAGGGCCACGCGGCGCAGCGCGTTTTCGGCCGCGTTGTTGTCGATGTTCAAATCGCCGTCGGTGGTGTACACGTTCAACGCGTCCCACTGATTCAGCGCATAGGTAAACGCCTGGCCCATCGGGCATTTGGGCAGCACCGGCCCACCGCGTGCCGCCTGCTGTGACTCCAGCCAGTCCTTGAACTGACGTAAACGCGGCACGGACTTTTCCTGGCGCGGACGCTGACGGCCCGGTGCGGCAAGTTCCTTCGCTTCGATTTCCACGTCATAGAGCAGCCGGATGTAGGCCAGCGCCTGCGTGCTCACCGCAGCGTCCGCATTCCGCGCATCGTAAAACTTGCGGCGAGCGTGCGCCCAGCACGCGACCTCGGTCACCTGCCCGCCCGCCGCACCCGCATAGATGCCGTCGTATCCGCCGAACGCGTCGGCCTGCAAAAAGCCGCTCCAACCCGCAAGGAATTTTTGCGGACCGTCGCGATTACGCGCCGGGGTGTAGGTGAACACCGTGCAGGGATGGGACCGGTCGCCCACATAGACCCAGAACCGGCCGGTGCGCGTGCGATCGAGCTTGCGATCCAGCACGTTCACCGGCGTGTCGTCGGTGTGGATAACCCGGGACTGCAGAACGTCCGTCACCATCCGGTCATACAGCGGCCGCAGCAGCGCCGCGCACTGCGCCGCCCAGTCGCACATCATTGATCGCGCAATCTGAATGCCGTGCCGGGTCAGGATGTGTTCGAGGCGATACAAGGGCAGGTGGTCTGAATATTTACTCACGATCACATACGCCAGCAGACCCGGTGCGGCCAGGCCCTTCGCGATGGGTGCCGGGGGCCTGGTGGCGGTCACGATTTGCGGTCCGCCTTCCGCAGCCTGCGCTGCGCAGTCGCGGCAGGCGTATTTGAGCCGGATGTGTTCCACCACCGTCAGCTTGGCCGGCACGTAATCGAGTAGTTCGCTGATCTCCTGTCCGATGACGTGCCGCGCCTTGCCGCAGCAGGGACAGGGCTTTTGCTCTTCCGGCAGGTCATGATAGAACTTCTCCCGCGGCAGGTCCGACGGCAGGCGTCTGCGTCCGTGACCGTTGGTGGAAGGTACTGCGGGCGCTGCGGCTGGTGCAGGCGCAGGCGTCGGCTCCGACGATGACGTTGGCGGGGCCAGTTGATTCAGGATCGCTTCGAACAGCAGCATATGCTGAGGATCGATCTTCTCCGCGGAGCGGCCGAACATCCGCCGCAGCAACTGCTGCAGTTGCTGCTGCAGGCTGTCGATCTCGCGATTCTTGATATGCAGTTGCTCAAGGAACTGCTGACGCTCGGCACGCAGGAGCTCGACTTCCTGTCGAAGCTGTGCCAGTTCCGTGTCAGGCATGATCGGACCGTCCGTGGTCATGCCTCCTGATACGCGCCAGGCGCGCGAAGGTTTGAAAAAACCTGGAATTTTTTGATATTTTTACGCCGTGAGCGTGAAGCGTTTGCGGCGCTTGATGCTGGTCAGATCGATGCCCGCCAGCAGCATGGCCAGCTCGCTGGCTTAAAGCTCAACGCTCGCGCCCGCCGACTTGGGCGTGGGCAGACGGAACGTGCCTTCTTCGAGCCGCTTGTACCAGATGGCGTACCCGTCGGTGTCCCAGTAGAGAATCTTGAGGCGATCCTTCCCGCGGCCAGTGAACAGGAACAAGTGTTTGGAGAGCGGATCAAACCCCAGCGACTCGCGGACCAGCGCCGCCAGAGAATCAAAGCCCTTGCGCATGTCGGTCGGAGTCGTGCACAGGTAAATACGCACGCCCGCGCCCGCGTCGAGTTCGCCCAAACTTGGCAGCTTCAACATGCGGGCGCCTCCGCATGGCGGAAGTTCGTCGCACGCAGTACGCCGAGCACGTCGGACAATGCCTGCCGATCCACCGGACCCACGCCAGTGGTGATGGTCCGCGCAGGAAGGCGGCCGTTGCCGACCACTTGCCGATGACCCTTCTCGTCCACGATGTGCTGGTGCGACTCCAGCCAGTCCGCCACTTCCGCTTCGATAGCCTAGCCCAGAGTCGCTGGGCGCCGCTTCGCAATACTTCGGTCAGCACGTCACCGGAATTCGCGCTCGGCATCGCCAGCGCAGTTGCCATACTCTCTTCCATTCGGCGTACTCCTCTGCCCGTGTGGGGGGACGGTTTCGTTGCCTGAAAACGCACACCGAAAGTATGCGGCCTTCTTCAAAACGCTATCCACAACTTTGGGTTATAACTCTGGAAGGAGAGGATGCCCGGCTCGAGGATTGACTCAGGCGCGCTGGAATAGAGCGCCTGAGTTACTTCTCAAGTGCGGCATGTGGATAACGGGCGGCTGGGCCTTGCAGTCAAGAAACCAGTGACTGCATTGCGACGTCATGGCCCGCATCGTATAGACCCCAGCCAGCTTTCCAAGTACTAGTTCCCTGCTTCAAACGGCAAGGGGCTTACGCCTCCGAGTGGTACTCACTAGCATAGTATTTAGCCATCGAGATACTTCGCGAGACGAATGTTGGAAATCCAGCCGAGCGCTCTTTCGTTAGGAGCACCATTGGGTGTAATAATAGCATCTTGAACACCTCTCGAACCTTCTAGGTTCATTTTTATTGAGCTTATGGGCGTGCTAGGTCCCGCAACGACAAAACCCGAGCCAAGTCCATATTCGATCCCGCCCGCTTTTTGCTGTGCGATAAAATCGGCAAAACTCATATCGATGTTGCCACCGCTGGACAAGAACTTATTAATGCTGCTTTCGTGGACTAGGTAAAGGACGACACCATCACGGTCAAGTAGTGGCAGTCGCGTGATCGATGCCGAAAACCTTGCACAAAGTGTTGCTAGCGTCAGCGACGCAACACTAGCTGGATCAAGTGTAATATGGACAACTTCGGCCATCCGTCGCATTATGCGACCAGCGCTTACAGCTCCTCGCTGCTCCACTGAGAGGCGCTCCGCCATTTCTTGAATGCCACGATTCGCTGCCTCAAAGTTACGTCTTCCAAAATAGTGTGCCAATACAGTGCCGACCCAAGAGGTAACCACCGGGAGCGTTGCGTTAAATATTGGCATTGCATGGGATTTGTCACTTGCGACGGCATAGATCCCGAGTATAAGCATTACTAAGAATGAAAAAAGCAGGATCTGGCCAGCAAGTTGGTCCTTTGAGCGAGAGCGATAGGGATTGCGCGAGCAAAACATGGAAATTAGTCAATTAGTATTGAAGAGGAGCAATCTATCATTTTTATCGTTTTGCGCACTTTGTGCCGCTTGGCTGAACGCAATTCTTCCGCATTCGTTGTACGACACACTGCTATGCATGTCTCCATAAAAACACAATATGGTTAAATGTCTTAATGCCGTTTCGTACGGGATCGTGACAAAAAAGCCATTCGCAACAGCGAAATGCGGCAGACGCCATTTAGCCGGATCGTGCCACATGAACTCCGCATCGTCCACGTCCGTTTGTAACAACCTGAGACGGCCAACCGGCAGATCGTCTTCGATGTACTTTGGCAATTCCAGCTACACAACGGCCTCTAGATCAAGAGATTCTCGTACTTGGCATGCAGTACGGCAAGCTACGAGGGGACACTTGCGCTCATACGGCCTATTAAAATAGTCGACGTTTGGGTGAGGCCGAATTGAAGCATGAACCATTACGCAATTTCCCCACGATCCCCCCTTTGACGGAACCTTGTTCATAGATGCCTCTCGGTCGTGAAATCAAAATTGAACGGAGCATATAAGAATCCTTGACGTCTCGCACGTGGCTTGTTAAACTCCATTAGGGCTGATCTTTTCGCGAAGATGACGTTGCACTCTGCTTTAAAGGGCAGCCCTCACCTATTTAAGTGGTGGGAGGTTTGCATTCTCGTGAGCCGCTTCTTGTTGGAACGAGGCACCGATTTGCGATCGGCCAGTCGTTGCGCACCAAGTCAACAATACGACAAAATATCTAGCTCATCATGCTTCTTGCGGTCGGTTCGATATCGATTGCTTCCTTCGACCAAATAGATCCCTGAGGCAGAAGTCTACCGCCCAATTAGCTGGCAGAATTGAGCTTGCTCAACGTGGAGTGAGCACATACTGCCAACTAATTGGTAAGGAGAAGACAAATGGCACCCTGGCTAGCCGACGCATTGCAACTAGCACGGTCGAACTATTTCCCAGTTTCATCCTGCGACGAGGCGCTAAAAACGGTCGCTCTCTTGAGTGAGCGAGATCCAAAGCACATTTGCGCGCTGTCCAAGAAGCTACAGGTGTCGACTGGCCGATACGCTTCAGACATCCGACTGCTCTATCGCGATATCCCATCACACGCGCGTGTGCCAGTGCACTTCATGTTTAATGTAGAGCGACTCAAGGTGATCGCCACCGTGAATAACGTGATGCACGTATTAATAAAGAATGCGATAATAGGGTAGAAGGAAGCGGGTAATGATCTAGGCGCAGCACAATGTGCTGCGCCTTTCTTGTGTAATCGGACCCCTCACGTAGCACACCCTCGCTAGAGGCATTTCAAAATATTGTCGATTGCGGGCTGGCAAGGTGGCGACTTTCCTGGCTCCGTCGGTGAACTGAAGACCGGCGATCACGTCGGTCACGAGCACTGAACCGTTCAGCACGCTCCATCAGTTTGAACATGGTCAGGCACGCGAGGCGCGAGTCCGATCCTTTGCTCTTGCGATGCCGCAGCCGCACGGTGGCGACAGTCATTCAATCGAAGCTGGGAAGATATGGATCCAGTGTTTGGCACGTCGCGATTCATCGTCCCTCTATTTCAAGCGGCCATCTACGCTCAGCTATGCGCCTGAATATCCTTCTCAATCCGATCGAGCTTGGCTTCCATGACTTTAACTACTGCAGTACTGGGAATGGACATTCCTGCCTGGTTCGCGCATGCGTATTCGATATGTGCCTTGGCAAGGGCGAAGTAGCGCTTTCTAGCCTCCTTATCAGCAATTTCACCTAGCCGCGCATATTGCCAATATGCGACACCGACAGTATCCCGCACTTCGGAACTGGAGTCATCTAGCTGTGGCTCCAAAACGGTGACTGCTGATCTAAAAGCCTCATTTGCAAAATCGGCCGAGTTCAGTCCCTCAGCGAACCAACCAAGAGCAGTGACATAGTTGTTGGTAATACGATAACGAACACTATTCGAGGTACTACCAATAGCCGGGCTATCATCATCTAACGGTGTTCTTTCAAGAAGCTGCACAAAGGCGTGCGCTATTTGTTGCGCTTTTGCCAAGTCCGGCGTTTGCAGCTTCCAAGCAAGTGCATCTAACACTAATGTGTGACACTCTGTTAGAGGATGATTGTGCGTATTCCGTCGCCGCAATCGCTCAGCTACTTTGATATACGTTCTCGGATCGGAGGGACGATCCCTGAGTATTCGGCGGTAGTCCACTAGGTTCGCAAGAAACTGTATTGCATCAGTATTCGCCACTCCGCTAGAGCTAGGCTCACTTTTCAATAGGACTTCCGCTACATCGAGCTTATCAAAGAGAATTAATAGCAGCGTGCCCACGATGACCGCGTCCGCCGAAGACAGCTGGTACTCCTCCATTCCAAAAAGCGTGAGTAGTCCCATCAAACTCTTGCGCGCCGCATTTAAATGCTCAGATGTGATCTTGCTCGGATCTAGAGAACCTAGAGATCGGAGTGTACTTCGCACTTCCTCCACTTGGCCAAAGGTGGTGCGCAGCAAATACGGGAACTCCCGAATAAGGCCCGCATTACCCACCAGGAAAGACCGATCCACGACCGTCTCGATATATAATTTCAGTAACACATAAAGCGCGTTCTTAATCCCAGCCTGCACGTTTTGCTGCGCCGCCAGCAATTCAACGTCGAGCACACGGCTTTCTTCGGAACGCACGAGCTGGATGAGAGAGAGAGCATTTCGGATAACATTGTCGGACCGGAGTTCGCTCGGTAGGAGAAGGGTTCGCTGTAGTGATAATGCGAGGTTGGCCCAACTGCCCAGCAGCTCTTCAATGGCCGACCAGTCAGAACGGGTCGTAGGGGAAGGCGGCTTAGAGACTAAAGCCGCTGCATGCGGGGCAAACCACTTGTGATATTCGAGGCGGCGAATCAGTGCAGTTCGTGCCTGGCTATCGGCCGTAGATGTTGAGCCTGTCCAATGAGCGAGAAATAATACTATGCAAAACGGATGTCTGAGGAGTGACGTCTGCAGTTTTTGGCCCTTCACGGTTAGGGTTAATTCAAGTGCATTAGCGAAGGATGAAGCGGCGGGACGATAAAAGCGATGTGCGGATGTCAATAGGTAGACAACTTCCCGTTCACCGTGGCTTTGCAACCAGCTATTAAGCTGGGTGACTCGGAGGAGTGCCTTTGCGTCGCGTTCGCAGGTGCGATTTGTGCGCGGTGGTCTGCCTTCGTTAAGCTGCTCGCGATGTTGCGCGGTGCGGCTGACATGATCGTAAAGATTATCATAAAGTAGTTTATATTGGCGGTCGACGTTGTTGCGCCCGGTGGTATCCCACGCCGGGAGGAAGTGGTTTAGATCAGCGAAAGTGCGCCCAAAATCAATTACAAGTGGCTGTTGGTTACGTCGATAATTAAGCGCATGAGTTACACCAAGCGACACGATAGCTGAAAACTCAGAGCGCAATAGATGGACCAGCTCTTCACGCTTAGCGGTAAACCAGCTGTCGTCTTCAGTCGTTGTAGCGTCGTATGCCGTTTTCAACACCGGGTACTCTGACTCTAGACGGAAAACTTCGCTGCGCAGTCGATTCAAATCAGTTTGTACGCCAGTAAGTTTCAGAAACGCCGCATGTTCCAAGAACTCCTCCATGTACTCGGGAAGCAAGATTGGCAATTCAAGGTCAGGCTTTGTTGTTAGGTCAAAGAGCAGGTACGCCATCGCAAATATACTCTCCAGCGCGGGAGCCGGCCCATTGGAATCCACCGGCCAAGGATGAAGAAAGTTATGAATTTCATTGAAGTCAATTGCAAAGCGGATTTTGTACCCCGCCTGTATTAGGTGCTGGTCGAATAGTAGGTCATTACAATGCTGTGCCGTCTTACCAAACCAATCCCGGAGGGCAAGCAATTGCCGGGGAGTGCTAGATGAATCATACGTTGGTGCCATAAATCTAACCCGTAGCAGCTTTACTCATTGCCCGAAGGCGCTCTGTGAGTTCTTGAGGTGACCAGGTAGAGGTGACTTTGGGATTTTGGCCTAGAGTGAAGCCGGCATCCCTTAAGAAACTGTTCCAGCTACTCGCTAGGGGAAGAGAACCTACTTCTTCACTGACTGCTCGCTCAAGGTGTCTCATGAACGACTTGAGATGACGAGTATTCCGAAGACGTTTTAGGAGTTGCCGAAAACCAGCGACAAGTTCTTCAGTTGCAGGACTACCCGAGAGCAAGACAACAGGAACGGCCTCAAGAAGTTCATGGAGTGACCATAGTGGGCCGAAAGCGCACCATACTCCAAGTGCTGAAATGGCGACTTCTAATATACGTTCGTCGTGAGCCCTTGAATTATTTCGTAACATCGCGTGGCGGATTATCCACGGGCTTGTCCTCTCCCAATCATGCACAGTTGCGGCTACCGACCATTGCGCCTCACGCAAGAGCCTACGTTGCGAATCGACTGAATAATCAAAAGCCTCATGACATAGGAGATCATTAAAGCGCAAGAGGCCCCGATAGTCATTAATTGCCTGCGCAAAGAATAATAATTCAGAACCAAATGCATCTGATTGGCGTTTGGGATGGTAAATGCCATATAGACTTGCGACTGCTTCTTTGATGGTGGCTTGAGTCATCTGATGGGCGATGGTTATTTCGGGACTACGGCCCTGAATGAGCTTGATCAACCGCAAATGGGCTAAGTCGCCTTGGCAAATGCATTCCGGTTCTGTACGATTGAATGTCAAAAGGCGCATGGTCCAAACCGAAAGCGCGGGCGGAGGGAGCTCTTGCAACTTATCGAGGAGACTGACTAGTTCAGTCATCGCATCCTCTGCTGTATTAAGCCCAATAACAAGGGTTCAGATTCGCTTGGAGGGGCGATTCGTTCAGCCACTCCAAGTCGTTTAACACTCACAACTGCCTCCCGCAGTGACATCGAAGGATGGACCCATTCTCGAACGCCATCGAATGCGGTAATTGGGGCCTCATGTGACAAATAAACTGTACGGCCACTTCTTGGTAATTCGACTAGGCCAGGCATGAAGTACAAGAAGCCCTTTGAATCCCAGATCGAGGGGACGTAAAATTCCATTACACGCTCGGACAGCTCGATTTGCCAAATCCCCTCGAATGCGTCGTCAGGTACTCCAGGATGAAAAGGTCCAAAGAACGGCTGGCCAACCGCTCTCATTGTGTCCCAACCGCGGGTAACGGACGCTTCTGAAATCCCTAGCTTCTCGGTGTAGTCCGCGAGCTCTGCCGAATCTGCCACCCAAAAGTAGTTTCCGCCACTGCTGCGGAGTAGCGCCGCTGGGTCAAAATACCTCCAAGTCCAGCGATCACCGTCCCAAGAATTCTCGACCAAAAATTGGATGCTGTCGGCCATCGATTTGTTATTTGTCGGATCAACTGGCCGTCCATATTTATGTCTCCCTAGAGTCAACTCGTGCTTTACGCGAGGCAATAGGCAATGCTTAAAAAGCTGATGTGCGGTTCGAATCACGCAAAAATGAGAATTAGGAATCTCGCCAATTAAATATCCAGATGGGGAATCGAAGTGGCCTCCGATTGCTAAGAGTCCCTCACTAATTCGATCCGGGTCGGAATTGCAGTGTGTACATAGGCCATCAAAGTGTATTTTACGCCATTCACGAGTATTGTCAAAGCGTTGATCCGCTTCGACCAAGGTCAGAAACAGACGTCCTCTGTTCGAAGCGGGCGAGTTAAAGGGCAACTGTATGTTACTCCAGCAAAAGTCGCGGGCTCACCAAAATTGCGGCAACCGCTTAATCGTCTAAATGCCAAAATCATTGCGTCTATGACAAATTCCATTAATCACATCGGGGACGAATTGGCTGGGTTTCTGCCCCATGCACCATCCAAGTTAGATTGGGCCGACGGTGTCTGGGTTGCCATTCCGCTCGTTACTCCGCCGCAGTGACGGGAAACAAGCGCTGTCAAGATTTCCTATTAACGCTGCTCTCGATTTGGCATAGTTGTCACCGCAGTGATCGCCTAAGAGTAGCGATATTTCCGCATGTAGTGCTTACTTGAGGACGACATCTACCAATTCCGGATTTCATAATGACGAATCGGGAGGCACCGCGCGCTTTGATACTTGATTTGAAACTCCCGGGTCCCAAGTTAATTCGACGTCAGCGGAATCGGGATCGATTTGCCAATGCTATTGTGCAGGCCCGAACACATATGTTAAGAAACCGTGAACGGTTTAGAGAATCAAAGAACCGCTTGCGGATTATGACCAGGGTTGAATTAGAAATCAACGAAACTCGATTAGCTGTCGTTTTCAGCAAGGCAACCGCATTCTAGCTTTGTGAACTGGTTGCACTGGCACCCGACCAAAACCACCACCTGTGAGGAGGCTGAAAATGCGGGTGGTCAGTGACGGAGGAACTGTCAGCAGACCGAAAGATTTAGAATGCGGTTGCTCTGGTTATCGGGCGGGCAACGGAATTCTGCGATGCGTTTTAAACTGTCGCGGGATAAAGGTGAGCGAGAGGGCTTGGAGGCAGTGAAGGAACTCGGTGTCGATCAGGCTGACTTACTTAGCTGTCGGCGCTCATTTAGCAGGCTCTTTCGTCGCGGGGCTTACCCTCCGCTTCGCGGCACTGTGCTCAGCTTAGATCAGCGACGCCACGTTCTCTACTCCAAGGGAAGTGTCGATTTCTTTCAAACCTATCCTGGCTTGTACGTCCCTCTCCCCCTAGAGGTTGAAATTGAGACGGCAGAGCAGGCACCGGAGGCCCTATTACGGGAGATGCTCGCCTTGACCAAGATGAACTGGAACAGCACGCAGTTTGATCACGCGGAGCCGATTACGCTTGTTGCGGCGTCGCAAGTCGGCGATATTCTACGATACTTGGCGCCAGACGAATCAATCCAACCGCGTTACAGTTTCTATATGTAGTTGCCGCACGCCAACGCCAAGATTGCCGTGCGACAACTGTTGGTATCTCGCACCAGTCAGTGATCACCGGGGTCAACCAATAATCCAAAAAGATTCGAACGTCGTCCCTTGAGGCCCCCGATAGGTTCGGCTCTGTAAACGATGGGCGGGAGCAGATCGACCTAATTCCATGGTCCCCCCCGGCACCCACTCTCAGGTTCAAGAGAACTCTTACATGTGCAGTGTGCCAATCACGAGGAGGGGGAATTGTTACCATGAGCCTATCAGCCCACTCTTACAGGGGCGCGCTTAAAGAACGCGACCAGTGGCACCCCGCAGCGGTTCGATCAGCCTCAGGCCCACAGTTGCACCTCATTCCGACCGAGACCGAGCAACTTCGCAGTTCACGGAGGTCAAGAGCGGATATCGGCAGAATCCTGACTCGTTATTGGCACTGCCCGAACTACGGAACTCCCACCTGTTGTCGGCTGGGTTGAAGCGGACGTAGGAGCTCTCGTCCTCGCCGCATGCGTTGGCCTCCCACGTGCGCACGGCACCGAGGCCGAGGCCCTGACAATACGCGTTCGCTGTTGCTCTGACGTCGGCGTACTTGCCGCTGCCCCACAGTTTACGCTCCGAGCCGGACACGGTTACGACGATATTTGACGTTGTGCCAAAGCTCGTCACGGTCGCCGCTGTCCCGTTGCCAGAGAGCGTCGGTGATGGGACGTTCTCTTCGATGAACTGCCGGATCGCGGGCGCCGAAACCCGGGTGTAGACCCCGTGAAGGTTAGGCCGTGCGCAGCCGAAGCCCCAGCTAACGATGCCGGTAAGAACTGCATTGTTGAGACCGCGCGTGAGTGGACCGCCCGAGTCTCCCTGGCAGGAGTCCAGCCCGCCGGCATCGAGACCAGCGCAAATCATGCGGTCGGTGATCTGCCCGTTGTAGGAGTTGGCGTCGTTGCAATTGGTGGCGTCGACCAGCGGCACTTGGACCGCCTCGAGCGCGATTGGGCTTGTCCCGCCCTCTGAAGTCCTTCCCCAACCGGTGACAAGCATCTGACCGCCCACCGGACCGTCCTGATTGGCCAGTTCGGCGGCTAGCTCGGTTTGTTCAGTCGCGAGCGTCCACACCGCGACATCGTTGTTGAACGTCGTGGCATCCCAGTCGGGGTGGATCGTGATCGCCGTAACATTGACGCGAGTGCCCGTGCCGTCGAGCCGCCTAGTCCCGATCAGGACTTGGACCTCGCTAGCTGCCACGAAATCGCTGCAGTGCGCGGCAGTCACGACTCGGTTGGGGGCGACAAGGGCGCCGCCGCAGAATTGCGCGTCGGCGTTGTTGTCAACGCTAGTCAAAAGCAGTGCTACCTGAAACGGGTTCTGAAACTGAGTCGCTTGAGTCCCGCCGACGATCCGTGGTTGCAACAAGCCGCGGACGTTCGGCATCGTGTCGCGACCTGTCGAGCGGCTGAGAGCCTGGAGATTGCGAGCGAACACGCGCGCGGAAACGACGTCCCGCGCCCAGTTTGTCCGATTCTGCGCAATCACGGGAACGGCTGGGAGCAAGAACAAAATCGCGGCAACCACCGGTAACACCCGTCGTATGGCTAGCATTTCTTAACTCCGTACTAAGAACTGAGAGCATTCGCGACCACGTCGTGTTTTGCTACCCAGTGGAGGCGCAACAGTTTCCGCAACAGCATTCCGCGGTTGAGTCCAGTGAAATGTACGCAAGCCCCGTTTGGCCAGCACACTGCGCCGACGACCGAGCTCCCAACCGCAATAGCTAATGTCTCCCTGCAATCAAAGCAACGCATGGAGAAAAGTGGGAACACCTTCCTTTATGCCGAAGCTCGGGTGAGGTGGACAAAATTCGGAGGAACGTTTGTCAATGTCCTTGGCAGCAAAGGGGACGAGAACGAAAGCGGAACAGGATTCCGTCCCACCGAGCCTGGTAATGGCATAAGTCATTAGAGGGCATGCGTTTCTACATTACGGGATATTCCATAGGCCCGTTCGAAGATCACTATTTCGACCATCGGCCGCCGCCTGACCTGCCTGGCGAAATAAATTGAAGACTTTGATTGGTGGACCTCGGCAGGGGAGGCGGGTCGCCTTGGACTATGTAGGCGAAGCGCATTACACATTGGCATCTTGGGTGAACGACGGTGAATAGAGCAAAGAGTCCTAGCCACACAGAAGTACTTGGAGGAGAGGATCAACATGGCTACCCCCATGCCGCAATAATTCAATTTCGCTCAACAGAGAAAAACTTGACGGGTGCCAACCGAGAAGCTTTCGGAGAGCAAACAACAGTGACAATGCAGCACCAGATCAAAGTCTTGATTTTCGGCCATGATCCTCACATCTGCCAGACGCTTGGACTCATTCTGGAGCGTCATGGATACAGCCCGCAATCGCACACGGATCCGCAGGACGCGTTGGACGTTGCCGAGACCAAATCCCTTCAACTTGCGCTAATTGATTTAGATATGTTGACCGTGCAAGGCCTGGACATTGTAGCGAAGTTGAAGGAGTTGGATTGCCGAATGAGTTGTATCGTGATGACCAGCAATCCAAGCGTCGCCAGCGCGATTGAAGCGATGCGTCGCGGCAGCTGTGACTACCTCGCGAAGCCATTCGAAGAGGAAACATTGATCAGGGCGATTCAACGCGCATGCAAGAACATGGGAATCTCCTATGCCGACGAGAGCGAGTTCAATCGGCTTGTCGGACTACGCATACGCAGCCATCGTCTTGAACAAGGCTTAACATTGCGGCAGATTTCGGAGCGCACGAATTTGACCACATCCCAGATTTCCCAGGTCGAACTGGGTAAGAACGCCGCTTCCATTTGGGCGCTGGCGAGAATCAGCAATTCTCTCGGGCTGCAATTAAACGAACTGCTGGAAGGGTTGTAGGTAAAACCCGGGCGATCGCACGCTCATCCTGACATAGCGATTATTAGGGACTCAAGGGTTCCTGGTATAGGATAAAACCGCGGGTAGTTTACGTTCCTACCCCCGCCGTATGTGGTGCAAAAAAATAGGGAATCGGTAATCTAGTTGCGCCAGCCCAAACAGAGATCCACAAGAAAAAATGGCGAAGCTAAATTAGAGGGAGCGTTATGAAAGATGCGCAGATCGATGTTTTTGGTTGTTGATGTTCCACGCCAATCAGCCAAACTTGTAACAATATTATTTTTGGACAAGCGTGACCGTCCCAGCAATAAACAGTGTTGTTAAGATCCAGCCAAGTAATATATGTACCGTCAAGTAATGTCGGATGACGAATGAGCCTACAACACGCAATCGCATGTTCGTACCGCTTCCCTTGCTCGGAAGCCAATAATCTCCTTGTCGCAAGTTTATGACAGGAAGCAACTCATCTAGCGAATAGACGAGAGCGTTAAACGTTGGGTACCGTGACGAAATCCGTCGATCTCCAGTATTATCGTAAGCCCATCCATGGAGTGGGACAATCAAATCCTGCCGGGAACCTAACGAGAAAATAAGCCAGCCTAGTAACGTCACGCCAACCATCCAAAAGACCGCCCACCAGGGCTTGTAACCATAAGCAATCGTCAAATAGAGCACTCTGTCCCAAAACGCCGCTGCCCCGGAGAGCTTCAGGTTGCCGGCTCGCTCAAGGGCCTTCTCTATACGGATTTCGCGCGCATCGTCGTCCTGGCCTTGTAGGTCAAGTACTGCCGCGAGCTGCTCGAAAGGTTGGGGCTGAAACGTCGACTGCCTCCTCAGCCAATCGAGTCGGGTGATGTAGTCTCTTGGCGCATTCTCATCAATTGCCATATACTTGAACCCGTCTAGATGCAGCGCCCCATGCGGAGGCCAGCTTGTTTGGTGATCCCAGAGCGTCCCAACTGCTGCCGACCTTAGATCAAGCGAACACTTTTGCGCCTCTACTACGCCGGCCCAGGTAAAAACGTGATCGACGAGTGCCCCGGCGAACGATACTCCGCCGTGCGCTTCGAACCCGTTCCGCATGAATGCCGATCCCGAAACAGCTAGTCCATCGGCAACGAGGGCGCGCCCGGATCGGCCTGCCTCGAACTTCGCACCACTACAGTCAAGATCTCCGCCAATCTGAGATCCCAATAACGACATCTCACCATGAGAGGTGAAGCGAGCTTTCGTCGTTGCACTCACCTCTGTCGATCGCAGTAGGACGCTACCGCGAATCTCGCTTCGTGTCAGGTTCAGTGATCCACCATTGATCTGCCTAAAAACGGCTCCGGTACAGTCAATGCGACCCCCAATCTTACTGTCGGGAAACCGCACCTCACCGTCAACCTCAAACGGATAGACCAATGACATAGATCCAGCGATATTCGCTCCGTCGCCGCTGAGCGCAGGATAATCGAGACATTGAAATGCCCCGCCGGTACAATCTAAATTTCCGCCGATTGTTGCCCGAAGAAATCGTACTTGGCCTTCTGCGCGGAAACCGTTGCGTAGGAAGACGCTGCCCTTAACATGACTCCCTTCAGCGTTTAGCGCATCTCCGTTCGGGTTTAGCAGCTGTCCGCCGTCACAGTAAAGCAGGCCGCCGATTTGTGCCGTCGATAAGCGAACACCGCCGGATGAGATAAACCTACCGTTAAGAAAAACGTCATTCTCGACCTGGAGACCGTCAGCGATCAGTCCTTTGATTTGCGAGTCTTGTAGGTACAATCCTCGAATCCGAGCTTTCAAAAAGTTCAGATCCTCGTCTACGCAGCAAGACAATAGTTGAATAGGGAACGGGATTGTCGCGTGCTCCAGATTGATAGCACCGACTATTCGTGCGCCGCGAACATGAATGCCGCGGCAATGAACCTTTGTAATCGCATCTCTATCAGTGCACAGCCATTCCAAGACTGCTCCATTAAGAACATCGGTCGTCCGGTCGCAAGCACTCTTTGCGGTAGTGTGATCGCCCACTCCTTGATCAAAGTCGGCGACTGTTCCTGCACTTACGGCGCGAAGCAGTTTTGAAGTTGGTTCGGGGACTGACCCGAAACGTTGCTCGGCGAGGTCAAGAAGAGAAGCCAAGTTCGTCGTCTGTGCTTGGACTAATGCGGAGTGCGCAAAAACCGCGAGAACAATGCAGGACCGGCGCAGGAGGTAGCGAAAATCCATGTTCAACACCGCTTCCACTCAAAATGTCTAATGCTAAATCTGCCACCCAGCTCTTTGCGGCTGTAATTGAGTACCAAATGCGACTCCGCCTCAACAGCGTGCGATGGCCGTGTTTGTCGGTCGCTTAACTGATTTGTCCAGATAGTGTAGTCTGTCTCAGGATGCCAACCATTCGCTGGATTTGTTATTCGTCGCAACTGAACCCGGACCAAAGCCGACCATTACACTGAGCCCAGAAGATGAGATCGTCAACCTCTTCAGAACTATTTAGGAAGTCGCTCCGCCTGTGCCGAAAATTACTGCGGACATGGGTGTTGACGCCGCCATCTTACGAAGGAAACAGCAATAATGGGAAATGCCAGTAATAAGGCAGTCGAGGGTTCCGGTACGGAATATATGTACGTTAATTCTACGGGCGACAGTAACAGTATCGGAAACGAAGTAACAGCGAAGGCTCCGTTCGAGATTGTAGCCTGCGTATGAAAGTCTATAAACATGGGCAATATTACACTTCCGAGTCCAATGTATGCTGTGTGATGATCAATGGGCACGGATGTTAAATGCCCCAATAATTCATCAGTGCCAACGTCGAACACGAACGGATTGGGGCTCGAAATTGGAGTAATTGTGTTATCTATGTGGGCTTTACAAGTAGTTGATACGGTTCCGGACGCATCAAACAGCTCCGCAATAATCGAAGAGTTGATATTGAGTCCAGCGATGTTGAAAGGGGGTGCTTGGTCATTCTGAAAAATGACTTCGGCGAGTAATCCTGCGGCACCGGCAAAGCCAAATCGGACATCTTCTAGGACTCCTAAAGCAGGATCAAATTGCGGATAGGAAAAATCGATGCGCAGGGAATTATCCCAAGTAAGAGTAGTTGACGTCGATTGTGACAGTGATCCGCCCACCTTTGTCCCTTGTGAGAACGGCTGCGGACCAAAAGTGCTGGTGTACGTGATCGAATCTGCCATAGTCCCAGGACTCATTAGTGCTATCAGGATTATGGTTCTGGTAATGCTCGTAGATGACATATCTGTTTTCCTCTCGGAGGCACTAATAATACGAAATTGGCGCATACATACGCGATATCGTGCGCAATAACGAACGCGTCAATGCGTAAAAGACCATCAACGGAATCAGGACGCAACGACGCGCCCAATACCACTATGCCACCTAAGCCGATCCGGAGACGCTAAATAGCAAGAAATGGTTGCAGAGCAGTGTTGTGAAATGCCACTTGCCGGGCCATATTGCGGCCGAGACCACAGGCACACTTGAGAATGCGAAGCCCCCGTGTGAGCGAACACACGGGGGGCGAGAGCACGACCAATAAGCGGCGGGGCCTAAAGCGGTAAGCCAATCCAGAATACAACGGGATGGTCGGCGCCCTCGCTTCCCACGCGCGGCCCAATCGGGGACGTGGGATGTGGCGCTGGATCCTCTGCCCGTACGCAACTACCTTCACAGAACCACGGTGCGCATTCACCGACGATTGTCACGCATTCGTTGTCGATGAGGCAGTCTGTAAGCATTCCGCATTGAATGGTCCCTCCTTCCGCGCAGGAGCTGTAGGGACAATTATCGCAGTCAGGGACTGCATAACAGGTGAGGTTATTGGGATTGCAGCAAGACCCATTAGGAATTGCGAGCACGGTTCCCGCTGGGAACTGCGACAACGCAAGCACAATCATGGATCCCTTCAAGTTTCGCATCATGCGCATTCTCCAAAAAGATGCCTTCAAATTGACGGACAAACGGATGGCCGACTTTCAATATTTGACCAGGAGCTTAGGCCCGGCGACGGAGCGCCAGCGGGATACACGGCAAAGCCAAAACGGCTGGTATCGCCAAGATCCATGTGGGGAATTGGTTAGATTCCGGTTCGATCACAGGGGCGGGGATGCTCCCAACCAGAGCGTCGTTCTCACACGGAATGCCGGTGATGGGGTCGACATCCGGGTCATTGCCAGAGACACAGCTTCCTTCACAGAGGTCCGAGCATGCATAGGGAATTGTCTCGCAAACACTGTCGATGAGGCAATCAGTGTAGATCCCGCACGGGTGCGTGCCACCTTCCTCACAGGTCATCCACGGACACATAAAGCAACTGTGGACTGGGTAGCATGTGAGGGTCGTTGGATCGCAGCACCCGCCAAGAGCGAAAGCATTGTTTTCGGCCACATGCGCGAAAGATATACCCATCACCAATACCAACAGGTTTCGCTTCATACATGTTCTCCCAAATTCGAGGCCTCCGAATTGGCAGTCGACGCGGCCGCCAACGATAAATGACAGGATTCCCATTAACTTGCATGCCACCAGCCAGTAAATGGGGACAAAAGCTTTTAGTTTTTTCAGATTATTTTAGACTCTCATAGATCGGGGCAATTACGGACAAGCATTCCAGTGAATCAAAGCACCGCGAGCGGAGTGGTTCGATTCGAGTTGGGCGGGGGAGAGACCCAAACCCGCCTGTCACTCATTCAGAGTATTCCTAGACCCACTTTTAGCCTCGGGAATCAGTACCCCATGCAGCAATGGTCGTCTCCATGGTGACGACCGGGGGACACACTGCAAACAGACTGGGCAAGTTGCCGCGCACTCCAAATGTTGATGTCTTTGAACCGATACGACCTGTGCCAAACTAATGGCGGCGTTGGATGACGCTTCACCATGAAATTTGACGACGCGGACTTGCAGGAATTTCAGAACTTGTATGAAGGGGCCTACGGTGAGAAACTCACGGAAGCTGAAGCCCGGAGAATGGCATCTGCCTTGATGACGATCTACGAGCGCTTTGGCAATGCACGGCCCATCCAGCCACCAAAGGCTGGTTCCGTCAGGCGGCCTTGAGTCGTTCATCTAGCGCCTGGCCAAGTTCAGTGATACGCTTAATCCGACGTAGAGTTTCTTCACTTTCCGGAGAGTAGATTCGTTCGAGAAGGGTTCGAACGTCCTCCCCGACCCCGCATATTGGGCCTATAGTAAAGTGGTATTATGCGGCATTCGCATTGCCGAGGCGCGAGTTCGATTCTCGCTAGGTCCACCACTTGCAAGTGTGGGGTTATGAGTGATAGGGTGGGAAAGGAATTGGTATTTTAAAACAAAAACAGAAAGCGAGGTAATAATGGATAAAGGTCAGCGGCTTGTAATGTACGCGCTTTCGCGCGGGGCATTTGGGTTTGATGAGGAGGGTTATCGTCTAAAAAGCGGAGGACCACTTTCTCCGTATTTTTTCATTAGTAAGCATTTAAACGGTGGCGGTGATCTTGAAGTACTTACGGATCTCTATGCTGAAACAATCGGACCAGATTTAGTATCTGATTGTGACGGAGTGATTGGGCCACCAATGGCAGGCACTATGTTAGCTGGCCCAGTGGTGATGGGTTTGTACCGCAGATATAATTCTTCAGATGATTTCTGCTACTACTCTTATCGCAGAAGTCCAAAATTGCACGGAGAGAAGGGTGTCATCACTGGAGGATCTATCAAAGGTAAAAGGTTAATTCAGATTGATGACACCTTTACCTTGGGGACAAGTTTTGCGGAGTCGATTGATGTGGTCAACCAACACGGTGGTGAATCTTTTGTCGGTATTGTGGCCTTTGATCGACGTGAGCGGGGTCTTGATCCTACAAAGTCTAGGGGGATGGAGTTCACGGAAAAGCATAAAATGCACATAATCTCCATCGCTAACGTAAATGATCTGGTATGGTGTCTCTCTCAGAAATCACTCAAACTTGATGGGAGAGAAGAAATTCTCAAGAGAGTGGAGGATTATCGACAAGCCAATTGTTATCTTGGAGCTTGAGTTCAACTTCGCGGGTGCGCACATGCACCCGCGATTTTTTTTGTTATACTCAAAATTATGAAAACGAAAGTAAGGTGCGCCTGGGTGCCGGCGGGGAATGAGCTGTATGAGAAGTACCACGATGAGGAGTGGGGTGTGCCGGTGCGGGATGATCAGAAGATTTTTGAATTCTTGGTGCTTGAGAGCGCGCAGGCGGGTTTGAGTTGGCTTACGGTTTTGCGCAAACGTGAGAATTATCGCAAAGCATTTAAAAACTTTAATTATAAAGTTATTGCCAAATGGGGAGAGAGGGAGATTGAAGAATTACTTAAAGATGCCGGGATAATCCGAAATCGCGCAAAGGTAAGTGCAGCGATAAATAATGCTAAAAGGTTTTTGGAAGTTCAGAAGGAGTTTGGAACTTTTGCTAAATATATTTGGAGTTTTGTAAAAGGCAAAACGATAGTAAATATAAGAAAGAGTTTAAAAGATTTACCAGCTAAAACGGAAATTTCTGATCGGTTAGCGCTTGATTTGAAAAAGAGGGGATTTAAATTTTTAGGTTCAACGGTGATCTACGCGCATATGCAAGCCACGGGGATGGTGGATGATCATCTGTTGAGTTGTTTCAGAAAAAAAGAAAAGCGGTAGTCAATCAAATGACTACCGCCTGCTTCTTTCCTTTTGGTACTACCGTTGCTGCGCTCCCGTCGGGGCAGTATTGCGCTTCACGATACGTTCCTTACGTTGCTGGCGCAACTCGTTCGCCCGACGTTCCCGTTCGATCTTGTTCATCTGTGACCAGAACTGGTTTCCATACGCCTCGGTTGTTTTGGGGTACTGTGAGACAACTGCCATGACCACTTCTCCTTCTAGACGTGTTTGCTGTGGCAAGACCGACCGCTCGATCAATACCCCAGCTTCCGAGTGCTAGCATAGCACAATCATGTATAAATGTCAATACTAATATTGACAAACTACTATTTCGCCGTATTATGGCTATAGTTCGATCTTTTTTAAACCCAAGAAAGGAGGTGATAAAAATGTTAAAACCTGGGATCGACTACGTGACACTTTTGATGAAAGTTTTTTATGATAAGAAACGGAGCTTATCAAAAACAGAAAAAAGTGATTACGACAACATGACAGAAGCGGAACGGCGAGTGGTGTGGGAGGGAGAATGTGTAGCTTTGGTCAACGGAAGGAAATCTCATGGCGCAATTAGGGAAGCAAGCAGATCATAAATATCATTTTTATCAAACATACCGCCGATTTACTGTGGCACTCGGCGGTATTGTTTATTTTTAATATGAAATGGCATCGATTTTTAATAGACGATAATCTGGATTCTCAAGTTGTAAGAATCACAAATAAAGACTTGGTTCACCAATGGCGCTCGGTGCTCCGCTTTAGTGTGTGCGATAAACTAATTTTGTTTAATAAAAGTGGGGTAGAAGTAAAAGCTGAAATTAAAAGTATTAATAATGAATTGGTGGAATTGAGTATAATTGAAAAGCTCGAGCAAAATAAAGTTAGTGGCCGCCAAGTGCATTTATATTTAGCTTTAATTAAGCAAAGTAATTTTGAGTTAGCAGTAGAAAAGGCAACTGAAGTGGGTGTGGCTAGTATTACGCCCTTACTAACCGAGCGCACAGTAAAGCTCGGTTTTAAGCGCGAGCGTTTGGAACGTATTATTAAAGAAGCGAGTGAGCAAAGCGGCCGCACCAATGTGCCAGTGCTTAATGAGCCAATTAAACTTGCTGACGCGATTACTCAATCTAAAACAGTAGGTTTGGTAATTTTTTACGACCCAAGTGGTAAAGATCAGACCACGGACGCAAATTTCCGAACTAGCATTTTTATCGGTCCTGAGGGTGGTTGGTCGCCCAGTGAATTAATTTTAGCAAAAGAGCATAGTGTGCAAATTGCCAATCTTGGGCACACAATTTTGCGCGCTGAAACGGCTGCAATCGTGGCAAGCTATTGGCAAGTTAACTTGTGAGAGTTATAATTACGTCATTATTATTAGGTCTTACTTATCAAAATAATTTATGACGGCAATATTAAGTAAAAATTGGAAGAGTCCAGACTTGGCACTTTTATTATTAAGAATCGCGCTTGGTGTGATTTTTATCGCTCATGGTTGGGATAAAATTCAAAACATGCAAGCCACAATTGGATTTTTTGCGACGCTTGGTTTTGGTTCGTTTGTTGCGTATCTTGTGGCATATGTAGAATTCTTAGGTGGTTTAGCGGTATTACTCGGCGTGGCTATGAGGCAAGCAACCTTGGCTTTAGCAATTGTGATGGTGTTTGCAATTTATTTGGTAAAAGCTTATAAAGGATTATTGGGAGGTTACGAAATTGATTTAATGCTCTTGGCTACCGCTTTGGCACTCGCCATACTTGGACCGGGCAAATGGCGCATTCTCTCAAAATAATTTTGAATGGTTAAGCAAGAATTTAAACAACTTTATGAAGGTTATCACGACCAAATTTATCGATATTTTTTGTATCGGGTTGGACGTGATTTAGACGTGGCGGAAGATTTAACGCAAGAGACTTTCACCAGAGCGTTTAAAAGTTACTCACGATATGAGGATCGTGGTTACTCTTATTATGCCTACCTTCAAAAAATTGCTCAAAATATTTTGCTTGATCATTACAGAGCTAAAAAGACCTTACCTATAAATGACGAGGTTGAACAGATTTTAGCTACTGAAGAAGGTTTTGATTTTTTAGATCGTGCTTGGATTAGAGACTCACTTGCAAAGTCACTTGAAAATCTAAACGATAGCGAGCGCGAAGTGGTGGAATTTTTTTACCATCAAGACCTCGCTGTTAAGGATGTGGCTCGCAAGATGAAGAAGACAGAGAACGCAGTTAAGTTGTTACTTACAAGAGTCAGAAAAAAGCTAGCAAAAAATCCTGCTTTACAAATTCATCGAGAATAATATAAAAACAAAAATTCCCCAAGCGGGGAATTTTTGTTAGTTGAAACTATTTTATTGTTGACCTCCCATTTGGCTACCTGAATTACAAGTGTTGCACTTGCAGTGCGATAGGCTCATAACGGCTGCAATACCAACTAAAAGATACACTACATATTCTACTGTCATTGACCAGCTACCAAAGATCCAAGAAACTAAATTCCAACTTGAATCTGCGCCAATCAAACCACTTAATCCTACCAAGCCCCAGTTCAATCCTCCAATAAATAGGAGCAACCAAGCTAGTTTAGCCCAAGAGCATTTGCCACTTTTCATACTTATATTTTATTCTTACGATTAACTTATAAATACATTCCCACTACGCTTTAATTATAACTCTTGCTATAATCGGTGGCAATAATATGGTTTTAAGCACTCACGCCCTTATTGGTAGCGCTTTAGCCACACTTATCCCCACTTATCCGGTGGCGGGATTTTTGCTTGCAGTGGCAAGTCACTTTGCCACGGACGCTATTCCGCATTGGGATTATAAATTACGTTCATTAAAAGATGACGAAGCTAATTTTCTAAATAGCGAAATTCAAGTTAATAGTAAAAGTTTTATAATTGATTTAACTAAAATTGGCTTTGATATTTTACTTGGTTTAGTGCTTTCAGTTTTGATTTGGAATTATTTTTTTAATTTATCATTTACTATAATTTTGCTCGGAGTATTGGGTGGTGTGTTGCCGGACTTTTTACAGTTTACTTACTTTAGGTTTAAGTGTGAACCTCTCACTAGTCTCCAAAAGTTTCATCATTGGATTCATTCCCATATTCATTTAAGAGGTAAATATATTATTGGTCCTATTCTCCAAGCTTTGCTGGTGGGAGCATTTATAGCCCTCAATTTTTATGTTAGAATAGGGGTATGAAAATAAATATCAAAGCTACGAATTTAGAGTTAACGCCGGAGCTTGAGAATTATTTAAGAGAAAGGATAGGGCACTTTGATAAATTGATAGCGGGGAATCCAGATGCAGAAGGTTTAATGCAAGTGGAGCTAGCTAGGGAAACGATGCATCATAAGCAAGGCGTAATTTTTAAAGCCGAATACAATTTGCGCGCAAATGGTAAGAACTTTCGCGCCGTGGCCACTGAGGAGGACATCCGTGCGGCCATCGATCTTGCGCGAGATGAGTTGACAAGAGAGATAACTTCTGCTAAACAGAAGAGAGCAACTTTAGTGCGACGTGGTGCTCGTCGAGTTAAAGATTTTTTGAAAGGCTTTTATAAAAGATAGATTATTAGTTAAAGTGAAAAATTTATATGAAAAACAGTTTGCTTTTGCTTGGGGTGCTTGTGGTGTTACTTTTAGTAATTGTGCCAATAATGAAATCAACTAACGTGACTGACGATCAAACTGCAGCCGTGGGTGATGTGGGTAAAACTGTAAATGCGGTAATTAAGACCAGCATGGGAGATATCGAAGTGGCTCTCTTTGCCGACAAGGCTCCTAAAACCGTAGAGAACTTTGTGAAGCTTGCTCGTGAGGGATTTTACAGCGACACCAAGTTCCACCGGGTTATTAAAGACTTCATGATCCAAGGTGGTGATCCAAATTCAAAAGGTGATGACGTGTCTACTTATGGCACTGGCGGACCTGGTTACACTTTTGCTGATGAGATCAACGATCAAAAGTTGGTGGCTGGAACTTTGGCGATGGCTAACTCCGGGCCAAACACTAATGGTTCACAATTCTTTATTGTAACCGCCGAGGCCACGCCATGGCTTGATGGTGCTCATACTGCTTTTGGTAAAGTTGTAAAAGGAATGGATGTGGTAGACGCTATTGAAGCTGTGGAGACAAACAAAGCTCAAGGTGACCGACCCGTGAACGCAGTAACTGTTTTGGCTGTAACTGTTAAGTAAGTTAACCCCAAACTAGTATCCCAAAAACCCCTCTAACCAAGGGGTTTTTGGTGCTCGCTAAGCCATATTGCTATTTGTAAATAAAAATGTCATAGTCAATTAAGTTCGCGATGTTTGAAATTTTGTTCTCTAAGAAAAGGAGCACTCAGTGCAAAAGGTAAAGGAAAGAGTAGGTGTTGACGAATTCCGTAAAGAGATAAATTGGTCAAATTTTAGATCATCCAGATTGCCAAAGATTATTCAGCGACTTTGGGGTCAGATCAAAGTTAGAAAATTTACTGCCTTACCTGGCGATGTGAAAAAAGCCACACTTAAGGTGGATCAATTCACTAAGTGGGTAGAGCAACTTCTTCCTCACAATGTTGAGGAGACCCCAACGAATTCAGGATTAATCTCCAGCGAAATTGAAGAGGCGTACAAAAAATTAAGAGATGATAATGTTTGGAGGCTCACTCGACCTGAATTGATTTTGGTTGCGCTTTATTCACAAGGTCCTAAGTCGGGTGCTCTGAAGTACATCTTGGTAAAACGGACGATGGGTTGGCAAATGATTTCTTCACAAACGGTTGAGAATTATTATTGGCCGCTAGATCTTAAAGTTCAAACTGGCTTATATGAAGGTAGGGTGCATAGGCAAAAAGGGCAAACCGAGTTTATTTTACAACGAAAGGTTGATGACTCTGAAGCGATTGTGAAAGTGGAATTAAATATCCCCATTAAAGGGAAACCCTGGCACTATTGTGGCGAGTATAATGGACTACTGCTTTTACCCATTTTGCCGGTGACAAAACCAAGAATTAGGTCAGTCTTCATCACTCACTTTTCTGGCATGAACTATAGGGGGTGGGTGATCTAGTCTACTTTGAGGTGAAAACGGGGCGCTCGCATTAATTTGCGGCGCCCTTTCTTTTTAAATAATATTTTGCTAGTCTTGGGGAAGTTGCACCAGTGACTGCAGGGAGGGGAGTTCCAATACCTCCGTTTACCACCACTCCTGGTGGGCCACAAACGGAAGACCGCTTGGTCTCTCCTCCTTGCTTGCTTTTTTTCACTTTGACGCATCGCACCGGCCTCTGCGTAGAGGCTGGTCCATTTGACCCCACAGGAAACCTTCGTCTCGGCGATTGGTCCCAACCTGTGGGGTCTTTTTAATACTTGACAATTCAATTTAAAAGGCGTAGTTTCTGAAATAGATAGTCCGTGGTTGTCACGGCGTTAAAAGGTCCTTTAAAGCGGAGACGACAATGACTGAAAGTCAAAAGAGAAGGATTGAAAATCTCACGCAAGAGGCGGAACTCCTTTTTGCCTGGGAGGAGCTGATTGAGGATGAGAAAATTCACAAACTTGATGCGATCAATGAATTGAGTAATCGATTCCGGCACTTTTCGCCCGATCTGCAGGATATCTGGGCTGATATTATGCACTCGGGTAAATCGCTTAGTGATGCGATTAATCTTCATGGTGAGAATTTTTCGCCATTCACTAAGCGTTTCATTATGCTCGGTGAACCTATGGGCGAGTTGCCCTACCTGCTGGACTATGCAGCCACGACCGCCATACAATTGGCGGGGAGCCTGCAACTTGGCCACGAAGTGAAGGAAGAGGAAGTTGATTTGATGATTGATTTCCGAATTCTCAATTGGCTGATTTCTGGAGAGGGTATGTCTTTTAGCGAATCTTGTCGCGCTGTGGCCAGTTGCACTTCATCCGAAATGCGCCCGGTCTGGCTTGACACAGCCGAAAGGTCGGATAATGGTCAAAAATTTTCTGAAGCAATGAGGAGTTTCTCTAAATTTTTTCCGCCTCAAAGTGAAGTGATCTTGAAAATTGGTGATGATCCGGAAAAAACGGAGGATGCAATTTTTCAGCTCACTTGCGAGTGCGAGAGGCGAGCCCTTGGTTGGGCTATTGCCAGCTTGAGCCTCGCTATATATGGAAAGGAGTTGAAAGAATCTTTGGAGCAAAGTTTTAAAGAATGGAATGCCGAGCAGTTTGCCTAATTTTGGCAAACAACTCTTGAGCCGCCGAGTAATCTTATGTGGATGAAAGGCGGTTTTTTTATTTCTTGACGTATTTTAAAATAAAGAGTAGTTTGAGGTTTGGGTAGTTGGTAATATTCGGTACTTTAACAGGAGGTTAGTCATGCAAAAACTGGCTCAGACTGCAGGAAATTATGAGGAGGCGGGAGTTCTTTCTTTATTGGGCGCCCTAATCGAGTCGGGTGTGCCGATACTTGAGGCCATAAATCTGGCTGGTGGTACTTCAAAACGTTTTGAAGTACCAATGAAAAAAATGCACGATGAAATAGCTAGTGGGTCATCATTTGCTGAAGCACTGAGTAATTCGGGTGAATTTTCTTGGTTTGTTCCAAGACTACTTGGTGCAGCAGAGAATTGTGGGATGCTGGACAAGGCTCTAGAGCGCGCAAGCTCTTTGCTTACAAAGATGGTTGAGATTTCGGAGAGTATCCATGTCGTGAATACGGAAGAAATTGAGGTGATGCTTGACTTCGAGATTTTCGAGCATCTTTTTGTTAAGGCTGATTTACCTGTTTCGCGAAGTCTTAAGATTCTTGCGAGGCATTCTTCTGAAAGACTTCGTGATGCCTGGGATTCTGTGACAAAAGAGATCGAGAAGAGCTCTACCCTCTCAGAGGCAATGGCGAAGCGGCCTGATGACTTCTCTCCCCACATCGTTGCCATGATCAAGGCAGGTGAGAGTGGGGGGATTCTCGATCTGATTTTGCCAATGATCGTGAGGCACTATGAGCGAAAGATCTTTGATCCAGCCCATCTTACTCTCCGAAGGCTCCTAAGTAATCCTGATTTTGTAAAATCTCTTGAGCGAGGGATTGACGCCATTGAAGCTGGCCGTGTTGAAGTATTTGAGGATGATGAATTAGATGAACCTTCTGGCCCAGGAATTTGAGATTCACGCTTTGGAAGGTTCAAAAATTCGACCGCCGAGTAACCTGTAATAGGTGAAAGGCGGTTTTTTATTTATTGACGATTTTTGAAATCAGGAGTAGTTTGGTGAGTGGAGTGATCTTGAAGGGTCACAGTTGTGTCTTTGAAATTTTTTGAAGGAGTTAACCATGACAGTTGTTGTAGACAGAGAAAGAGCGGAAGAGATTGCTCAATTGATAGATCAGCAAATCATCTTGTACCAATGGGCAACGATGGTCAAAAGAGGGGTTTCCATTCTCGAGTCTCTCAGCGCGCTTAGGGTATTATCAGATAGATTTGAGCAAGACTTTGCTAGCATCAACCTATTTGTAGAATCTGGTACAAATTTGGGTGAAGCTATGAGGGATCATGGTAAAAACTTCTCACCTTTTGTGGCGCGCTTGATTAAGGCGGGGGAAGAAAGTGGCTATCTGAAAGAAGCCCTGGCTTATGCTATCTGGTTATCAGAAAGCATTGTTGAAATTTTGGAATCAGGTCGAGATGTTTGTCTCTTTACTCTCGATTGCCTGGTTGATTACAAAATGCTTTCGATGTTGATTAAAACGGGGTTGCCAAACATAAGATGCGTGCAGGTTGTAGTGGATTTTCCGGCACCCACGAAATTATCAACAGATTACTGGGCTATGGTGGCTCAGGAGCTTGAGGGTGGAGCAACGCTCTCGTCAGCTATGGCAATTAAGCGTGGTGGCCAGGATCCATTTTTCTCTGAGCTCGTTAAAGTTGGCGAACAGGCAGGGAAACTCGATCTCATTTTTCCGATGATCACTTCTTTCTACGAAGATCTTGTGTTTGGTGAAAATACTGTGGTTGAAGATTTTAAGGCTGGCCGCGGTAAGGTAATCAATGAGCCAGGATTTTCTTTCTTTCAAGCCGTTGATGATCTCAAGCATGGTCGTGGGTCTGTATTCAAGAAGGGTCAACGACCTAGCGCTTCAGAGAAAGCCGAATAGGGTTTGATAGAGCAAACCGCCGAGTAACCTGTAATAGGTGAAAGGCGGTTTTTTATTTCTTGACAGTTTTTTAAATGAAGTGTAGTTTGATGAGTGGAAGTGATCGCGGACGGTCACGATTGGGTTATTTGAAAGGGAGGATGAGAATATGTCATGTAATTGCGTAGAAAATCAGAAGCTTGCGGCCAAGTACCGGAATTTGGCTCGGGTGCTCAATGTGTGGGTAAATTTGATTTTAGCGGGCAAACCAGCTCGGACAATCTTTGAGCTTTTGGGTAAAGAGTTCTCAGAATTTGAGGACTACTTTGAGTATGTAGCGCAGCAGTTTGAGGCAGGGCACTCATTGGGCGACATTTTGAGGAATGGAAAGCTCAGAATTTTCGAAGATGACTTTGTTATCCACTCACTTTCAGTGGGAGAGGACACCGGTGACCTTGATACAATAATGCGTCGTGTTGCTGGGACGCTGAATGTATTCGCGGGATGTTTTGCAAAGGGTATAACCCCAGATGTGGAAAGGTTTGCTTTGTCCCGTGACCTAGACAATCTTTCATTAATCACGATTGATATACTAAATTATCTTAGGTCTGGCCTGAAAGAAATCCACGCCCATTCATTTTGGAAGCACCGAGATGTTTGGGGAAAGATGGCAAAGATGGTGGATGAGATTTCTCCTGATGAGTGCACTCTGATTAAGCTGATGTCGAAGTTCCCAGATGTTTTTCCGGCCTATGTGCTTGCTGGACTAGAGATTGATGAAAAGTTAGTTCCTGAAACATCTGTGTCGGACATGCTTTCACGGTTTGCTGATTGTGAAGAGCAAGCGGCTTTCAGCAACATCCGATGACGTTGAATCCAAGTTAAACACCGACCGCCGAGTAGTCCACTATGGATGAAAGGCGGTTTTTTATTTTGCTTGACTTTTTGGCAGAGCATGTTAAACTGAACACGAGTTCTTTGTTATTGGGATTTAAGGGATATTGGCTCTAATACAGCCAGAAAGGAAGTCAAGATGACAAGCGGAACGTTGGTGCGTCAAGGTGTGCCTGATGTTGAGGTTGGAGGCCAGCCAGATATCTATGGCCTCAAACAACTTGCCACGGAGGCAGAGGAGAGGTTTGGCTACACTTATCTTAAGGAAAAGGTGGACAAGGATGACGTCGAAAATGGCCACAGTGCGCGAATGCGCTTTCTTGCGGAAATTGACACGTTACCTTTTACTGAAAAGTCCGTGCGTGATTACAAGGCGAAAAAGGTAAAGGAGGATACGCCGCTTATTGTGCGTTGGTTTGGGGCTGAAACGACAGATCGAATTGCTGGCGTCTATTTCCTCCTACTGTGCCTTTTTGCGTTTGTGCTTTTGATTGCAAATGCTGCGGGATACTTTGGTCAGTCGACGCTGTCAGGATTACGTACGATGTCGCTTCTTAATGGAGTTTTTATCTCTTTGGTGGTTGTTCTCATGGTTATGGTGGTCCAATGGGATGGCCCTAGAGAGCCTTCATACTGGAACAGAAAAGATTTACGTGGTTACGAGGCGCCAATTCCAGAATTTGCTCTCGCCTGCGCTTTGGAGGTTGAGAAGAAGTTCCCTGGTGGTTACTTCTATGTTGAAGAGTTTATCTCCGGCGTCAGGCTCGATCCATTCCTTGTGTGGAAGATCAACGGTAGTGAGTATCATCTGCATGTGTGGAATGAGGCCGACTTCAAGGGTGAGCGGGAAGTGTAAAGCAGTTCTGTGAGTGTTTAAGTACGCCGCCGGAAGGGTATCCTTCCGGCGGTTTTTTATTTCCAATCTTGTTCTTTTTCGCCTTCAGGGATCACGCGGAGAGGAGTATATTGACTATTTTTAAGTTCAGCTTTTTTGATTATTACGCGTTTGCCGGTAGGGTCGAAGAAGTAAACGCCTGGCTTTGGCGATAAGGCGCGGTATTTGCGATAGTTCAGAATTGGATCGTCGGTTAATTTAATTTCCCCATCTTGTTTGGTAATTTTTTTTGTAAACGTGGCTTCGGTGTGATTTTGCTCTTTTGCCTCAATTTTTCCATCCACCCAATCAGGTAAAATTTTAGTGAAGAGTTCAGCGCCAAGTTTGGCGAGTGTGTCACGCAAACTCTCAAAAGTTTCTTCACCATTTAGCGTTAATTTTTCTTGAGCCACAATCGCTCCATGATCCACCTCTTTATCAATCAACATAATTGTCACCCCAGTTTCAGTATCGCCATTTAAAATAGCACTTTGGATAGGCGAGGCCCCACGATGCTTTGGCAAAAGCGAGGGGTGAATATTTAGCGTGCCGTGTTTGGGTAAATTAAAAACCTTTTCAGGGATAATCTTACCGTATGAAGCCACAAGAAATAAGTCAGAAGCTGGAAGGGCAGAACTCGAAAGCTTTTCAGGTTGGAGGAAGGGGATATTATTTTGCTCTGCCCAAATTTTAACGGGTGGGGGAGTGAGAGTGAGGTGGCGGCCCTGCGGTGTGTCGGGGGTGGTGACAATTAAACTTGGGAGCAAGTTGTTGAGTGCCAAAGTTTCTAAAACTTTAACGGCAAAAATATCGGTGCCGAAAAAGACGAAATTACTATTTACTTGGAGTGACTTCATGTAGTGATTTAGCGTGATCAATAAATAAAATACCGTTTAGGTGATCAATCTCATGTTGAAAAATTTGAGCAATTAAACCTGATCCATGATATTGGAATTTCTTACCGTTTTCATCTTGAGCTTCCACTGTAACCTTCTCCTTTCTTTTTGTCTCGCCATAAATGTTGCGCACGCTTAGGCAACCCTCCTCCATTTCCACTGCCTTTTTTGATTCTCTTTTAATTTGAGGATTTATAAAAGTTAAGTTTTTGATTTCATCTTTTCGGTCTTGGTTGATCTTTTCCGAGATGATAAAAATTCTTTTACTAATTCCAATTTGTGGTGCGGCCAGCGCAATGCCATCGTCAAAGCTCTCAAGCACTTGGCGCATGTCGCTGAGGTCACTTGAGAGTTCTTGGCTACCAAATTCATTCTCTCCTACTACTACAGCAATTTGGCGCAATACTGGGTCGTCTTTAGTATTAATTTTATGCATATTGATACGCAAATTTTACTACAAAAGTGTCTGTGGGTCAACCTCGATTCTGAAAGCCGGAGGCACTAAGTAGAGGAGTGGTAGCAAATCTTTATTGGGCCAAGTTTTCGGATCGAGACGTAAAATTGCATGGGCCACGTACTCACCAGCCATTCCGCCTGTAGACTCAAAGATATCCGGGTTGTAATCCTTTAGCAACTTTTCAAGCTTCCGCATATCGGCAAGCACTTCAGTTTGCGTGCCAGTGCGAGTGATTTTAATTAGGAGTTTAAATGGTGGGTAATCAAAGCGCTCGCGATCTTTAATTTCATTCCGGTAAAATTCCATAATATTGCCGCTCGCTGCAAGTTCAAAAAATGGCCAATCAGGATTTCGGGTTTGGATTATAAATTGATTTGTGGTTAGTGCGCGGAGTTTGAGGAGAGTTGTAAAAACCTTTTCACTAATCTTAAATTCAGGTAGTGACATTAAGGCATCAAGCGAGGCAATATAGACGTTATCAACTTTTGACTGGATTAAATTCACGGCCATTTCAGTACCAATTAAAATCCCACCAGTATTATAAAATTGCTCCACTACCACTTCCGCCTCTTTACGATTTGGAGTATGGTCACTATCTACTTGATGAATAGAAGCTTCCGGAAAAGCGAGACGTAACTGCTCAGCAACTTTTTCTGCCCCCACGCCCAATGGGATTAAATTCCAACTTTGGCAGTAACCACAAAATTCTTGCGCGCTCCTGATTTCATGGCAATGATGACAAATAAAAATATTATTTGCCTTTTCTTTTTCCGTTTGTTTGCCTTTGTGGAGCGTAACGGGCATAAGGCATTTAAGGCAAAGCACGGCTCGTCCGCAATCTCGGCAAGACACAATTGGCGCCAAGCCTCGCCGGCCACTCCAGATAAAAATCTTTTCACCGCGCGTGATGGCCTCACTAATTTTTTTCAATAACTTTTCACTTATTGCGTCAAAGCTTTCTGCTTCTGGACGATTTTTAATATCAATCACGCTTGAAGTAGCCGTGGTGAAGGCGCGATTTTTTACCGTGGCGGCATTTTGATATTTGCCTTGCTCAAAGGCATACATTGTTTCAACTCCAATTACGTCTGCGCCTAAAATTAATTTAGCCTTAATTTGTGAGGCAAAGTTTTCAGCAAAAAAGCGAAAGCTAAAAAAGGGCCGTTTGAGTGTTTTGTAACTATCTGAACTCTCATCCTCAATAATTATCGTTTTAATGTCGTGGCGAGGGAGGGAGAGAAAGCTCGGTGTGGCAATTATTAAAACCGGATGCTTTTCACTTAAAATTTGATTCCAAGCTTCCAAAATCTTTTTGGTTGGTAGCGAGCCAGAGAGGGCGTAGGTGTACTCTTTAATACCACGGTCAAGTATTTTTTTTAGATGCTGCACGTGGCTGGTGGTGGGGCAGACCACAAACACCGAGTGACTGCGGGCAAACTCCTCCCGCACCAAACTTTTATAAAAAATCAAACGCTCTTCAAGAGGTTGTTGGAGCACGAGCTTTTCACTTTTTATACTTTCATTTGCTTTTCCGCTACTTTCAGCCGGAGGCACGTTTTCAAGATTCTCTAAAATTGCTTTAGGGATCGCGTTTTTTAAAATTTGCCCAGTATAACCAGCGTAGTGGGTGGCGGTGGTGTTTGCCACTTCCACAAACTCTGGTCTAAGCAAACCAACGTTTTCAATTTTTTCTACTTTTTTTAAACTAAAACCAGCGCTTCGGAGTTTGCTTTTGACTTCGGCCACGTCTCTAACGGTCGTTACAATTGCTTTAACTTTTTTGTGTCGCACGGTGATCTCAATCATAGCGCCAGGGGCTACCGCTTTGGCGGTAAAGTAAGATAAAGTATCGCGGAAAATATTGCCTTCAAGAGGTACTACCTCAATCGCTTTCATATCCAAAAAGATAGCACTAAAACCACACGTTTGCCAAAAGTGGAGAGGCGTGATAGTTTTTGGATCGGTAAGTTGTATGAATTGGAGATGTTCCTTGAAAGGAGGAATGAAGATGTTTGAAAAGTTTACGGATAGGTCTCGGAAAGTGTTTGCACTGGCAAACCAGGAAGCTCAGCGTTTTAACCATGAGTATATTGGCACGGAGCACATTCTACTCGGTTTGGTGAAAGAAGGATCTGGTGTTGGTGCCCATGCTCTTCAAGAATTCGAAATTGATTTACCGAAGGTACGTTTGGAATTGGGAAAGCTGGTTGAGCAGGGTCCAGAGACGGTGACCATGGGTAAACTCCCCCAAACACCTGGCACGAATAGTCTTATCTTGTCCGCGATTGAGGAAGCGCGTAAGCTAAGCCACAACTATGTGGGGACTGAACATTTGCTACTTGGATTACTGCACGAGCACGAGGGTTTTGCTACCAGTGTGTTGAGAAATCTTGGAGTAAAACTGGAAGAAGTGCGTGAGAGAGTATTAATCCTTCTCGGTTTGGTTGAAGAGACCAAGTATGGCCCGGGGCAGTTTAAGGTATTTTTCTATTCCGACTCTTCAAACGGACTCGAAAGGATCCAAGCTGAACGTCTTGAGTGGGAGAAAATGAATCCGGAAGCCAAGATTATCGCTGAACAGGCTTCTTTAGAAGATGGTTTCAGGTATCTGGTTATCTTCTTCCAACTTCCTGAAGCCACTACTCCACAAGAACAAACAGGTAAGTAGTCATAAACAACAAGCGCAGGACCTTTGGGTACTGCGCTTTTTTCTTTTGTCTGTAATTTTACGATATACTTTACGCATGGAGTACAAAAAATCATGGCCGGATTATTATAATTTGACTCGCAATAAGCCTCCTCGGCCACTTTTGCTCACCGCGATTCAGAATGTGGAAGTTAAGGATGAAGCGCTTGATCTGGGTGCTGGTGCACTACGCGACACGATCTATTTACTTGATCAAGGTTTTACGGTGGCGGCCGTAGATGCGGAAGCGCAAGTAATGGAGGAAGCCAAGTCTATCAAATCTGAAAAATTTAAAATAGTAATTTCAAAATTTGAAGATTTTAATTTTGAAAAAAATAAATATGATTTGATGGCGGCGATGTATTCACTTCCTTTTAATCCGCCAGAAAGTTTTAATAAAGTTATTGAAGATATTAAACAATCATTGAAGTTGGGCGGAGTATTTTGCGGACAATTTTTTGGTGATCGGGACGAGTGGGCGACTAATTCGAAGATGACATTTCACACTAAAGAACAAGTGGAAGATTTACTAAGTGGGATGAAAGTAATTTTACTCGATGAGGTGGAGAAGGATGACTACACCGCCGACGGTACTAAAAAACACTGGCACTTTTTTAACTTTATTGCCAAAAGTGGTGAGATGTGATAGAAATGGGAGGGATTGAGTTCTTAATTAAAAGGAGATGATCTATGGGATTTACTTGGTATTTATTGAGTGGGTTGATCGTGCTCATTGTCTTGATAATCAGAAAAAAAATTGAGACAAGGAATGTATTAGTGCCCCAGACGCGTACCTATCTTTATTCCCTAAGTTCAGTGGATTGGAAGTTAGCAGAAAAGATTCGTGATGAAGTAGAGGAGCTGTATGGTAAGCAAGCGAGTAAGGTGAATTTTTGGTATAGCATGGCCAAACTTGTAGACGAGGGTTTGATAGAGAGAGATGTAAGGGATGAGACATTCGTGGTAAAAGGCGTATCTCACCCGAGAAAAAATTACTATTACCGACTAACACCAAAGGGCGTCAACGATCGATGATGCCAATCTTGACTAATCCGATCTGGCATTTGCATAAGCCGTTGCGGAACACATCCCGCATCGGCTTTTTTTATTTTTTTCAATCATGGAATTTAATTAGTGGTTTTAAAATCTAACCATCATAATACGATCGTGATTGGATGGGTACATTTTATTTTTTGGAATTTTGGCAAAACCTGCCGCTCGATAAATATGGCTTGCTAAAGTTTGACGTTTGTGGTAGTTTCTAATGAGAATTTTCATTAACCCTTGTGTAGGGTGAAAATGTGGTCATTAGCAAGAAGGAGAATAAATGTGCCTGCAAAATCGATCGAAATAACGCACAAGGAGAATTACGAATTTGATGTTGATTTTTGGAGAGGTTTTCATTTTGAAGTATCAGGAAAGAAAGTGGCTTTGGCAAAAATCTTTCTAGACCACGAAGGCTCAGAAAAACGCTTGTCGTTTGCGAAGTATTTGTCTGCGAAACGAACCTCACTTCCGAGAGCGATACCAATCTTGATAGGTGAATTACCCAAAATGGAATTTCCTGCTTCGCGTATTAGTGCGATTGCATATGGGCTCAGTATCTTGTCAGAAAATGAGACTCAAGAGTTACAGAAACGGCTGTCCGAGATAAAAAGTGATCTTCGTGGCATGGGCGACGGGTCGATCATTGTGTGTGGAAATGGCAACTCATTTCTGAAGGCCAGCCATTGCGTAGGCGCAGTGCCAAGTGTGGAGTCTCAGAGAGTTGAATACCCGGATGCTACATATCGTGACCGTGATACCGATACTGTAATGGTCTACTCAGGACAGCCACAAATCGTGAGTGTGTGGAGCAAGGAAGAATTGCCTTACCCCACCAAATTTCGATTCATTAAAAAAGCGCAGAAGCGAGATTACACCAACCTTTGGTTTGCCTTCAAGTATAAAACAAAAGCACTGAAGTGTTGTCAGCCCACAGTCGCAGAAAGCTTTCTTCATTTTGGCGCATTCTGATCTCGTCTTACCTAGAGAACAATACATCGCGCTCAGTCATAAGGCTGAGCGTTTTTTTATTTATACTTTTTCACATCGCTTGCGGAGTGAGAATATTGTATGATATATAGGTTATGAAGTACCTCTCAGCGCAAGCTGCAAGTAAAAAATATGGTTTGAATCTCGAAGAGGTTAACCGTCTCTGTGTTTTCAGAAAAATTGAGGGTAAACGCATGGGTAATGATTGGTATTTAGTTGAAGAATCACTTGAGCAATACTTAAAAAATCCTGATACGGCGATTTTAACTTTTGATAAAAAAACCACCAAACCTCTAGCCCACCTATTTTCTGTTTTAGGACTCGTGGTGATTATGGGATTTATTTTAACGCCTAAAAATATCCAAGCTTTACTCATTGGTGAAAGGGTGGTCAAAGACACAATTAGTTCTCGGAGTCAGGCCGCGGTGCTGGAGTCGTTTGAGGGAGTCACCAGTAGAACAATTAAATTAGGCGAGCACACCCGCGACACATATATAATTGCTAAAGAATTTTTTCAAAACTTTGGTCCAGCAAGCAAGGACAATTTTAAATATTTTTCACAAAAAATTGCAAATAATTGGGCCACTTTTATGAATGGTGACGGTGACGCCAGTGTGGCCGTTTCTGGCTTTAGCGAGCAAACGCGCGCGGCACTTAAAGAGGAGATTACTAATGAACTTAGACAAGAACTATTTGGCTCGTTTGGTGGTGGGCAGGTAGCTCAACCTCAAGTTACTCCTGCCAATCGCGGGCTGGTGGTGGTGCCTTCTACGGGCAATGAAGTTTCAGACCAAGAAGTAAAAAATAATTTACAAAACGTCTTTTCAGACCAAGTTAAAGTGAGTTTTGACGCAAGTGGGCGTGCAGGAGTAATTACACCGGTGTTCCGCCGGACAGCGGGCTCAAATTACCTTTTCATTCTTGCGCCAATTGATCAATGAAAAAGTTATTTTTAGTTTTTATATTTTTTTTACTTTCTACTCCACTTTATGCTTCAGAGGGGGATTTAAGTGTAAGTCCAGCTAAAAATGAGTTATTAGTAATTGCTGGTCAATCCCTTGATCATTTGCTTACAATTTTTAACGAGACAAGCGAGCCTCTTACACTCGAGCTTTCATCCGCTGATTTTTTACCTGAAAAGGTAATTGATCCTTCAATCCCTATTAAATTTAGTGTGGATGGAGATAATCCTTATTCCCTCCGAAACTATTTAGAGTTTAATCGAGAGCCATTTATTGTGTCGCCAGGTGAGAGGCGCAGTGTGAGTGTGCGCGTGGCTACTCCTAGCAGTTTACCGGCCGGTGGATATTATGGAGTTATTTTTGTGAAGGCTATGCCAGAAGGTGCTGATGTGAGTGGGGCCCAGGTGGCGGCTCAACTCGGGAGTTTATTTTTTGTCACAGTCCCAGGCCCAGTAATTAAGCAGGGTGAGCTTAAAGATTTTGGATTAATTGGTAAAAAATTTTTATGGAATAAGCAAGATTTACTTTTTCAGATTTATTATGAGAATGGAGGCACTTTACATTTAAATCCCTACGGCCAAATCACAATGGAAAGTCCATTTGGTGAAATCACTAATCTTAATGTTGATCCGTGGTTTGTTCTCCCGCAATCAGGGCGTCTTAGGGAAATTGTTTTACCAAAACCAGCAAAATTTTGGCCAGGTAAGTATAAAGTTAAGTTAGAACTAAATCGTGGTTATGATGATTTGGTAGATGTGAGAGAGTTTACTTTTTGGTATTTACCTTGGTTGGCGGTTATCGCTCTCGTCTTGCTTATTTTATTTATATTTAAAATAATTAAAAAATTAATCTTCAAAATTATTATAGTTATTATTTTACTTGCTCTAGCAAGTACCACCCTTGCTTATGTGGCTTCAAGTACTAACTATCGTATTCAAGCTGACAGTATGAATTTTGCCGGAGGTAATTCTACCTCTACAAATTATGAAATCGAGAGTACTTTAGGTGAGATCGCCACTGGTTTAGGTACAAGTACTAATTATCAAGTTAAGGCTGGTTACCAGCAAATGCTTGGTAGCTCGATCTCCATTACTTCGCCTTCCGATGTTACGCTTTCCCCAGCTCTCAGTGCTGCTGGCACGGCCACAGGGCAGGCGAGTTGGACAGTAACCACGGATAATCCAGCTGGTTACACACTGGCGGTGAGTTCAAGTGTGAGTCCGGCCTTTGTGTCTGGTTCTAATTCATTTGCAAACTATACTCCCGGCGGTGCGCCAGATTACACTTGGTCGGTTGCCTCTGGTGCATCAGAGTTCGGCTTTTCAGTGGAAGGCACAGATACTGCTACGCGCTTTAAAGATGATGGCGCATCTTGCAACACTGGCTCATCAAATGGGTCAAGCACTTGTTGGGACGCCTTCTCTACCTCCGGCACCACAGTGGCTTCAAGAAGCAATTCCAATACTCCTTCAGGCACGGCCACGACAATTAAACTTCAGGCTGAGATTGGCTCAGGTGCCACGCAAGCGGCTGGCACGTATTCTGCCACACTCACACTTACAGCCACTGCGCAATAAAATGACAAAATTAAAATTAATTTGGATTCCCATACTTTTAATTCTGATTTTTTTTAATTTTGCCTTTGCTGCAAGTGACTCGGTAAATGTGAGTTTAACAGTCACGGCGGGCAGCACGGGCGGTGGCGGGGACGATGAAGATCCGCCTTGCACAATAAATTGTCCACCCACACCCGTGCTAGGTTGCACTGATCCATCGGCGACAAATTACAATAGTTCGGCAACTCAAAATGATGGTAGCTGTACGTACCCAGTTACCGGTTGTACTGATTCAAATGCCTCAAATTATAATAGTTCAGCCACCACAGATGATGGCAGTTGTACTTATCCAGTTGAAAACATAAACAACTTTTCTGCCTCATATAATTCAGGGTCAAATTCAATAAACCTTAGCTGGAGTAATCCATCATTTGTAGGATTTCAATCGGTAAGAATTGTCCGCAGTTCTAGCTCCTTCCCCACCTCACCCACTTCTGGCCAACTTATTTATCAAGGTACCGCAGAAAGTTTTGAGGATACTGATATTGATTTTGACACTACTTATTACTACACCGCGTTTGTGCGAAATAATAACGGTGATTATTCATCAGGTTCAGTTGATAGCGCGAGTGTGCCAAGTGAAGATGAGTCGCCACTTCCTCCCGGCGAGGATCCTCCACCACTCCCAGGGGAGGAGGGAGGACCGCCAGATCCTTTTGACTCCTTTCCAGTATTAAATGAAATTACAGATCCATTAATTCTAGATTTAACCTTTGGAGATTTTATTTTTAGTCAACCGGGTGAGCGACGACAATTTTTCTCTAGTGGTGGCACGGTGTATATAAATGGCAATAAAACCCTTACTGTAAGCGTGCCGTATGATAAGGTGCCTGAAACTTTAAAAATTATTGGACTTTCAATCCGCGATCCTGAAGATCGTCGCAAGATTTTCTCTTTTCTTCTTAAAATTAATGAAGACAAAAGTTCTTACGAAGCAACCATCGCCCCACTGGGCCGTGATGGTAAATATGAAATCTATGTTTCAATAATCAATTATCAAGATCAAAATATTAAACGACTTAGTGGTGAACTTCTGGTTTCTGGGGTTGGTTTAACCACTCTTGGAGCAATGGGGGATGCCGTGGGTAAAGTTAGTTCACCAATCGTGATTTCAACTGGACTCGCCATCGGTGTGGCTCAGGGTTTGGCTTTTGGTAGCATTACCTCGCTTTACGATGTGTATCTTTTGGGGTTAAAACTTTTTGGGTTGATTCTAAGTTTCTTAGGTATAAAAAAGAAGTCGCGCTCGTGGGGTGTAGTTTATGACTCAGTAACTAAGCGACCACTTGATCCGGCTTATGTGATCGTCCGCCAAGGTGAGGATGATAAGGGCACAGCGATTACCGACCTGGATGGTCGTTACGGCTTCTTTTTAAAAGGGGGCAAATACACCTTATTTGCTAACAAAACCCACTATGAATTCCCATCTAAAAAATTAGCCGGTAAGCAGCGCGACGAATTATATAGTGATCTGTATCACGGTGAGGTAATTGAAACGAGCGATGCGGATGTGATTAACCGAAATATTCCAATGGATCCTGTGGCCTTCGACTGGAACGAGTTTGCTAAAAACCAGCAAGGCTTCTTTGTTTTAAATTCTAAAAAAGAAAGATTAAAAAAGAGAATTTTTGGTTTAATTCGTTGGGCCGGCTTTCTTCTTTCTTGTTACAATGCGGTGTTTTATCCAGCAGCGTTAAATCTTGGAGTCTTTATAATGTACATCGTTGTGTTTTCATTTACCTACTTTTTTGCCAATAAACATAAAGTTCTTACAGTGCGAAGTCAGAACACGGGATTACCACTTGCCTTCGCTATCATAAAAGTTATGGTGCCTGGAGTAGATCAGCTAGTTAAATCTGTTGTGGCGGATGAGATGGGGAGATTCTTTATCCTTACCCCTCCGGGCCAATATTACATTACCGTGGATGAAAAACAGCCCGATGAGTCATACAAACAAGTTTACAGAAGTGAGCCCAAAAAGCTTGAAAAAGGCGTATTGGACGAAGATATACTTACTCCTTAAAGAAGAGTATAATGGCCGTACTTTATGACATCAGAAGGGCCAAAATTTGTGATCCAAGGTTTGGGCGGCAAGCGCCTTTTAAGCGGTAAATTGGCGGTAAATGGATCCAAAAATGACGCTCTTCAAGCACTTTCTGCCGTGCCACTTTTTGCGGGAATTTATAAACTCAAAAATGTTCCAGAAATTGAGGACATAAAAAAGCTAACAGAAATTCTTGTTTCTTTGGGTATCAAACTGATTTCTCGAAAGTCACATGAACTCATTTTTGATTCTAGTAAATTATCCAACTCAAGTATTGACCCAGAAATTTCAAAACGTTTGCGCGGCTCGGTGATTCTCACTGGTCCATTACTTGCGCGTACTGGTTGTGCATACTTCCCACACCCTGGCGGATGCGTAATTGGTGAACGACCCATCGACATCTTTCTTGATGGATTTAAAACTTTGGGAGCCAAGGTGACCCTTGAAGACAAACTATATAAAGTTGAGGCACCAAAAGGTGGTTTGAAAGGTGCAGAAATTTTTTTCCGCCATCAGTCTGTTACTGCCACAGAAACATTTATGATGGCGGCCACCTTAGCGCGCGGAGTAACAATTTTAAAAAATTGCGCCATTGAGCCCGAGATTGAAAGTTTGGGAAAGTTTTTAGTTAAATCAGGAGCAAAAATTGAGGGTTTGGGCACCACCACTTTAAAAATTCGCGGCGGCAAATTACTTAAAGCACCGAGCGCGGGGTATAAAGTTTTACCAGACCGAATTGAGGCGGGGAGCCTAATTATCCTCGGCGCTTTAGCAGCGAAGAAACTTGAGATCACAAATTGCGAGCCAAAACATTTAGAATCCTTAATTACTTGGTTACGTTCATCGGGAGTAAAAATTACCATAAAGGCAAATTTAGTAATTGTGATTGAAAACCGTCCAGATCCAGTTTTTACTCCGCTCAAAATTAAAACCCACGAGTATCCTGGCTTCCCCACTGATCTCCAGGCTATCATCTCCGTTTTTCTCACTCAGGCAACAGGTGAGAGTAAAATTTTTGAAACAATTTTTGAAGATCGTTTGCACCACTTACATATTTTAAAAGAAATGGGAGCCAACATCACGGTGCATGACGCGCACCGCGCCACAATTACTGGCCCCACACCTCTCCTGGGTCGGCATGTTTACTCTCCAGATTTACGCGCCGGTTTGGCTTACGTGATTGCGGCTACAATTGCGAGTGGTGAGTCGGTGGTGCACAACGTGCATTATATTGATCGAGGTTATGAGAAACTTGAAGAACGCTTGAGACAGATTGGTTTAAATATTAAAAAAGAATAATGTCATTTTTAGTTAGCAAATTAGGAATTGATTTAGGTACGGCGAATACGCTGGTTTTTTTGCCGGGCAAAGGGATTGTGCTTAATGAACCATCGGTGGTGGCGATGTCTTTAACTACTAACCAAGTGGTGGCCGTGGGTTTGGAGGCCAAAGAAATGATCGGCAAAACTCCAGATAACATTGTGGCTTACAGGCCAATGAAGGACGGCGTGATCGCGGATTACAAAGTTACAGAAGCGATGCTCCGATATTATATCCGTAAGTCGATTGGTAAATGGAATATTTTAAAACCCGACGTGATGGTGAGTGTGCCAGCCGGCGTGACCTCCACCGAGCGCCGGGCAGTAATTGAGGCAGCGGTGAAGGCAGGCGCGCGCAATGCTTATGTAGTGAAGGAGCCAATTTTGGCGGCTATTGGCGCGGGTATCCCAATTAATGAAGCTCGCGGACATATGGTGGTAGATATTGGTGGTGGCACCACGGACGTGGCGGTAATCTCGCTTGGCGGTATTGTGGCTTCCACTTCGGTAAAGTATGCCGGTAATAAAATTGATCAAGCAATTGCCGATTATATTAAAAAAACTTTTAACCTCGCGATTGGCGATAAAACTGCCGAAGAAGTAAAAATTAAAATCGGCTCGGCGGTGCCAGTGGAGGAAGAACTAACTTACACAATAAAAGGCAGAGATTATTTAACAGGTTTACCTCGACCAGCTGAAATTAAAACAAATGAAATTTGCAAAGCTATTGATAATGAATTGAGAGAAATTATCAAGGCCATTAAAGTGGTGTTTCAAGATACGCCACCAGAACTTTCAGCAGATATTATTGACCACGGCATCACTATGACGGGCGGATCATCACTACTCCGCAATTTACCTGAACTCGTTTTCCGTCGCACGGGAGTGAAGGCGCAAGTGGCGGAGAACGCGCTTTATTGTGTGGCTACTGGCACAGGTGTGGCCTTGGAACACTTAGGAGTTTATAAAAAATCGATAATTAGTAAAAAATACTAAAATTGGATTTATTTACTCATCACGCCTATTTGTGTGTAAGTGAACCAGTTTTTACTTTTGATCTTGGGCAGTTTACGGTTAGACGCTACGATTTACCGACGCTTAATATTGAAACTTCACGAGCGATAATTACTGAAGCAAGCTTCAGGCCGGAGGGAGATAAAATTGGGAAGATTTTTATAATTATTTTTGATAAAACTACGCTGGAGGCAGGGGAGGCTTTGCTTAAAGTTTTAGAAGAACCACCAGCAGATACAAAAATTTTTATTGTTACGCAGGATCATTCATCACTGCCACTTACCTTACTTTCGCGTTTAATGATTTGGGATACAGAGCCGGTGGCAAGTTCGGGGGATTTAAAAAGTAAAGTGAAGAAATTTGTGGAATCCAATCCTGAGGAAAGACTCACGCAAATCACAAACTTTTTTGACTGTGCTGAAGAGGCCATAAACGAGCTTGAGGTTTTAGTAAATAAAAAGTTTAAAGGTGAAGATCGCGCCCGCGCTCTAAGTCTCCTCATTGAATCCCGCACCTTCCGCCGCGAACCCTCAATGGTCCCCAAACTTTTATGGGAACACCTCGCCCTATCGCTACCGCTTGACAGGTAGACTAAATGGGTGTATAAAGTTATTTGGTTTGAGTAGAATTGTACTACTCTGAAGGAAATGGTTTGAATGCAAAAGGAAAGGCAGAAAATGAAAAATAGGAGGTATAAACCAGCTAACTTCGAATCTATCAGTGTGGCACTCAGGAACATGAAAACAATCGCCAAGAAGGAAGGTGGAAAAGTGGAGGTTATCTTCAATTCCACCAAGATTACCGTTAGTGCCAATAGCAATTTGAAGTTCATCCAAAGGCAGTGGTTCAAAACACAATACCCCACCAGTTGGCGTGATTACTATCCCGACGGCAAGAACTTTGGTCCCGTTTGGCACTAATCGTTTATTTGGAAGCCCATGAGTGTCGTTGTGATCCAGCCCGCGCGCAAAGTGTGCGGGCTTTTTTTATTTGTTAAAAAAGGTTAGACTAGGATTATGTCTAACTACAATTTTGCGCCGTTTAAGAGTAAGACCAGTGAGATGATCGAGTGGTTGTCTAAAGAACTCGCCACTATCCGCACTGGGCGGGCCACACCCATGATTTTAGAACAAGTCATGGTTAAGGCTTACGATAGCAAAGTGCCAATCAAGCAAATTGCCTCAATCTCTATTGAGGACGCCCGTAGCCTTAAGGTAACTCCATGGGACAAATCTCAAACTAAGGATATTGAATCAGCAATTAGCCAAGCTAATCTCGGTGTCTCCGTTTCTGGAGATTCAACCGGACTCCGTGTAATCTTCCCTAGCCTTACTGAGGAGGGGAGAAATAATTTGATGAAGTTAGTTAAAAATAAAGCGGAGGAGGCTAAAGTAACCTTGCGCGGTGAGCGAGAGAAAACTCAAAATGATATTCAAGCTAAAGAAAAGGATGGTGAGATGAGCGAGGATGAAAAATTTAGATACAAGAATGAATTACAAAAATTAGTGGAGGAGAAAACAGCTGAGATGGAAGCTTTAGTGGCCAAAAAGGAGAAGGAGATAATGAGTTAAATATGACGATCATTATTTTCATCGCGATTCTCGCTATTCTTATTATCTCGCATGAGCTTGGGCATTTTTTAATTGCTAAATGGTCTGGCTCAAGAGTGGATGAGTTTGGACTTGGTTTTCCTCCACGTATTTGGGGTATTAAAAAAGGCGAGACAATTTATTCGATAAACTGGATTCCGTTTGGGGGGTTTGTAAAAATTTTTGGTGAGGATCCCACTAAAGACGCGTCCACTGACGAGCGGAGTTTGGCTAATAAGCCTCGGCTTTGGCAGGCGGCAGTGCTCGTGGCTGGCGTAACGTTTAATATGATTTTTGCCTGGCTTTTGTTTGCTATTGGTTTTGCCACAGTTGGTTTGCCAGTTTCAACTAGTGAATTACCTGCACATTATCAGGCCACAGATGTTTTAACCACCGTAATTGCCGTTACTCCTGAGTCACCAGCCTTTGCTTCGGGGGTAAAACCAGGCGATAAAATTAAAGCGATTACTGTTGGCTCAAATCGGATTGTGACTCCAAAAGTGGAAGAGATTCAAGCCTTAATTAAAAATTCAAACAAAAAAGATGTGGTGCTAGAGTATGAGAGAAATCAAAAAAATGAGATCATCTCAATTACTCCCAAAGAGCTTGCTACGGGTTTAGGTATAGGTGTGGCACTTGATGAGATTGGCAAACTTAAATTAAATGTCCCTCAAGCTTTAGTGGCGGGCTGGCAATCCACATGGACAGCCGCTGTTTTCACTGTTCAGAGTTTTGGTGATTTGTTTGCCAGTCTGGGTAAGGGCGATAGCGAAGTTTTAAAACAAGTGAGCGGCCCGGTAGGGATTGTGGGTTTGGTGGGCGAGGCCTCGAGTGCAGGTTGGGCTTCATTGATCCTTTTAACCTCGCTTATTTCAATCAACCTCGCAGTTCTAAATTTGATCCCATTCCCAGCACTTGATGGTGGGCGTTTGGCAATCTTATGTATTGAGGCGATCTCACGTCGAAAAATCAAAACCTCAATTGTAAATGGTATTAACCTCGTCGGCTTCTCTCTCCTTATCATCATGATGCTCGCTGTAACCTTCTCCGATATTGCCAAGCTTTTTTAGCGTTTTGACCTTGTTAAAATATTAGCGTAAGATTGGGGCAAATGCGTCAAAGTACTTTACCCACCAAAACCCGCAAAGAAGCCCCAAATAATGAGGTGGCTAAAAATGCCAGTTTGTTGATCCGAGCGGGATTTATCGCTAAGGAGCTATCCGGAGTCTACTCATATTTACCTTTAGGTCTTAAAGTTTTAAATAAAATAAATAATCTCATCCGTAAAGAGATGGAGGGTTTGGGCGCCACTGAAGTCCAGATGTCATCCCTTCAAAACATGGACACTTGGCGGCTGAGCGACCGTCACGAGCTTGATGTGTGGTTTAAAACTAAACTTCGCGAGGGTGGTGAACTTGGTTTGGGTTGGACTCATGAGGAAGCGGTGACAACGATGATGAAGGATCACATTGGATCATATCGTGATTTACCTCGGGCGATTTATCAAATTCAAACCAAGTTTAGGAATGAGGAACGCGCCAAGAGTGGACTCTTGCGTGGTCGAGAATTTTTAATGAAAGATATGTATTCATTCCACGTAGATGAAAAAAGTTTGGATGAATTTTATGACAAAGTTAAAAGTTCATATTTAAAAATTTTTAAGGAGGTTGGTTTGGGTAAATCTACTTACCTCACCGTGGCTTCAGGTGGCGCATTCTCTGAGTGGAGTCATGAGTTCCAAACTGTTTCTGAAACAGGTGAAGATACGGTTTATATCCAAGACGGGAGCGACGTGGCGATTAATGATGAAGTTTATAGTGAGGAGGTGGCACAAAAGTTTGGTCTGGATCCAAAACGTTTAACCACTAAAAAAGCGATTGAAGTTGGTAATATTTTTAAATTAGGCACACGTTTTAGCGAGCCAATTGGTTTGAAGTATGTAGATGAAAAATCAGAATCAAAACCAGTAATTATGGGTAGTTATGGTCTTGGGCCTTCGCGATTGATGGGAGTGATTGCTGAAACGCTGTCGGATGATAAGGGTTTGGTGTGGCCCAAGAGCGTGGCGCCATTTAAAGTTCAATTAATTTTGATAACCAAAAATAAAGACAGTGAGACTGTAAAAAAAGCGAACGAATTTTACGATAATTTGATAAAAAGAAATGTGGAAGTGCTATACGACGACCGTGAGGCCACCGCTGGCGAGAAGTTAGCCGATGCGGATTTATTTGGTATTCCGCATCGTTTGGTAATTAGCGATAGGAGTTTGGAGGCCGGCGGAGCAGAGTGGAAGGAGCGCACAGGGAGTGAGGCAAAGGTAATAAGTTTTGCGGAAGCGCTTAAAAAAATTAATGAATAAATGGTTACAAAAAATTTATCGGGCGTTTTCGCCTGATATTGGTGTTGATTTAGGCACCGCCAACACGCTGGTGTATTTGGCAGGTCATGGGGTAGTAATTAATGAGCCAACCATTGTGGCGCTTAATGAAAAGACCGGCCGCCTGGTGGCGATCGGTAATGATGCCAAGCAAATGATCGGCCGCACGCCTGCGCACATTTCAGTGATACGCCCTTTGGTAGACGGCGTAATTTCTAACTTTGAGATTACTGAAGAAATGCTTGCATATTTTATTCGTCGAGCGCGTAAAATGGATTCTAAAAAGTTTTTACGACCGAGAGTTTTGGTGGGCGTGCCATCGGGTATTACTAACGTGGAGATCCGGGCGGTGCGTGACGCGGTAAAAAACGCTGGCGCGAGAGAGGTGCACATTGTGGAGGAGCCAATGGCCGCAGCAATTGGAATTAAGATGCCGATCCATGATCCCGTGGGTAGTTTTATTGTGGACGTGGGTGGTGGCACTTCAGATATTGCCGTGATCTCTCTTGGCGGAATTGTGAAGTCAAAAAATTTACGAGTGGCCGGTGATCATTTAAATCGTGACATTATCGCTTATGTGCGAGATGAATTTAAAATTTTGTTAGGAGAGAAAACGGCTGAGGAGGTGAAGCTTGCGATTGGCTCAATTTGGAATGAGGGTGAAGCGCTGGAGGCAATTGTGCGCGGTAGAGATTTGGTAACTGGTTTACCAAAAGAGGTGGTGCTCACCGATGCTGATATTAAAGAAGCAATTGCCAAATCAATCGTTCTCTTAATTGAGGGGGTTAAGGAGGTTTTGGAGGCTACCCCGCCAGAAGTAATTTCTGATGTGATGCATAAAGGTATTGTGCTAGTGGGTGGCGGTTCGTTGGTACGCGGACTTAGAGAAGTGCTTGAAAAGGAGTTAAAAATCCCTGTTCATATGTCTGATGACCCGCTTACCGCTGTTGTGCGAGGCACAGGTGTTGTGCTTGAGAGATTTGATAATTATGCAGAAATTTTAATTGAAGACGATGACATTAGACAACAAGACGTTTAAGGATTCGTATACTTTTCGCCGTAAATCAAATTATGGCTGGCAAAAAGTTATTTGGTTAGTTGCAAGTTTAATTTTTGTGTATTTTGGTGGGCGCTATTTTTTTAATTTACTCCGACCAACAGCGGTAGATATTTCTCGCCCAATTTTAAAAGCTGAAAATGGTGCATATGAGACGGCCGACACTTGGCAGGGTTTATTTAAATCAAAAGTAAGTCTTGAGGCAGAAAACGATCGTCTGAAAACAGAACTCGAGATTCTTCAATTACAAAGTCTTGGTTATGGAATTTTAATTGAGGAGAATAATCGTCTAAGAGAAATATTGGGACGTAGGAGTGGACAAGATACACCCATAATTGCTTCGATTTTAGCTACACCTGATGATTTTCCTTACGGTTTAATTTTGATTGATGTTGGAAGAAGTAATAGTACTCGTTTAATAAAAGTTGGTGATGATGTAAGGGTGGGGAGTAATGTGATATTAGCGCGAATTGTGGAAGTGAGCGACACATACTCTAAGGCGAGATTGCTCTCGGCCAGTGGTGAGACCACGCCGGTTATAATTGGCGGTGACAATCTGGCCGCGGAAGCCAAAGGTTTAGGTGGGGGTAACTTTTCTGTATCGCTTCCTCGTGGTGTGAACGTGGAAATCGGAGATCAAATTAAATTACCGAGTGAGAAAGTGGAATTAGTGCTTGGTGTAGTGGCTGAGATTAAAGGCGAACCAAGTGACCCATTTCAGGAAGTATTTTTCAAAAGTCCAATTAATGCAAATGAGGTAAGAAATGTTGAAATTTATGTTAATTAGATTATTTTCATTTCTGACTATGTTTTTTGTGGCAATCCTATTACCGGCTTGGGGTGTACTCACAGTGTCATTAATTGGTCTTGTCTTGTTTGATAAATTTTACGAAGCAATTTTTGCTGGGTTTTGGTTTGATCTACTGTATGGTTCAAGTGCGCTTTCAGTTACCACAACATTTTATTTAACACTTATTTCCATTTTGATGTTCTTTTTAGTAATTTTTTTGAAACGAATTGTTTACACTCATGCTCAAATCTAAAAAGAATTACTCAATTGATCCTGATGAAATTTTCCTCGACTCCACTAATTTACCATCTCTTGATGATCAACAATTTGAAGGGAGATTGGAAAAGCCAATTGCTCGGTCAAGTTTTTATCTTTTAGGTTCGATTTTCATACTAATTTCACTTGGATTTACAATTAAAGCAGCAAATCTACAATTAATTAAAGGCGACGAATTTGCCACTCGAAGCCAAAATAATACCTTACGCCACATTCCACTTTTTGCAGAGCGCGGGGTAATTTATGACCGTAATAAAGTTGAGCTTGCTAGAAATAATCCATCCCGAGAATATTCTACAACTACTGGACTATCTAATCTCTTGGGTTACATCAGTTATCCATCTGAAGATGATTTAAAACAGACAAATTTCAATCACAAGGAGTTAATTGGTAAGGATGGAGCCGAAAAGCTTTTCGATACAGAGCTTAAGGGTGTTGTCGGTACCAAAATTGAGGAAGTAGATGTGCAGGGTGAAGTTCGTACAGATTATATTCTTGTTGAGCCCAAAGATGGCCAAGAGGTCATCCTCTCGATAGATTCACGAGTACAAGGTGAATTGGCAAGGCTAATTGAGAATTTGGCCCAAGATAAAGGCTTCGGTGGTGGGGCTGGAGTAGTTTTAGATATTAAAAGCGGGGAAATATTGTCCATTGTGACTTATCCCGAGTATGATTCTCAAATCTTGGCCGATGGTAAGGATGTAAAAAAAATTCAAGACTTTTTGACTAACCCAAGTAATCCATTTCTTAATCGAGCGTTATTTGGTCTCTATACCCCCGGTTCAATTTTTAAACCAATTGTAGCTGTAGGTGCTTTAAGCGAGGGGATCATCGATCCAGAAAAAAAGATTTTGAGCACGGGCCAACTTGAATTACCAAATCCATATTTCCCCGATAAGCCATCAATTTTTAAAGACTGGAAAGCGCACGGTTATGTAAATATGCGAGATGCAATTGCGGTGTCCTCAAACGTTTATTTTTATAACATTGGTGGCGGATTTGAAAACCAAAAGGGTTTAGGAATTAAACAAATTGAGCACTACGCTAGGCTATTTGGTTTGGGGGAGTCCATGAATGTGGATGGAATTGAAACAGCAAAAGGTGTTGTAGCCAACCCCATCTGGAAGGCTGAAAATTTTGAAGATAAAGATTGGCGTGTGGGTGACACTTATCATACCTCAATTGGTCAGTACGGCATGCAGGTTACGCCACTCCAAATGGCGCGAGCGATTGGCGCAATTGCTAATGGCGGCGTGCTGGTGACTCCTACTTTTTTAAAAACCGAAAGGTTAAATGTTTCTGGCGCAGGGGGTATTAAGCTCCCGCTAAAAGATGAAAATTTAAAAATTGTGCGGGAGGGGATGCGACAAGGTGTGGAGAAAGGCACCGCCACCAGCCTTTCAGTACCGTTTGTAAAAGTGGCCGCCAAAACTGGGACGGCGGAAATTGGTTTGGTGAAAGCTGATGTGAACTCTTGGGTAGCGGGCTTCTTCCCATATGATGATCCGCAGTTTGCTTTTGCTGTGGTAATGGAAAAAGGTAGGAGAGAAAATTTAATTGGTAGCCCATCTATAATGCGAGCACTTTTAGACTGGATGAATCACAACACTCCTGAGTACTTTAATAAAGAGATTGACCCGAGCCTCGATCCGAGGTAATATTACGCGGATGCAAAAAGATAAAAATTACTTTAGCCCCGAGAAGTATGAGGAGCTAAAAGAGGAGTTAGTGGAATTATCAACCATTAAGCGTCGAGAGGTAGCTGAGCGTTTAGACTACGCTAAGTCACTTGGAGATCTATCAGAAAATGCTGAGTATCATGCGGCTCGTGAGGATCAGTCAGAACTTGAAAGTCGCATTGCGGCGCTAGAGGTAATGCTTAAGGACTCTGAAATTATTAAAGATAAACATGGCAGCACAGTGGAGGTAGGCACAACACTTACGGTACGAAAAAAAGATGGCAAGGAAGAGAAGTATACGATTGTGGGTGCTGAGGAAGTAGACATGGCCAATCACCGAATCTCGTTTCAGTCTCCTTTAGGTTCTAGTTTGCTTGGTAAAAAAGGTGGCAGCACTGTGGCCGTAGACACTCCTCGTGGTAAAACAGAGTACACAATCGTCTCAATAAATTAACATAAAGCCAAATGGCATCATTAGAGGAAATTAGGGAGGAACGTTTAAAAAAAATAAACAAGCTTCGTGAAGAAGGTGTGGAGGTGTACCCAGCGGAATCAAATTATACCCACACTTTACTTGAGGCCAGTGAAGATTTTGAAAGTTTGAGTGAGACCAAGGAGGTTCTCACGCTTGCGGGCAGAGTTATAGCCAAGCGCGGGCAGGGGGCGGTAAGTTTTTTGGATCTTAAAGATGGTACTGGTAAACTCCAGGCGCTTTTTCATCGTGAAAAAATTACCGAGAAAAATTGGAATCAATTTCAAGAGTCTTTGGATGTGGGAGACTTTGTGGAAGTGAAGGGATTTTTATTCAAAACTAAAAGTGAGGAGAAAACAGTGGAGGTAAGTGAGTGGAGGATGCTAGCTAAAAGTTTGCGACCATTACCAGACAAATGGCATGGACTTAAAGATACAGAGGAGCGATTCCGCCGTCGCTATCTCGACTCCCTAATGGACGACGAGGTTAAGAATAGATTTATTTTGCGTTCTCGCTTAATTGCGGGTTTTAGAACAATGCTTGATAAAGCTGGTTACCTGGAAGTAGAAACGCCGGTTCTTCAAAATTTACCTGGCGGCGCTAGTGCTTTGCCATTTATTACGCATCACAATGCGCTTGATATTGATTTATACTTGCGGATTTCACCAGAACTTTATTTAAAGAAAATGTTGGTGGGTGGCTTTGACCGAGTGTATGAGTTTGCAAGGGATTTTAGAAATGAGGGGATTGATGTGACGCATAATCCGGAGTTTACGGTGCTTGAGTATTATGAGACTTACAGTGATGCCACTAAGCAGATGGCGTTTGTGGAGAAGTTATTTAAAGGGATTTTAAAGTCCTTAGATTTAAAGTCTGTGGTCACCTATGGCGAACATCAGATTAATTTTAAACCAAAGTTTAAAGTAGTCACATATTTTGACTTACTTAAAAAACACGCATTAATAAATGATCCAGGTAAAATTGAGGTAAAGGATTTGGCTTTAAAAGCTTCGCAGTTGGGTATTAAGCTTGAGGGTAATGAGGCCAAGGAAGTGCTTTTTGATCTGATTTATAAAAAAGTTTGCCGACCAAAGTTAGTTGAACCAACATTTGTCACAGATTATCCTAAAGATTATTTGCCGTTAGCAAAAGCTAAACCAGAGAATCCGGAATTGGTGGACGCCTTCCAACTTATTGTGGGAGGAGTGGAGCTGGTGAAAGCCTTTTCAGAACTTAATGATCCGCTTGATCAACGTGAGCGCTTTGCCGCTCAGGAGAAGCAGAAGGCCGAAGGTAATGCCGAAGCTCAACCTAATGATGAAGACTTTTTAGAGGCGCTTGAATATGGCATGCCACCAGCCGGCGGCGTGGGTATTGGGATTGATCGCTTAGTGATGCTACTTACTAACACGCACAACATCCGCGAAGTTATCTACTTCCCAACTCTCAGGCCAAAGCAATAGTATTTACAAACTCAATTTTTATGATAGTTTAAATTTGGTGTTTTGAGTAAATTTGTTCATTTTATGAAAGGTGAGGTGCGGTATGTTTCAAAGATTTACTGATCGAGCAAATAAGGTCATGATGTTGGCGAACCAGGAGGCGCTACGCTTAGGTTCTAATCTTATACACACAGAGCATGTACTGCTTGGTATTGCCAAAGAGGGAGGAGGTTTTGGCGCTCAAATACTCAGTAGTTTTGAAAGTGATTATAGTACCCTACGCGGTTTTGTGGAAAAGAGAACGCCACCTAAACCTGAGTCTGGCTATATGGGTAGGCTAGCACTTACTGCTCGAGCAATAAGGGTGATCGAATTTGCAACAAAAGTAGCATCAGTTGATAACGATGGTTATGTTGCTACTCACCACTTATTACTTGGATTGCTTCAGGAAAAGGATGGCACAGCAAGAGAGGTTATATTCGAAGATCTTAGAATCACTCTGGAAGCTGTAACGGAAAAAATAAATTCTCTTGTTACTGAGCCGATTGATGAGGGGTTGAGAAGGGCGATTGAAGGTCTTGAAATTGATTTCCCAGTCACAATTAAACCTAAGTATGGTCCGGAGCAGGTAAAGACTTTCGGACCAGGTGTGCCTGAAGTTGAACCAAGAATTGAAGACCAGATAAATCTTTGGTTGGCTGAAAATGCAAACATGAAAGTTCTGGAGTTCACCGCGTTTCATTATGATGGTCGTGGTTTGATGGTAATTTACCGCTATCGTGCGCCCGAAAATCCAAAGTCAGTTGAGTGGAAGGAAAAAGAACCAACTTAGTTTTGAGGGAAAAAACTAGAAATCAGCACTACCCTGTACCGTACGGTACAGGGTTTTTTGTTGTGGATAAGTCTGTTGCAGGGTGGGAGAGAGTAGCATAAAATGTAAGAGTAGTGGGGCAAAGTGGCAAATAAGTTTTTTCTCTCCAACCAATGCTAATTGGCGAATATCGACACACGATTGACGACAAAAAACGACTTTCGGTGCCGTCGGTGTTTCGTACCGAGTTGAAACAAAAAATTGTTATCACTCGTGGCTTGGATAATTGTCTCTTTGTTTACCCTCTGCCAGCCTGGAAGCAGGTAGCAGAAAAACTCTCGCAACTATCAATGGGTACAGTAGACTCTCGAAGCTTTAATCGCTTTATGCTTTCTGGCGCTGTGGAAGTAGAGCTAGACAGCATGGGCCGCATCTTGATCCCAGACTTCTTAAAAAGTTTTGCAGGCTTAAAAGTAAAGGTGGTTATCGCTGGTGTATACGATCGCTTAGAGATTTGGGATGAAAAGCGTTGGCTTGAAAACACAATGCGCGTGGAGAAGATGGCTGATAGCTTAGCTCAAAAATTAGGTGAAGTTGGAGCAATATAAAAAACTTATGAGTCACGATCCAGTTCTTTTAAATGAAGTTTTAGTTGGCTTAAATCTTAGGTCTGGCGAAACATTTCTAGATGCCACACTCAATCGCGGTGGTCACTCAAAAAAGTTGGGTGAGGCACTTGAGGAAGGTGGACATCTTATCGGTATTGATGCTGATAGTGTGGCGCTAGGTGAAGCCAAAGAGAATTTGAGTAAGCTTAAATGCAAGAAAGATTTTTTACTTGGTAATTTCCGAAATCTCAAAAGCTTACTTAATATAGTTGGTGTTAATAAAATTGACGCCGCACTCTTTGACCTTGGTTTAAGCTCACAGCAGTTAGCTGAAGGCGAGAGGGGATTCTCATTCCAACTTAATGGACCACTTAAGATGACGTTGGGGCGAGAGGCGAGTGACGGGCTAACAGCCGAAGAAATTATAAATAATTGGGATGAAGAAAATCTGATCACAATTATTAAAAATTACGGCGAAGAAACATTCGCCAACTCAATTGCCCGAGCAATTGTGGATCATCGTAAATTAAAAGAGCTTAAAACTACTTTTGATTTAGTTGAAGTGATCCGAAGTGCGGTACCACATTGGTACCAAAAAAGAAGAATGCATTTTGCAACTAAAACATTTCAAGCTCTCCGGATGACAGTTAATGATGAACTCCGAACGCTTAGAGATGGGATGGAGGGCGCATGGGAGTTACTTACCTCGGGTGGCAGGTTAGCAGTAATAAGCTTTCACGGACTTGAAGCCAAAACAACCAAAATATTTTTTAAAGAAAAGGAGGCAAATGGTGAGGGTAGACAAACTCCTCGCAAAGCCATAAAGCCAACTCGAGAAGAAGTTATAAGCAATCCGCGCTCACGCAGTGCAAATTTAAGAATCCTAATAAAATCATGAAACGTAACAGCACACAAACAATTGAATTAAGACATAACCAGCTATTGGGGTTATTGTTCATCACTATAACTTTGGTAGTTTTGTATTTAGGATTTCTCGGAAAAGTTGTGACGATTACGGTGGCACGCCAAGAGTCACTCAAAAGCGTATCTAACCTTGAACCTAAAATTGCCGAACTAGAGTCACAATATTTAGCATTAACCTCGGCCATTGATCTTGATGTGGCAGCAAGTTTAGGCTACTTACCCTCTACAAATGAAGTAATATTTGCCTCTCTCGAACGTGAGAATTTGGCTTTAAATCTCAACAATAATGAAATCTAGCAGCCAGTGGCGATTGCGGTTTATCGCAATCATTATTCTTATTGGTGGAGTTGCTCTAATCTCAAAATTATTTTTTATAACTGTTGTGAGGGGTGAGCATTACGCAGATGAGGCTTCTCTCCAGCTTACTGGTGGGAGGAGCTATTTTAATCGTGGTTCAATTTTTTTTACTGAAAAAAATGGTAATTTGGTATCTGCCGCCACACTTCAGAGTGGTTACACTTTGGCCATCAACCCCACTTTTGTGCAAGACAAAGAAGAGTTATATGAAGCGCTATCGAAAATTGTAACTTTAGATCAGGAGTCATTTTTTAATAAAGCAAACAAAGCAAATGATCCATATGAGGAGTTGATCGCTCGCATTGATGAAGACACTGCAACTAAAATTAAGGAGCTAAAAATCTCTGGTGTGATTTTGGTGCCAGTCCGGACGCGCTTTTATCCAGGCGCGGATCAAGCGTCCCATGCTATTGGATTTATGGGTTATAAAGGTGAGGAGTTTGGTGGATTATATGGTCTTGAGAGGCAATATGATGAGGTGCTTAAGCGCAAACCCTCACTATCTTTTTCAGACTTTTTTGCACAACTTTTCGCCGGAGTTACTCATGGTGCACTTAGTGCTGGGGTGGCAGGTGAGGGGGACATCGTGACGACGATTGAACCCTCGGTGGAAAGTTATGTGGAGAATGAGTTAAAGAGTCTGTTTGAAAAATGGAAGCCTAAACAGATTGGCGCAATTATTATGGATCCGCAAACAGGGGCAATAAAAGCCATGGCTGCATTGCCTACCTTTGACCCTGGCGCCAAACAAACGGACCTGAATATCTTAAAAAATCCACTGGTGGAAAATATTTATGAAATGGGTTCTGTTGTAAAACCGCTTACTATAGCTGCGGCAATAGATGGTGGGGCAATTACTTCTAAAACAAAATATGTAGATAATGGATCCCTCACAATTGCAGACAGAAAAATTAGTAACTTTGATGGTAAGGCGCGAGGCGAGGTAACGTTTCAAGAAGTATTAAATCAGTCACTAAATACTGGCGCCGTGGAGGCAATGCGAAGGTTGGGTCAGGTAGAGTTCCAGAATTATTTTTTTGCTCTTGGTTTAGAAGATAAAACTGGAATTGATTTACCTAATGAGGCAAAGGGTCTGTTAAAAAATCTAGATAGCGGGAGAGAAGTGGAGTTTGCCACCGCCTCATTTGGCCAAGGGATTGCCATTACTCCACTTGCTATTACCAGAGCCTTTGCTGCGCTCGCAAACGGTGGGTATTTAGTGACCCCTCACTTAGTGCAAAAAATAAATTATGACTCGCAGCTTAGTGATGACGTTACTCCAGAAAAGGGGAGGCAAGTTTTAAAAAAAGAAACCAGTGATGAAATTACCAAAATGCTCGTTGAAGTAGTAGACACAAGCTTGCTGAATGGTAAGGCAAAGAATGAGCATTATAGTGTCGCAGCAAAAACTGGAACAGCTCAGCTGGTTGCTAGCGGAGGCGGAGGCGGTTATTATAAGGATAGGCATCTCCATTCCTTTTTTGGTTACTTTCCGGCCTCTAAACCTGAGTATCTGATATTTATGTATATGGAGGACCCACAAAATGTGACCTATGCCTCACAAACTTTGGCTGACCCGTTTGTGCGTATTGTGAACTTTTTGATCAATTATTATCAAATTCCTCCAGACCGCTAATTGCGAATGTCCAAAAATTTAATTAAAAAAACCCTAGTATCTTTACTTGCGCTTGAGGCGCGTTTGGTGGTGCGTAAATACAAACCAAAAATCATTGGTGTTACTGGTAGCGTGGGCAAAACAATGGTTAAGGATGCGATTTTTGAAGTACTTAAAGATCTACCCGGGGGAGTGGGCAAGAGCCAAAAGAGTTTTAATAGCGAGTTTGGTGTGCCTCTTAGTATTTTGCGAGTTGATAATCCCTGGGGCAGTGCGCTCGGCTGGTTAAAAAATTTAATTGAGGGTTTGGCTTTAATTATTTTCCGCTATCCATATCCAAAATGTTTGGTGCTTGAAATTGGCGTAGACAGGCCAGGCGATATGCTGCGCACTTTGCGGGGGATCAAACTCGACGTGGCGGTAATTACCCGACTGCCCGACCTCCCGGTGCATGTGGAATATTTTAAAAGTAAGGAGGCGGTAATTGCAGAAAAATTAAAAATTATAAAAACTTTAAAACCATCTGGATATGTGGTGGCTAATGGTGATGATGAAAAGATCTGTGCTGGGTTAAAAGAGACAAGTAAAAAAGTTTTGTATTATGGTTTTAATGAGGGTGCGGATTATCTGCTTAGTAACGAGCATTTAATTTATGATGAGAATACTTATTGGCCAATGGGCATGACGTTTAAGATTAATTATAAAGGCAATAGTTTGCCAGTGAGGGCAAAAGTTTATAGCAAAGAGCATGTTTTAGGACTTGCTCCAGCTTTAGTGCTGGCGGGCGAAAGTAATATGGAAATGTTGAAGGCGATCGATGCGATAGATAATTACCATCTGCCACCTGGACGCTTGCAGCCGCACAAGGGTAATAAAGATTCAATTATTTTTGATGACACTTATAACTCGTCACCAGCGGCTTTAGAATCGGCTTTAACTATGCTTAGTAATTTACGTGTTTTGGGTCGGAGGATTGTGGTGCTTGGCGACATGATGGAGCTTGGGACTTATACCATGGAGGCACATCAAAATGCAGGAATCATGGCGAGTAACGTTGCCAACATAATTATTGGTGTGGGGATGAGGGCTAAATATATTGTGGATGAAGCAGTAAAGAAAAGATTTGGTAAACGTAAAACCGCGCACTTTATTGAGGCCCTGGAAGCGGGGAAATACTTAGAACGACTTTTAAAACCAGGTGACGTGGTGCTGGTGAAAGGTTCGCAGTCAATGCGCATGGAGCGGATTGTGGAGGAGGTAATGGCAGAACCTGCGCGCGCGCCAGAGCTCCTTTGTCGGCAAGAAGCAGAGTGGAAGAAGAGATAATTTGAATAAAAAAGCCACGCGATGTTTTGCGTGGCAGTGTAAACTTACCGAAGTAAGCCGAGCTACTTGATCCAACCTTTCTGACGTCCCTCTGCGAGCACGGCACCATGTACATCTCGTGCCCTGTCCAGTTTCTCTTTTGAGCGCTCCCGCTCTTTCTTCCAAGCCTCCTTTTCTTTTCTGTCAGAGTGGTCGGTATAAAGTTCCAGTCTTTCAAGCGCCACCCCGGTGATAACTTTCTCAAAACCTTGACCGTGGCCACAACCGGGCTTCATGCACTCAACTTCTCCAGTGTTCATGTGCATTGAAAGAAATCCTGGCCAACCACATTTGCTGCATCTTTGGGGCAGGATTGGAATTTCAAACTCCACTAATGCAGCACCACCCTCAATTTTTTTGATTATGCCCACCCCAAGACCAGACCTCCCCGGTTTGATCTCGATTGGCTCCTTGGGTATGACCTTTGTGCCCACCTTCATGACATTGGCGTTCAAATTCTTCGGCATCTTTTGCTCCTTTCAGCGAGTTAATGAGCTATAATTTATGTTCTGACTCGTGCCAGACTCCAGTTAGACGTTAGCATATTTAGCGGAAAAGTCAAGCATAGTGAATATAATAAAAAAACCACGCAATGTTTTGCGTGGCGGGGTATTTGATGTTGCTTACGGGGCGCATGAGTTCTCATCGTAAGGAATGGGGACCATTATCACCAAGCGATATCTCCACTCACTTGATGGGCCGGTATCATCATCAGTGTGAAGTCTGTAGATCTTCATACCTATCGGTGGATCAATTAATCTCTTGTTAATTTGCACAATCAGTTTGTTTGCAACTTCCTTCAATATTCCCTCAAGAAGCTCCGCTCTTTTTGTTAGCTGATTGTTATTATTTCTCAAACGCTCAAGTACTATGCTTCGTGGTGTGATCCACCCTGTTCCCATGTTCATGACTGCGTCCCAGTCATCATTAGTTACGATTTCAGCGGACAGCTGAAGTGAACTGCTCCTGTGGTAATGCTTCTTCATCTTATGACTCCTTAAGTAAGTATTTTGTCCAATCCGAAACCAACCCTAAAACTAATCTATAATAACAGGGGAGTCAAATAAAAAAAGAGCTGGTCAGTTTCTCCCGTGGGAGTTACTAAAACCAGCTCTTGTGATTAATTCTTAAACTTCTGAAGTTTCTTCTTCATCTTCGATCGCGTCTTCCTCGTCGTCATCCCACACATCAATGTAGTGAGCACGACCATCGCGGCAAACAAGAAGGAGGGAATGAAGAACTTCTCCCTTGCAAATATATTGCTCAATTGCAAAACCAACAGACGGCATCTCTTCTTTAATCTTGAGCGCCAGCGCTAAAACTCTAGAGGGGACGTAGCCATCGTAGGTTGCCAAGGCAATCATTTGCCACTTGCCTGGGTCCTTTTGTTTACGGCCGCTCAATAGGCCAAAACAAATGATGGATAGAGCCAACCCAATTAGAAAGGTTGCACCGACCGTTATCGACACAAACCAACCCAGGATTGCCGGACCAAAGCAGAAAACGGCAACAAACAAAAGAGTGTAATCAACCACCACAAGAAGACGATCTAAGAAACTTGGTCTAACTTCACCACCAACTTGCGTTTGATACTTCCCAACTGATTCAACGGTGTAGGGGAGTACGTCGAGATACTGAAGTCCTTGTCGCAAGTAGGCGTCACTATTCTTGCTTTTCAAGGTGTCGTAACCAAGTTTCTCGGCAGCGTCCAAGGCAAAACTATTGCCTAGTTTACTACCTAAGTTTGCCAAATGGCCGTCCTCAGTTGGGACCATCCGTTCCAAGATACTCATATCGGGATCCATCATTTTATCTCCTTTCCTTATCTCAATTTCGAATCAAAAAAACAATCTAGTCAAAGAGTAACGTATATTGTGCAGATAGTCAAATCCTTAGTATAAAAAAACCACGCGATGTTTTGCGTGGTGAGTGAACTATTATTACGATTCGGAAGAATTTTATTTTGTTTGGAAGATCATCACATCTCTGCCGTCGGGATCTTTAAGATAGAAGAATCTCATGGTGTGAGAATCAAGTATGGTCGTTTGAGGCTCGACGCCAAGTTGCTTTACAGTTTGAAGTGTAGCTTCAAGTGAATCTACTTCAATCAAAATTGCATCACCCGTAAAAGCTGGTGACAGAAGATAAATCTCTACTACACAATTTGGGGAAAGTGGACCAACTTCATGATGCTTTGGACCACCATGTGCGTGTTCATGTGTCGTTAGTCCAAGACTTTCATAAAACTGAGCAGTTTCTCTTCGGTCTGCCGCCCTAAAAACTACACCAGCAATCCGTGTTGCCATAGTTGCCTCTTTCGGTAAAAAATTTAATTAGAACCTAAAGACCAAATTTTTGCACCGAGTTTAACATTACTAAACCCCAAAAAGTTGTCAATATTAATACAGTTCTTTATACTTATTAATCATGTCAGAATCTATCGAGCAACCTGAACTAATCTTGGAGCAAGGTTTAATTGATCAAGTTAGAGAGGCTTGGGCCGAGCGTATGGAAGAGATTTATACTGATCCAAATACCCAAACTCCGCTCACCGAAGATCGTGTCGCTTTTATCGAAAAAATCAGGGGTGGTGAAAAAATTAACTGGAATACTTGGGAAGGGGATGCTTTGGTCAATTTGCCAATCATGCGGCGTTTACCAATCGACCAGATAGAGGCCTTAAGAAACTTGCTTTTGCACTTCTGATATTGTGACCCTACGCGGAATCGAACCGCGCTTTGAGCCTTGAGAAGGCTCCGTCCTAGCCGATAGACGATAGGGCCGTTTATTGACAGTTACAATAACATTTTTTAACTTTTCTGCAATTGGTGGCTTAGCTCTTTATTTTATTGCTTAGAGAACTTACAATTAATAATTATGATCGAACACAAGAATATTAATGGTCTAGACTATTGGCAAAAAGGGGAGAAGCCGACAGTGCTAATTTTGAGTGGGATGCATGGCGATGAGTTTGGGGTTATTGAAGTGGTAAGGAATTATCTTGTTGCAAATGCGAATATCTTACCAAACTTTCTCTATATTCCGGCTGTGAGCCCTAGTGCGGTACGTTTACGGACTAGAGTTAATGAGCGCGGCCTTGATCTCAACCGTTCATTTAAAGATTCTATTGTTGATCATGAAATTGATGCGATTAAGAAATTGCTTATGCCACATCGTTTTCAACTTTGTTTAGACTTTCATGAAGACCTTGAGCAAGTTAATGAATTTTATATGTACGATAGTGCTAAATTACCCGCTGATAATTTAGAAAAGTTGAGAGATAATTTACTTATAACTGGCGTAGAGTTATATTCCGGACCAGATGACCCTCATGATTCAACTTTGAGTAATCACATTGAGCGAGGATATTTATCTTTACCTTTCTCTGAACATAAAGGTGAAAGTGGATTTTTTGGCACATGGGCAAACCGAGCGGGGATTATTGAGAGAGAAGTAACGTTAGAAGTTCCAGGACAAGTGGCAGGGGAGTTAAAGAGCAAATTGGTAGAGGTGCTGTTTGGTTCCATAATGTTATAATATTCACATGTCTTTGAAAGAAGCTGGGGTGCTTTGGTATCAGATGCCACTTAAGGTGGTAGAGGCCAAGCTGTTTTCAAACTCGGTTGTTGGTCTTAATCACGCTCAAGTAGAGGCGCATCGCAGGCGTTATGGCGCCAATATTATTGAAGGTGGCAAACAACGGAGTCGGTTACTTCTACTGTGGGATCAAATTAAAAGCCCTCTTGTTTTGGTGCTTTTTTTGGCGGGTTTAATAACTTTATTTTTAGGCGAGTACGCTAACTTTTTTGTAATATTTGCCGTGGTGGTGGCCAACACCGTGGTGGGCTTTACGCAAGAGGAGAAGTCCGCGCGAATTTTTAAAGATCTATCAGGCAATCTAAAATATTTTGTTCCAGTAATCAGGAATTCTGAAAAAAAGAATATTAATGTGGAGGAGCTAGTGCCAGGTGATCTAATCTCACTTTCTGCTGGTGAGCTGGTGCCGGCTGATGCGCGGCTGGTGGAATCTCGAAATTTGTCTGTAGATGAAGCGATTTTAACAGGGGAGTCGATGCCGGTTTCTAAAAACGCTCGGGAGATTGCTGAAGCTAATCGCATTACTGATCAAATTAATATGGTCTGGAAGAGTACTTTAATTACTTCAGGCTCAGGTCTTGCCTTAGTAACCTCAATCGGCAGAGAAACAGAGATTGGTAAGATTGCTGAACTCACAGAAAGTTTAAATGAAACGGAAACGCCTTTTCAAAAAAGTATTAAAAAACTTTCATACTTCCTCACTTTAATTGTGACCGGCGCCACGCTCGTTATTTTTATTTTGGGTTTTGCTCGGGGAGTTCCATTTTGGGATTCATTACTCACTGCGATGGCTGTGGCAGTAGCAGCAATTCCTTCTGGCTTACCCATCGCCGTCACTGTGGTGCTCGCGTTTGGTGTGCAGTCTATTTTCCGTAAGGGTGGGCTAGTTAAAAATTTGACCGCTGTGGAGACTTTGGGAGGTGTAAGTACAATTATGACCGACAAAACAGGCACACTCACCAAGGCTGAAATGACAGTGGAGATTATTGCGCCGAGGAGTGATGTGATCTCTGACAGGCGTGATATTTTAGCTATGGCAATAGTGGCTACTGAAGGTTTTGTGGAAGCTGGTGAGAAGGTAAAAATAATTGGCCGACCAATCGAGCGGGCCATTATCAAAGCGGGTTTAGACATAGGGCTAAAGCAAACTGATTTATTGTCTGTAGAAAATCAAATTGATTTTCTCCCGTTTGATTCTCGTAGACGCTTTTCAGCTTCACTTAATCAGAGTCTGGAAGGCAAACGTAAGCGTATATATGTCACCGGAGCCCCAGAGTTATTTTTAAATAAAGCTAAATATTATTATGTTGATGGCAAACCGAAACTGTTCAGTAAAATTCATCGTCAATTCTTTCATAACATTTTAAACACTCACGCTAAAAATATGGTGCGATTTGTGGCCACTGGTTACATTAGTGCCAATACTAAAAAAACTCTAGCGCACGATATGGAACTTGATGGTTTGGTATTTGGCGGTTTAATTGGTGTTAAAGACGAGATCCGTGCTGATGTGCGTGAGTCGATGCTTTTGGCGGAAAGTGCTGGCGCGCGCGTGGTGATGGTGACGGGTGACAATGAACTTACAGCCCTAGCCGTGGCTAAGGAGGTTGGGATTGGTGAGAATGACCTAAATGTGATATCGGGTGATGCTTTTGAAATTCCAGATAATGAACCGGTTAAACCTACAATAAACGAAACAAATGTTTTTGCCCGAATGCTCCCAGAGCAAAAGTTAAACTTACTCAAGTATTATCAGGCCGATGGTGAGATCGTGGCCATGACGGGGGACGGCGTAAATGATGCGCCGGCACTTAAGCATGCAGACATTGGCATAGCGCTTGGCTCTGGCACCGCGGTGGCTAAGGCTGCTTCAGATATGGTTCTTGTAAACAACAGTTTTAGCACGATTACTGCGGCTATAAGAGAAGGACGAAGGATTTTAGATAATTTAAAAAAGATCGTTGCCTACTTACTCTCGACTGGTTTTAGTGAAATTGTGCTGGTGGGTGGAGCGTTACTTTTTGGCGCACCGATCCCGCTCTTTCCGATTCAAATAATTTGGAACAATATTATTGGTGAAGGTCTTATGACCTTTGCTTTTGCTTTTGAAGATGCTGAGGATGACGTGATGAAGCGTAAACCTAAGCAAGCAGATCTTCGCCGCGTACTTACCCCTAATTTAATCTTTTTAATTATCGTTATTGCTACGATTACTGGATTAATAAGTTTGCTCACCTTCCTCTTTTTATTAAAAAATGGCATGCCGATTGAAAAATTACGGAGTATCATGTTTGTGATTCTCTCACTTGATTCACTTTACTTCTCATTCTCACTTAAAAATCTTAAGCGTCCAATTTGGAAGATTAAACCATTCTCCAATCATTACTTAGTGGCGAGTTTTTTTGCTAGTCTGGGGATTTTATCCCTAACCTTTATTGTTCCTGGATTAAGTAAAATTCTTAGTCTTGTGCCACTTTCCTTCGCAGAAGTATTGATGATTATTGTGCTTGGCCTAATCAATTTACTCTTAATTGAGGTAACTAAATTCATTAGTTTTTCATCTGGTTGGTTTGATGATAAGATGAGCCGATAATGAGCGAAACCACGTATTATCTCCTAATTATTTTGGCTTTGGCGGCCCTTAGTGTGTGGTTATACTTTCGGGCTAAAAAAGTCCCCGTTGCTAGTCGAGATGACGGCGCCTTAGTGCTAATGCAAAATCAGCTCCACGAGCTTACGCGTTTGCTAGATAGCAAACTCACCGAGTCGAGCACCAATCTCCACCGCTCAATGCAAACGCAAAGTAGTGAGACCAATCGCATTATCCGTGACGTGACGGAACGTTTAACTCGTTTAGATGAGACCAACAAGCAAGTGGTGGGCTTTACCGAGCAATTGCAATCACTTCAAGATATTTTAAAAAATCCTAAGCAGCGCGGGATTTTGGGTGAGTACTATTTGGAGACATTACTGAAAAATGTCTTGCCACCGGGAAATTACCAAATGCAATACGCGTTTAAAAATGGTGAGATTGTGGACGCTGCCGTGTTTGTAAAGGATAAAGTAATTCCGATTGACTCTAAATTTTCACTCGAAAATTACAATCGTTTAGTTGAAGAAAAAAATCAAGCTGAAAAGGATAAATTAGAAAAGATTTTTATTGGCGATCTTAAAAACCGAATTTTGGAGACTTCAAAATATATTCGCCCGTCAGAAAACACAATGGACTTTGCCTTTATGTTTATTCCGCATGAGGCAATTTATTATGATCTTTTAATTAACAAAATTGGCGCAGTAACTGAGGATACTGAGAATTTGATCCAGCGCGCCGCGAGTAAATATAAAGTAATTATTGTTTCGCCAACTTCATTTTTAGCCTATTTGCAAACGGTGCTTCAGGGACTTAAGGCGATGCAAATCGAGGAGCAAGCTAAAGATATTGTGAAGAGAGTAGAGGATTTGGGTAAGCATATTGGCGCCTATGAGCAATATATGCGCTCACTTGGTAGCTCACTCGGCACCACAGTTAATCATTACAACAAGGCGTATAAAGAGTTGAAGAAGGTGGATAAGGATGTGATGCGAACAATTGGTGGCACCTCAGCCATGGACCCTTTGGCTATTCCACCGCCCGAGCTTGATGATTGAGGCCAATGTTGTGTATAATCAAAGATATTATTAATCTTAATTTTTAAATAATGAACGGAGAACAAAATAGTGGTAAGGAAACAGGAATCGCCATTGCCATCGTGCTTTTACTGGCTCTTTTTTTAAGTGGGTATCTATCATTCCCTGGACCAGGCACTACCGCAAGCCAAACAGCCTCTCTTGGTGAGGTGGCAAATAGAGTGGCAGGTACTGAAGAGAATACAGCCGTCTCGGGTGAGAATAATCAACTAGTTGTCACAATTACCAATCCTGGCACTGGCGCGGAGGTAAAGGCGGGGGATTCAGTTTCAATTAATTACCGAGCTAAGTTTGTGGATGGAAGAGAGTTTGATAACAGCTTCCAGCTTAATGCTCCATTTGTTTTTACTATTGGTGCTGGCGCTGTGATTCAAGGCGTTGAGTTAGGTATTTTAGGTGTAGGTGGTGAGAATGTGGGACCTATGAGGGTGGGAGAATCACGAACCATTTTTATCAGCCCAAGTTTAGCCTATGGCGAAGCTGGCTCACCCGAGGGCGTGGTACCTCCAAATACTCCGCTCGTCTTTGAAGTTGAACTTTTGGGAATTAATTAGTAATCACATACAAATACCACTCTGTCAACTAGAAAAGAGTGGTATTTTGTGTAGAATTTAGCAACTATGAAATCAGCAGTAATTAAGACAGGGGGCAAGCAATATCTCGTTAAAGAGGGGGACACTTTGCGCGTGGAAAAGCTTGCTGACTTAAAGGTGGGAGATAAGGTGACTTTTGACCAAGTTCTCATGACTTTAGATGGTGATAAGGCCACTTTAGGTAAGCCTCTAGTTGAGAAGGCTAATGTGGAAGCAGTAGTGCACGAGCAAGATCGCGCCGCTAAAGTTACAGTAATTAAATTTAAACAAAAAGTTCGTCAGCGCAATAAGCGCGGCCACCGCCAACCCTACACTGCGGTAACTATTAAGAAGATTAGTTAAGCAGAATTAATTTAAAATCTCTAAAGCGCTCGGCGATTGGCCAGAGCGTTTTTTAGTGTTGAGGAATCAGAATATTCGAGCTCTGTGCCGGTGGAGAGGCCGCGGCCGAGGACAGAGATTTTTAAGTCTTTAAAGTTCGCGATTTTGTGCAATTCAGTTTCTAAATATTCTGCGGTGTGATCACCTTCCACGCTGGCGGTGAGGGCAATAATAATTTCTTTAAGTTTGCCACTCTTTTGTAAACGATTTAAAAGGGCGACAAGTTCACGCCAGTTTAACTTCTCAAGTGGTGCCTTTTCTAAAATTGGCACAAGTCCACCAAGGATAAAAAATCTGCCCGAGTAAGTGCCAGAGCGTTCCACATTCTCCAAATCTACATCCTTCTCTACAATTAAAATCGTTTCTTGATCGCGACCAGTTTCCGCGCATAGTTGGCAAAGGTTTTTTTGGCCACTCCCATTTAATGGGAAGTAGCGTTGGCAATCCGCGCAACGCGCCACACTTCGCTTCAGCATTTCTAAATTTCTGATCAAACCATCAATCTCACCCGCGCCCTGATGGAGTAAATAATATACAAATCTTTTAGCCTGCCTCGGACCAATGCCAGGGAAGTGGCGGAAGTGTTCAGCAATTTTACCTAATAAATCATTCATGATTTAAAAGTCACCGAACGACTGTTTCTCCAGATCACAAAATGACACGCGCTTCTCGTCGAAGTAGAGATCAGCTTTACCAGTAGGACCGTTACGATGCTTCTCGATCATAATCTCGGCAATATTTTTGCGATCAGAATTTTCATCATACTTATCTTCACGATGGATAAACATCACCACGTCGGCATCTTGCTCAATGGATCCAGAGTCGCGGAGGTCGGAGAGGCGAGGTTTGCCACCGCGCTGTTCCACGTTACGACTGAGCTGTGAGAGAGCGAGCACGGGCACTTCAAGTTCACGGGCAAGAGCTTTAAGTGAACGGGAAATTTCGGTGACTTGTTGCACAAGGTTGTCGCTTTCTTTCTTCGGCACCATGAGTTGGAGGTAGTCGACGATAATTAAAGATAAACCATTTTCGGCTTTTAAACGGCGCGCCACGGAGCGCATGCGCGTGATGTTGTTTGAAGAATCGTCATCAATATAAATTGGTGCTTTTGAGAGCACATCTAAACTATCGCGGATGCGCGAGAATTCATCATCGGCTGAGAGTTTGCCGGTGCGGAGCTTCCACGAGTCCACGCGGCTTTCGGCGGCGATCAAGCGGTCCACAAGTTGCTGCGTGCTCATTTCAAGTGAGAAGATGGCCACAGGCAAATTCTCTTTAATCGCCACGTTCCGCGCAATGTCGAGCGCAAGCGAAGTTTTACCCATTGAGGGTCGCGCAGCGAGAATAATTAAATCGGACTTTTGTAAGCCAGCCAGTTTGCTGTCTAGATCTTTAAAACCGATCGGCACACCGCGGATTCCTTCCTTAGACTTGTGCATATTCTCGAAGCGATCCCAAGCTTCGGTAAGCGTGTCTTTAATATGAATGAATGACTTTTTCGTAAAATTGGCTAAGCCTAAAATTGCCTTCTCTGCTTTGTCAATAATTGAGTCAACATCTTCAACCTCGTTGTAACCCAAACCTAAAATATAATCGGCGGACTCGATGAGCCCTCGCAATGAAGATTTCTTTTTTATTATCTCCGCGTAATAAAGCGCGTTGGAAGTGGAGGGGACGTTGTTAACTAGTTCCGCTAAATAACTTGAGCCACCAATTGAGTCGAGAACTTTAGCAGTTTTAAGATGTGAGGTTACGGAGACGAGATCGATAGGATTATTGCCGCTTGCGAGCTCAAGCATGACTTTAAAAATCTTACGATGCTTCTCCGCGTAAAAGTCACGGACTTCGAGAACTTCTAAAATGTCATTTATAATTTGCGGTTTAAGCATTACTGCACCAAGAATTGCCACCTCCGCCGAGAGATCTTGTGGTGGTAATTTAAGGGGTCGATTTATTTGATTTTCACGCTCTGCCATTGGCCTGATTGTATCACAATCGCCATCTTGCCCCGCAACCTCCAAACAGGGGATTAAAGGGGGATAATTTTAAAGATCATAACCCCCTTAATCCCCCTTACCTTAAGTGGGAAATAATATGGTACTTACGGTGTCGCATTTATCCTCCCCTTAGAGTAAGGGGAGTTAGAGGGGTTAGAAATTGTTACACTAATCTTGAGTTTGATCGTAAAAAAATAAATTTAAACAAAAAGAAAACCCGCTTGCCGATGACGACAAACGGATCTTCGTTTGTGCGCCTCGGAGGCGGGGTGTGTGGTCAGGCCTAGCTGAACAAGCTTAACCAGACTAGTGTTGCTAGGCGCTCCATCACCCTTTCAATTTGTTCTGTATCTCCAGATAGTATGATCGCAAGCATGCATAGACAGGGTATGAATGCCAGCAAAAGAACAATCTCGAACAATAAAACAACAACGCATCGTGAAAATCTAACGAAAGTCATAAATCCCCTGTGTAAGGATTTGAAAAATCTCGTAACCATGATCCTCTTCTCCTTCCTGTTACTATTCTCAAATGCGAACCACTTAGTCCGCTAACTATTTCGTAGGTTATCAGTTAATTTCTATTTTGTCAACCTCGCGTAACCTTGGTCTCGGAGTCGGTGTCTTTGATGAGGTAGCCGAGGGATTCGATTTGGGCGCGCAGGGTGTCGGAAAGGGGCCAATTTTGGGCTTTACGGGCTTCTTCACGCTCTCTTACTAGCTTAGATACTTCAGCCGGAATTTCCTCAATTTCTGGCGTTTTTGAGAGGTTTAAACCAAAGACTTTATCGAATTCTAACCAAGTGGCTTTTTCATCGGCTGGATCAAGGTCGGTGGCTGAATCTATGATCGCTAAGGCTTTCGGCGTATTTAAATTATCTTCTAAACTTTCAATAAATTGCTGGCGCAAACTTTCATCAACTTTACCGCCGTCGGGCAAAGATGCCACGCGATTACGAATTTTATTTAAACGATTCTGCGCCGCTTGCACACTCTCATCTGTGTAATTTAAATCAGTTTGATAGTGCGCTTGAAGAACCAAATAACGGTAGGCGAGGGGATCAATATTTTTTTTCTTTAAATCGTTTAGTGTATAAAAATTATTGAGAGATTTACTCATCTTCTCATTATTAATATTTACGAAGTGTGAGTGAAGCCAATATTTGGCGAGAGGTTTGCTGGTCGCGGCTAGAGCTTGCGCCAACTCATTTTCATGATGAGGGAAAATTAAATCAATCCCGCCGGTATGGATATCGATACTCTCACCAAGTAAATCTAAAATCATGGCCGCGCACTCGGTGTGCCAACCTGGTCGGCCTTTACTGAACGGTGCATCCCAAACTGTGTCACCATCCGTTTCTTTCCAAAATTTCCATAAAGCAAAATTTCCCTCGTCAGTTTTTTCTACTTTCCTAAATCTGCCATATTCGGAATCTTTAGCGAGTGAAAAATAAATTCCGTCTTCATCTTTTACTGCTTTACCGCTTTCAAGTAATCGTGAGATTAGGCTAATCATCTGCGCGATATAATCTGTGGCGCGCGGAGTAACGTCAGGCCTTAGCATATTAATTTCCGACATTTCACTTAAAAATGCTTCTTCGTATTCTTTAGTAAAATCAAGTAATTTTTTGCCAGCTTTTTGACTGCCTAAAATGGTTTTATCATCCACATCGGTAATGTTCATTACAGATTTAGTTTGGTAACCGAGATAATTTAAGGAGCGACGCAAAGTGTCGGAGAAGATAAATGATCGCCAATTGCCGATATGTGGATAATCATAAACCGTTGGTCCGCATGTGTAGATCTTCACCACGTCAGATAGGGGAGTGAAGTCTTCAAGCTCGCGTGTCAGAGTGTTGTAAAGTTTTAACGACATAATATTAATTATTATAACGTAATTTGCATAGACTTTCTATTTGACCAGTGAGTTGGAATTTGCGATAATTTAGATAATGTTAAATAAAAATTTTGGAAAAAGTTTTTTTATAAATCTCGCGCTTAGTCTTGGGGCAGTCGCTCTGTTTTTCTCTGGTGTTTACTTTGCCGACACAATTAAAGTTTCTACACTTGACGCTGCCACCGAGCGCGCCTCGCTTGATGAGTTCTGGCGAGTTTGGGATATCCTCGATGAACGATATGTAGATACCCATGTAGGCACCACCACTAAGGAAATTACTTCACAAATTAAAATGGAAGGAGCGATTGCTGGGTTAGTAGACTCACTTGGCGATCCGTACACAGTTTTCTTACCTCCAGAAGAAAAAAAGTCATTTGAGGAGGATATTAGCGGTAATTTTGGTGGAGTAGGGATGGAGGTTGGGTTTAGAGATAAACGGCTCACCGTTATTGCCCCATTACCCGACACACCAGCTAAGCGTGGTGGGATTGAGTCTGGCGATTTAATTTTAGAAATTGACGGCCTGTCTGCTGATGGCATGTCAGTTTACGATGCTGTGCAAAAAATCCGTGGTGAGATCGGCACAAATGTTAAAATTACTGTACTAAAAAAAGATGCCACCGAACCAGTAGAGATCACCTTAAAACGTGCTGCAATAAAAGTTCCAACTCTTAAAACTCAAGTAATAAATAGTGACGGCAAAAAAGTGTTTCTAATTCGTCTTTATAATTTTAATGCTGAAGCCTCAGGTGATTTCCGAACGTCTCTTAAAGAGTTTGTGGATTCTGGATCAAGTCGTTTGGTGCTTGATTTGCGTGGTAATCCTGGTGGTTATCTTGAATCATCGGTTGATATTGCGAGTTGGTTTTTGCCAGTTGGTTTGCCTGTGGTAGTAGAGGATCGTGGCGTAGGCGAGGAGAAAAAAGTTTACAAAAGTCGCGGTTATAATATCTTTAATAAAAACTTAAAGATGGCAGTGCTTATTGATGGAGGGAGCGCGTCGGCTTCAGAGATTTTAGCTGGAGCACTTTCAGAACATGGCAAAGCTACTTTGGTTGGTGAAAAAACTTTTGGTAAAGGATCGGTGCAAGAGGTGGTAAACGTGGGTGAGGGGAGCGCTCTTAAGGTTACGATTGCTAGGTGGCTCACGCCGTTTGGTCACTCTATCTCTGGTAATGGACTTACCCCGAAGGTTGAAGTCAAGTATGAAAAACCTGAAAAAGATGATAATTTAGACCCCGATCGAATTGATAACCAGATTAAAAAAGCACTTGAGCTTGTAAAATAAAATGAAAGTAATTTTTCTAAATGATGTACGTGGCGTGGGACGTCGCGGGGATGTGAAGGAGGTTAAGGATGGTTACGCTAGGAATTTTTTATTCCCTCAAAAATTAGCACTTGAAGCTAGTGCTGGTAATTTAAAAACGGCTGAAAAAAATAGACAAAACAAACTTGAAGGGCAAAAAATTCAAGACGAACTTGGCCGTGAGTTAGTGGTTAAACTTAAAGAGATCACCGTCATTATTAAGGCCAAGGCTAGCGAGAAGGGCCACTTGTTTGTAGGTTTACACGCTAAAGAAGTTGCCGAAGCCTTAAATAAGCAATTTAATATCTCATTGAGTCCAGATTGGATTGAACTTGATAAACCACTAAAGGCCACTGGCGCACATGTGCTACCAGTGACCTTGGGTAATAGTAAAGGAGAAATTAAACTTGAAGTAGAAGCAATTTAGAGAACCTCAACTACGTGCACGCGAGTGACGCGGTTATTGAAACCGGTCTTCCTTTTTTCTTTGATTACGACGTTACCAGTTTTGATAGCGAAAAGAGTGTGGTCCTTACCCATATCTACGCCGCGTCCGGCCACAAAGCGTGTGCCACGCTGACGCACAATAATCATGCCTGGTTTTGCCACTTCACCCACGTATAATTTAACACCCAAATATTGGGCATTAGAATCTCTTAAGTTACGAGCTGTACCGCCAGCTTTACGATGTGCCATAAACTAAAATTTGTTAAAATATTTAATGAACCATGATTCTAACAGAATGGCTAGAAAAAATCAAACAACAGGAGAGGCCGTTGGTTTGGCTAGGTTTTTTACTGCTTACCAACCTCTTAGCCTTCGGTTTAGGCAGACTGACGATCTTAGTAGGGGAATCGGAGCCTATTACTGTGGATTATCAGCCACAGGTTATGGCAAGCCAGGTGGCTCAAGTTGCACCAGCAACGACCCAAGAAAAACCAAAGGTAAGCCTCGGTAAAGTTACCCAACTTGTGGCTTCAAAAAGTGGAACAAAATATCATTTGCCAAACTGCCCGGGCGCTAAGCAAATTAAAGAGTCAAATAAAATCTTCTTCGCCTCGGTGGAGGAGGCAATTCGTGCCGGCTACACCCCCGCCGCCAATTGTCCGGGTTTAAAATAAAAAAGCCGCGGACAAGTGTGTCCGCGGTGGAATAAGTTATGGTAAAAACGTCATTACCCCCTACTCTAATAGGGCAGAGGGGACCCCAAATCTTTGAACTGTAGATGGGTGCGCAACCGGATCTCCGTAATGCTTCTCATGCCATTTGCATGGGCGCAGATTAGAAACCAGAAATGTCCCAGAGTATCGTCCGATGACCTTACCGTGATCGTCTTCCAGTTCAACTTTCACAAAAGCCCAATCACCATTGATGTGGCCCACAATACCGGAGAGCCCGCAATACTTGCCTTGAGCAGTAATGATTACCTCCATGTTCGGCATAATTTGCGACATTACAAGTTCCTCCCTAAAGAACAAGTCACTCCCTTCCTTCCAAAGAGGGGAGATCAACCGTAGATTTTAGCATTCAGACAAAGTGGTTGTCTAGGAAGCAGTTTCTGTGTAAAATAGTAGTATCTAAAATATCTATCATGTTGTAACTAAGAAACGAGGATAGCTGTCAGATTATTAGGTTTGATAACCTCGTTTCAACATGAATAAACTCTTTGTTAAAAACCTCGTTATTCGCGGTCGTCACGGTCAAACTGGTCGCGAGCGGGTGGAAGATCAAGTTTTTGAAGTCGATATTAAAATTAGCTTAGACACCAGTATTCCAGCTAAAACCGATTCTTTAGCTGATGCCTATGATTATAAACAGGCCGTAGCGATTGCTAGCGCTGTGATTACTGGTACTAGTTCGAGCCTACTTGAGCAATTAGCTGATCGAATTGCCACGCATATTGTAAATGATGATAAGGTCGATGGTGTGGAAGTAATAATCCGCAAACCCGGTAGTGGGGGAGATGGTGTGCCGGGGATTAAAGTAAAAAAGAAACGAACACTTCATCAGCTGCCAGTTGGTTTTTTGCCATTTGATTTTTCTCACGCAGTTGGAGAGATTAGAGAGCACGGTGCTACCTCTTTTCCCCTACTTGAGGAGTATTATCGCTTGATGCTTTTACGTGAAGCTGAAAAATTGAACTATAAAAATCAGCCCGAGTTTGTGGGGCCAGCTAAAGTTCATGAACAGCTATCTTCAGTAGAAAAAATTCCTGAGCCCAGTATATTTACCGCGCTTAAAAAAGAATTTGAAACTCTGCTGGCCTGCTCGGTAATGAACCTTGGAGCAGAGGAGAGGCCCTTTGAAGTCCCCTTTATATTTAATGAAATATCACTTCAAAAATATAATGCCGGATCAATTGGTATTACAGCTCACCTCGACAGTGCTCGTTGTCAGAATTTAATCGTTATTTTCGTACTTAAGGGAGAAGCAAAATTTGCTACATGTAAGGACCGAAGTGGCACAGATGCTCATGACGTTAATCCTAAGCCAGGCAATGTAATCTTAATGCGCGCTAGTGGTTTTGATGAATCAGATTTCCGACCTTTTCACTTTTTAAGTGATGTGACGGAAGAGAGGATTGCCTTTGGCTTACGAGGTCTTAGAAAAACATAACGTCGCACAATATATCTTTTGCGACGTTAGGCTTGAGTTGATTTAGGACTTGGCTTGGTACTTACCCCAGCACGGTTTGCTCCACTTCCAGTGTTTAATACCGTTGGGTTCACTCATAAGTTGGATGGCGTACTCAATGTTACCGTTAATGGTGTTGATATTTAAGCCACGTTTTACGCTGGCTTCTTTATGAAATTGTTCATTGATTTGGAAAACACCCACGTCGTCTGGGTTCTTAATACCGCGTAAAGGCTTACCATTGGTATCATACTGCCTTAAATTACTCTCACATGAGGCGATTCTGAGCGCTAATGAAGCGTCCACACCATCGTAAGCGTTGGCAGTCTTAATGATTTGCTCCTCAATACCGGCTGGCTCCTCAAACACGCGAGCTAAATTAGCGTCGTTTAAATTGGCCGAGATATTGGCTTGGTTAAGCTGAGTGATAGCGATAAGGCTTGCTAAGCCGGTTTGAATTAATGTATGCATATTGGTATAAAATGGCTTATTAAAGCCAAAAAATTGAGGGCTTAACCCTCAATCTCTATAAGACTAGCATACTTTCTTCCTCCTGTCAATACGGTGAAACGTTTAACTCAAACTGTCAAACCAGGGTTTTAAGACGTCATTCCAGAGATATTTTAGCCTTTCCCAGAGGAAGGCCGACCATTTTTGGACCACTTCTGACTCAAATAGATTCTGTAAATCAACTTTAAAGTAGGCGAGTAAGACAATAATAAAGATTATGATCAAAATTCCCCTGATAAATCCCCTGTTTGATTTCATAAATATATTATAGATAAATTAAGGGATCTAAGTAAGCGTCTGTGGGGGCAACTGGCAAAGTGTAAGTACCTCCACATACCTGGCTTTTCTTTTGAATAATTTGCACCGCGTCAGCCACATAGACTGTAAAGTGTAGATGTGGGCCGGTGGTATAGCCTGTGTTCCCACTATAACCAATTACCTCGCCACTACCAACTGCCTGATTAGCCACAACTTTAATAAGTGATAAATGAGCGTATAGAGTTGTTAGGCCATTAGGGTGCTTAACCAAGACCCATTTGCCGTATGAGGCACCTGGGCAAACTCGGTCGGTATCGCCCACTCCCATTATTGTTCCTGCGCCAGCCGACATTACTCTGGTGCCTTCACTTGCACGAAAATCAACACCATTATGACTGCCTGAAGTATAAAGACGTTTAGAGTCGGAGGTAACCCCAAATTGTTGAGTAAGAGTAACTTGATCTAGTGGCCAAGCAAGTACGCCTTTACCAGCTGGCGGGATTTTAGTTGGGTCAAGCACAAACTTGAGTTGAGATTCAAAGTCGAATAGTTCACGCTCAAAGGCATCTTTCTTAGCCTTACGATCAGCTAGTAGTTTAATATACTCTGATTCCTTGTTTTTTGTTTGTGATAAAAGTTTATTAGTGCTTTGTTTGTTTGCTTCAGCAATTGATTTTTGGTCAGCAACTTCAGTTTTATAATTTTCCAGGACTTTTTTTGCCTTGCTTGCCTCCGTTTCTTTATTTGAAAGGTCAATCTTAATATCTTCAAGTTCTATTATTTTATCCTTAGTAGCATTCTCAAATTGCTCAAAAGAACTTGCCTCCAAGACAACTTCTGCCCAGGTTTGGTGGGAAAGTAGCGCCTCAACTAAAGACACAGAGTTATTTTGATGAATTTTTCTCAGTGATTCTTTAATTGCATCCTTGTGTTTTGCAATACTTGTACTTTTTTCACCTATCTCACCTTTCAGTCCCTCAATTTTAAGTTGAGTTGCGGTAATTTTATTTTCAGTTAATGAAATATCAGCATTAAGTTTTTTCTTCAAGGTTTCAAGTCGAGCCACTTCACTGCTTAGAGTTTTGGACTGTGCTGAGGTTTTACTAAGTTCAGCATTATATTTTGCAATTTCCACTTCAATTTCTTTAATGGCTTTTTGTCGGTCTTCAATTTTTTGCTTTAGTGCGTCAATTTCATCTGCACGTGCAGGTACGCCAAATATAATTTGAAAAGTAAAAATCAGTAATGTTAATTTAACTAATTTATTAACCAAGATTTAAAGCGTTATTTAAACGAGTAATTGTATCATTCTTGCCTAGAACTTCTGCCACAGTAAATGGGTCAGGTGACTTCTCTTTGCCAGTTAGGGCCACGCGCATTGGCCAAAGAACCTCCCCTCTCCCCTTCTCATCTGCGTAGGGCATTATCGCCTCTTTAATTTTTTCTTTTGTAAATTGAGCTTCTGGAATTGGTTCTAATAATTTAATTATTTCTGTAAAGTGTTCGGAATTCTTGAGCATATCTTTTTCAATCTTTGGTGAGCTAAAAAAGTATTCTAATTCGCCGGCTTCCTTCATCAACTTAATATCACCAAAATTATTAATTCTTTCTCTAACTATCGGTAAAACTTTTTCTGGTAGTTTAGTGCCATACCAAGATTCGCAAATTTTTGAAAAGTTATCGTCGCTTAACTTTTTAATATATTCGCGGTTAAACCAGTTTAGTTTTTCAGGATTAAAAATTGCTGGAGATTTTTGCACTTTTGTTAAATCAAAAACTTGCACAAGTTCATCCCGGGTAAAAAGTTCTTGCTCAGTGCCAGGATTCCAGCCAGTCATAGCCACCATGTTAAGTAGGGCCTCGGGTAAGTAGCCAGTATCCCGGTAACTTGTAACAGGTAAAGCTCCGCGGCGTTTAGAGAGCTTTAATTTATCTGGGCCCAGTACTAGTGGTAAATGTGCGTACACCACTGGCGTTGCCCCAATTGCTCTGGCAATTAAAATTTGTCTTGGGGTGTTTGAAACGTGATCGTCCCCCCTGATTACATGGGTCACACCCTCGTCAAAGTCGTCCACCACAACTGCGAGGTGAAAGAGTGGTTCATTAATATTTTTAGCGAGTACAAAATCACCCAAATCAGTTGTGTTAATTGTGATCCCACCTTTTATTTCATCTTGAAAAGTGATGTCGATGTTTGGATTTCTAAATCTCACAATCTCCTTAATTTCTCCGCTGCCATCTTTAGAAGCTTCTTTAGAAATGTAGGCTTTATCTTCAGCGATTAATTTTTGTAGAACTTCCTTGTGCCGCTCTACATGCTCACTCTGGCGATAAAATTCGTCATAATCTAGCCCAAGCCACTTAAGAGATTCCAGAATATTTTCTTCATTTTCTTTTGTGGATCTGGCTCGGTCTGTGTCTTCAATCCGCAAAATAAATTTACCAACATGTTTACGCGCATAAAGATACGAAAATATTGCCGTGCGGTAAGAACCGGAGTGGAGTAACCCCGTTGGACTAGGAGCAAAACGGGTAATAACTTTAGGATTCATGTTCTAGGGCTAACGTTAAGATTTCTTTGGCAATTACTTGTCCAGCATCCTTGCGAGCAAAGTTTGCCAAGGCTTGAGACATTTGATCACGAAGAGTTTGGTTCGTCATGAGTCGGTTAATTTCTGAAGCGAGAACGGAAGCCGTAAGATTGTCCTGCTCAATTACTACTGCGCCTCCTGAAGCGGCAAAGGTGAAAGCGTTGGTGCGCTGATCGTGACTAATTGGCTCTGGGATCGGGATAATAATTGAAGGTAAACCCCAAAGAGCAATTTCAAAAATTACTGATCCAGCGCGCGAGACCACCAGCGATGAGGCCCCGGCCGCCATTTTGATAGCGCTTGAGTCTAAGTAATCAAAAAGTTTATAACGATCTTTGTTTGGGTTCTTCTCTAAGATTACTGAAACTCGCTTTTTTATATCCTCATAATTATCTTTACCAACTTGGTGAATAACCTGATACTTCTCAATAATTTGTGGCAAAGCATCAATAAGAGTTTCGTTAATTGCGCCCGCCCCTTGCGAGCCGCCAGTTACAAAAACGATCGGTAAGTTTTTATCTAAGCCTAAGAATTCATGAGCGCCATTTTTAATTGGCGTCATGATTTCAGTGCGGATCGGATTACCGGTGATTGCTGTTTTGTCGGCGGGGAAATATTTTGATGCTTCAGGATAAGAGATGGCTACTCGTCGGGCAAATTTTGCAGACCACAAATTTACTTTGCCAGGATGAGAGTCTGACTCATGAATAATGACTGGGATGCCAAGAAATCTCGCTGCAAATAATGTGGGGAAGCTCGCATAAGCACCCTTACTAAAGATTACATCTGGGTAAATACGGTAAAGCTTCCAAAAGGCACCTAATATACCAAAAAAAGTTTTGACTCCATCGGTAAAGTTTTTTAAAGAAAAGTAGCGACGCATTTTGCCGGCTGAAACTTTTACGAAGGTGATGTTGTTTTCATAAAGTAATTTTTCGTTGTAAGGATCTGGCGCAAAATAATAAAGCTTAGGTTGAACTAATTTTTGTTCGCGGATCTGATTATTGATTTCTTCAGCAACGGCAATGATTGGGTAAAAGTGCCCACCTGTGCCACCGCCAGTAAATACTATTTTCATGTTTTTGAAATTTGTTGCTTAGCCACGTTTAAAATTAACCCCACTCCCACGAGCACAAAGAATAATGAACTCCCACCCTGACTGATAAACGGTAAAGTGGTGCCAGCCAGCGGGATTAAGCCAAGCATTGAGGCCATATTAGTGAAGGCGCCCAAAAGCACGCTTGTTACCACTCCCACTACTAATAGTCTACCAAATTGATCGGGTGCGCGCGAAGCAATGCGAACTCCCCAAAGTCCAAATATCGTGAAGGCCAGAATAATTAAGGAAGCACCTAGAAAGCCAAATTCTTCCCCCGCTACAGCAAATACTGAATCCCCAATTGGTTCTGGTAATAATCTAAATTTATGAATGCTCTGACCGAAGCCTCGCCCAAACCACTGTCCTGAACCAATAGCGATTAACGACTGCGTAACTTGATAGGCACTACCCTGCTTATCTGGATTGTCGTCAAAAAAAGTTTGAATGCGATCTCTAACGTGTGGTTGAGTAGATAGCACCGCTCCGCCTACAACAATAAATACCAAAAGAATAACAGCGAGTTTTTTAAGTTTAGTGCCTGCAGCAAAAAAAATGGCAAAGCTGCTCGCAATCATTATTCCCAAAGCATCAATGTCTGGTTGTAAAACAAGCACCAAACCAACTAGACCGATAAGAATAAAAAAAGTAATATACTGAGCAACACTCTCTTCGTTTAAATTTCGAATTTTGGCAATTAAAGCCGCTAAGTAGATTACAAATGCAAGCTTAAGAAATTCTGAGGGTTGAAATGAGACTGGACCAATTGGGATCCAACGCTTGGCACCACCTGATTCAATGCCAAAATTTGGGATAAAGACAAGAGCCGAAAGGATAAGAGAAACTACAAAAAAAGGTAAAGCATATTTACGCCACAAGCGGTAATCAAATCTTGAAACTAAAACCATAGCTGCGATTCCGAATCCAAGAATAAGAAGTTGCTTGATGGCAATTGCACTAAAACTTGGCCCATCGCGACCAAGCAGACCAAGTGAAGCTGAGGCAAAAATAAAGAAGCCAAAGAAAACAAAAAAAAGAATATATATAAAAAATAATCGAGATGTTGCGCGCGTGCGTAAAGCCATTACTTACCTATTAAGCTAATAATCATGCCGATGACGGCGAAGACGATACTAAACACCCAGTAGCGCATTACAACTTTACTTGCGGGCCAACCTTTGGCCTCAAAGTGGTGATGGAGAGGCGCTACAAGAAATACCTTTTTGCCATTTCTTAACTTTTTGGAACTTAATTGGATAATTACTGAGAGCGTGGTGAGCAAAAGCGGCATGGCGATAATTGGTAAAAGGAAAACTGTTTCAGTGAGGAAAGCGATAACAGTGAGCGTGGTGGTGAGACCTAAAATGCCAGTTTCTGACATATAAAAGCGTGCCGGCGGGATGTTGAACCACAAAAAGGCCAGTGTGCCACCAGTGATCGCAGCGCAAAGTGCGGCGAGGTCAATCTGGTTTTGGAAGTATGCGATGCCAGTGTAAGCAGCAAAAATAATCGCCATGACTCCCCCAGCTAATCCATCCAAGCCATCAATAACGCCACTAGAGAAAAGTCCAACCATGGTGATAACGAAAAGTGGCATGATCCACCAACCAATTGCGAACTCGCCAAAAAACGGAATTAAAACACTCGACTGTTCAAGCTTAAAGTAAAACCACCACGCGCCCACTGCTCCTAAAATTGCCACAAGAAGTAAGCGCTTTTTAAACGGCATTCCGCCTGCTAAGTACGTGCCTGTGCCGCGGACTTCAAGCCAATCATCAATTAACCCGATGATTGAGGCGACGAGCAAAGTAAATATTGGAAGCCAAGTTTGGTTACGACTTAAAAAGCTCAACTTAGAACTAATGTCGGAAGGGAAAATTATAGAATAAAGCCAAAGTAAAAGTACGGTGAGGATAACGCTGGCCCAAATTATAATTCCGCCCATGCGTGGCGTGCCCACCTCTTTGTCTTTATGAAGACCATTAAAAATAGTGGCTTCGCGACCATCGGGAGCTATCTTACCCGCGCGCTTCTTCCACATTTGGTATTTGTATAAATAGAAGGTTAAAAGCGGAGTAAGAAGAATGCCCAAGGCAAAGGTGATGGTTATAGGGGTGAAGACTTTGAAAAGGCTAATAAACATAGATTTAATAGATTATAGGCTATAATATTGCATCGTTCTATGGATAAGTTGCTCCATATCACTAAAGCGTCCATCCACACTAGAGCCTAACACAATGGCCACAATTGGTTGAGCCAAACCTCGATCGAAGGCAATTACAAGATTACCTGATGCTACGTCAGTAAAACCAGTTTTAGAACCAATTAAACCTGGGATTTTACCTACTAACTTATTAGTATTTTGTCCTGAGTACGCGTTATGACTCAGTGATGTAACGTTTACGGCTTCATGAGTTGTGGCTTCAAAAATTTCCGGCTTATTTTTTAGAATATATGCAAAAAGACGACTTAGATCGTAAGCCGAACTCTGGGCGCTTGGTAGCTTGTCTAAATAATCAAGGCCGGTAGCGTTGGTGAAATATGTTTGATTTAAATTTAATTCTTTTGCGCGAGAGTTCATGACTTCACTTGGCGTGGCGTCGCTCGGAGAAAAGGCTTGGGCTAAAGCAAAAGCACCATCATTAGCTGAAGTTACTAAAGTAAAGTTTAGTAAATCATTAAGTTCCATTTTTTCTCCAACCGAAAAACCGTAATCACCAAATTGCCGAATGGCTTCAGCGGTGATCTCCACTTGGCTGTCAGTTTTAAGTCTCTCGCTGGCCACAAGAGCGGTCATGACTTTGGTAAGAGAGGCAATCGGCAACTGAGTATTAGAATTTTTACTATAAACAATTTCACCAGTTTCAGGATCATACACAATTGCCGCTTTAGCTTCTAAATTTAGATCACGAAAGGCAATTTCACTAGCGCTTGGTTCATTGATAACTGTCTCAGCAGCTTTTGGTTTAATAAAAAAAGAACCTACACCGATTAGTAGTAAAAGTAGGGCGACAGATTTAAATATTATTTGCGTTTTCATTTTCAGGATTTTCCTTTTTAGCTAAAAAGTCTTCTAGTTTACCTTGGAGTGTGTCGAATTCAGGAAGTTCGCTAATTTGTTTGATGCCCAAGTGCGAGAGTAGTTCAAAAGTTGGTTGGTAGAGAAAGCTGCGTGAGTCATTCGGGTTAGTAATGCGTTCCACTAACCCACGGATTTGCAGATGTCGGAGGGTGAAGGATGAATTAACGCCCCTGATATAATCAATCTCCGCGCGCCCTACGGGCGCGCGGTAAAGCACAATCGTCAGTGTCTCCAAACTTGCTTTCGATAGTTCACTAGATAATTCTTCCTTAGTTAAACTTTCAAAAATGTTTGCTAAAACGGGCGCAGTGCCGAGTGTGACCTCGGCATCTTTACGGACCAAACAAAGCCCGCGATTGATAAGCGCCGCCTCAAGCTCCTTCAGTCCATTCTCAATTTCATCTTTAGTTGCACTTAAACTTTTGGCTAAAAAGTCCACCGTCACCGGTTCGGCTTTCCAAAATAAAACGGCTTCAATTTTCCCCGTCAAGCTCATTTCCATGGCTTGAATTATAACCCTTTTCTCATTACTCACAGTCTTGACAAATAATAACTAATTTACTACGATTCTGAATAGAGATGATAGGACAATCTGCGTTGATTGCTTCACAAAAACTATTGTTTGAAATCTGTTTGATATGGGGAGATCAAAATGAAATGGACCCTGAGAAATGTAATCATTTTCTTTCCAATAATTAGTTTAAGTTTTGCTATCGGTGCTTTTTTAGGTCTTTTTGTCTGGGAGCATATTCCTAATGCGGTATCTCCTGTTGCGTATGTGACCGTTTTCGGTCTCGTGGGAGCAATCATTGGAACATCAGTTTCCCTATGGTGGATTCTCTCACGTAGGTGAGCTGGTGAAAATCCCGACCACCAACAAACATCCCTCGTTGTTAGCTAGCGATAGCAAAACAGTGAGGGTGTTTTTTATTCTTAAACTTTTCTCTATAAGATCCAAAGTCGATTTAAAATACTTTAGTATCTCGGCACAGAGCTTGAGTTCAAATTCTCGATACTTATGTCGGAGAAGTGGGCATCTTGGCGCACATCCACAATCCCCTGCTTAACCAACTCAAGCATGCCTAGAAATGAGACGATGATATTTACCCTATCCTTTTTATCTGCTACAAATTGCCCAAAATTCATTTTAAAAGCTGACTGCACGCGCGTGGCCAGATCCTGCATCACCTCCTCTAAACTTAAAATTTTCTTCACAATCACCTGCGGAATAATTTCTGCGATGGGCAAACTGGCAATTAAACCTTTTAACAAATTAGTTAAATTCTCCAAACTAATTAATTTAGTGGGAGTGAACACTGGCGTGCGGTCACTGGCGCCTTGGCGGAAATTAATTTTGGCGGGACCATATAGACCTTTCACATTTACACTTAAATTTTTAATTTTTTGGTAAATTCTTAAACGATTCTCTAGATCCTCAATACTCGCCTTCTCCTCCTCCGTTACCTGGATGTTAGGTAAAAGGGAAATTGATTTGATCAGCATCAAGGTTGCTGCGACCATAATAAAGTTGGCCATCTCACCCATCGGCTTTTGTTCACCAAGACCATTTAAATAGCTCACATAACTATCCGCCACGAGCGCCAGTGACACCTCGCTAATATGTAATTTCCGCTTTTCAATCAAATCCAAAAGCAAAGGCAACGGCCCCTCAAACTCCCCTACTTTAGTCTTAAATTCCACGTCCATAATTATTACCCTAAATTATAACTTTATTTAATCTTTTCGCCGATACTTGACAAATGTTAACCAACATGCTAAGCTCCAAGCGGATTGTCAAACGTGCCTATAGATAGGATCGAAGTCTTATTTTAAAAGCACATATAGTTAAAATTAACAGGAGATTCGTCGTGAAATGGCTTGTTGCTTGTTCGATAGCGCTGATTGCAGTGACGTTTTTTTATCTGGGATCGTGGGTGAGCAGCTCAAATTCAACTTCTCAAACTATTGTCAAAGTTGCCAACAACATGGATGCTGAGATCCCCTACCTGAAACAGAGAACGGTCGTTAAGATTGAGGGGATTGGACTGAGAGAGCTAGTCTGCGAGGGAAAGGAGCTCGGTAATGAGTGCCGGGTTTTGTTTTCACCAGTCCCGTTGGGGCCTCGAGCTCAGACTTTTCCCTGGGGTTAAATCGTTCACCGCCTGCTCTCGTGCCAAAGTGAATCAGCTGGAGTGTTCAGAAGATGATTGAACATTGGCAGCGTTACAGAAAGGAAACTGATCATGAAAAACTCACCAGCTGTGTTTTTCAATTCTGCTTTAGTTCTTTCTGGGCTCTGTGCTGGAATGAACTGTCGGGCAGACATTGTAGCAAAGTTCTTAACAGTATTTCTTGGAATCTGGGCAGTAGGGTCGTTTACAATGGCAGCTGCCCATCTGATCGCAAATGCGATTAAAGAAAAGAAGTAAAGAGGCCACTGACGAAGCTTTATGCAAAGGCGCTCGGATGAATAATCCAAGCGCCTTTTTTATTTCCCGATTTTTATGCCTAACTCTTTAAGTTGCCCACATAACTACTCGTTACCGAAGCCAGTAACACATCAAAAATATGCAATTATTAGCTTAAATTATACCCTTTTCAGCCATTTCCACAGCTATTGACAAATAACAAACTATTTGCTATCATTGTGTTTGGAAATTTACTGGTTGATACCAGTTTGGACATACCATCTGAAAGCCGAAAGGAAACCTTGCATGTATTTTATTTTTGGAATAGTCTGCGCTATCTGGTCCGGAAATTCTTACCTTAATCACAACTACCCGCTTTGCATTATAATGGCGTTGATTTCCATCGGGCTGTTCATCTCTAGTGGCGCAATGAAAATTTCAGACGCTATTGAGTACGCAGCATCAGAAAAGTCGGAAGAGGAATCTGAAGAATAGGTTACTCAAAAAAACAGGCGCCGGTCGTTATACACGATTCGGCGCCTTTCATATTGAACGTTGACAAACTACGTGTAAATGATATTAAGTAATGAGTCAGTTATTTTGAAAGGACAGGTGAGCCATGACTTCAGATGCATTTGGTTTGGGTCTGCAAATTACGGGAGGAATATTGCTCTCAGTTGGGGCAGCGGGTATCCCTCTTTGTATCCTTTTCGCAATCTACCGTAAGCCGAAGTTTGGTGTATCGTTTGAGCCATTAGCCATGGTCATACTGTGTGTGGTTCTTTCATTCATCGGTGCCGTTGTGCTTCAAACTAGGGCATCAATGATGAAAAAAATTGCAGCTCAAGCTGAAAACAAACAAGTTGAATAGTTGAGCGGAAATTTCTTGAGAAGGGAGAAAAAATGAGAGGCAAAGACCATGCAATTTTTTTCTGGATTTTGGGTTTCTTGCTTTCTATCGGTAGTGCTACTGTACATTGCGCCTGGGATGATAGTAGTGCCGCAAAATTTTTTTCAGTATTCTGGGCACTATGGGCACTTGGATCCTATTGCAAAGCTGTCTCAATTGAGATTGTTGGTGCGATTCAATCAAAAAAATGAGTTTTAGCACAAAACAAGCATGCAGACGCGCTCGGATGAATAATCCGGGCGCTTTTTTTATTTCCCAATTTTAATCCCTAATTCTTTAAGTTGTTTAGCTTCAATTTCTGACGGGGCGTTCATCATTAAGTCGCGACCTTCGCCGGTTTTGGGGAAGGCGATCACTTCACGGATGTTAGGCTCACCTGCTAGTAAGGTCACGAGACGGTCGAGTCCCCAAGCAATACCACCGTGAGGTGGCGCGCCGGAACCAAGCGCCTTCAACATATGGCCGAAGTTCGCCTCAATCCGCTCATCGCTGTAACCTAAAATTTTGAAAACTTGTTTAAGCATTTCTGGTTTATGATTGCGGATACTCCCGCCACCAATTTCAAAACCATTTAATGCCACGTCGTATTGAGTGGTTAAGATATCACCAATTCCCTCGCCTTTGCTTAACGCTTCTTCATGTTCTGGCGTAGCGCGTGAGAATGGATTGTGAGTAAAAGTCCACGAACCATCATCCGCTTTTTCAAAAAATGGGAAATCGATAACCCAACAAAAGGCAAGTAAATTCGGATCCTCTTTATTTTCCCTCATATCTGGACGGTCAGTGCCATATTTACTCATCGCTTCTTTGTAAGTAATCCGAGGGAAGGGTACGGTTTGGATTTTCTTCTCCGGCATTAATTCCGCCACAATTTTAATTAAAAGTTCTTCATTAAGTGCCATCACATCTTCACGATTCACAAAGCTCATCTCGAGGTCGAGTTGAGTAAACTCCGGTTGACGGTCACCACGCGTATCTTCATCGCGGAAGCAGCGCGCGATTTGGAAGTAACGTTCAAGCCCCGCCACCATTAGGAGTTGCTTGTATTGCTGTGGAGATTGAGGTAAAGCATAAAATTTGCCGGTGTAGAGACGCGAAGGCACCACGTAATCCCGCGCGCCTTCTGGCGTACTCTTAGTAAGCACTGGTGTTTCCACTTCAGTAAAGTTTTTAGAAGAAAGGTGATCTCGAATGAGCTTTGTGATTTTGTGTCTCAAGCGTAAATTTTTCTGCATTCGCTCTCGGCGTAAATCTAGATAACGACTCTCAAGTCGTAGCTCCTCGCCCACTTCACGACCATCAGTGCCAATGTCGAACACAGGCGTTGTCGCCTCGTTTAGCACTTCAATTGCTAAAATTTCAAGCTCAATATCGCCGTTAACTTTATCTTTTTGAATATTTTTCTCGGGGCGTTTGTTGACCTTACCCTGCACGCTCACCACCCATTCGGTGCGCAACTTCTCACCCACTGCGTGAGCGTCTTTGGCATTAGGAAGAATAACCCCCTGCACAGTGCCGGAAGTATCGCGGAAGTCGAAGAAGATCATCTTGCCCTGATCGCGCCTCACGGCCACCCAGCCGGAGATCTTAACCTCCTCACCCACGTGTTTATTTAACTCACCAATCATTGTTCGTTCCATGTTCAATATATTATAGAATTTAATTCACCCCCACAAGTTCGCGCACTTTTTTCATCTTTGTATCAGCTACTTGCTTTGCCTTCTCTCCTCCCAACTCTAAAATCTTCCTAATCTTATCTGTGTCCTTTGCAATCTCCTCCCGTCGTGCGCGAAGTGGCGCAAGAAATGCATTTAAATTTTTAAACAAAATCTCCTTAGATTCTTTATAACCAATCCCGCCTTCCACGTACCTTTTCTTCAATTCCGGCAAATCATTTTGGCTAACTAATTTATGTAAAGCATACACATTGCACTCTTCAGGATTCTTCGGCTCCTCGGGCGTTTTAGAATCAGTTTTAATACTCATTACTAATTGTTTTAGCTCCGTCTCGTTTACGAAAAGTGGAATGGTATTTTTATAACTCTTACTCATCTTCTGACCGTCGAGTCCGGGCACCACGGCTACGTCTGGCATGATGAGCGGTTCAGGTAATTTAAAGCCTTCGCCATACACGCGATTAAACTTCTCCGCTGTGTCGCGAGCGATCTCAATGTGTTGCTTCTGATCCGCGCCCACTGGCACCACGTCAGCATCGTAGAGTAAAATGTCAGCCGACATGAGCAATGGGTAATCAAAGAGCCCCACGCTCACTTCATGATTTTTAGCTTCCGCATCCTTAAACGCATGCGCGCGCATTAAGTAAGGCATGGTGGTGAGACAATTGAAGATCCATGTGAGTTCCGTATGTGCCGGCACGGATGATTGTTTAAAAAGTGTGACTTTTTCTGGATCCAAACCAATTGCGAGATAATCAATCGCGAGATCAAGAGTGTCTTGGCGTAATTCTGCCGCATTTTGCTCTTTTGTAATTGAGTGGTAGTCAGCCAGCATAAAAAAGCAATTATAATTATCTTGCAGGTCCACAAATTGCTTCATCGCGCCGAAATAATTGCCCACATGTGGCCGACCAGTGGGCTTTACGCCGGAAAGGAGAATCTTTTTATCAGAATTCATGATTTTAATCATAACAAACTTCAAGCCTCGCCAATATTGACAAATAAACAGTAGTATGCTAACCTATATGCAGTTGGTTAGAGAAGAGTGGAATATGGCTCTGATGAGCCGTTCTCTAGCCTAGTCGCCTCAATGATTGAGGCTTTGACAGGAGAATATCATGCAGTTCATCAAGAGGTTTGGTGTTTGTATCGCGGTACTTTCCGCGGTCGTGCTTTCCGGGGGGTTGCAGAAGGCGACTGCAAATCCGGTGTACATGAGCTCGGGGTACGGAACTGACGGTTCCGGCAGTGGCCACATGGACGGTCAGACGATTGTTCCGTACCGAGTTCACAACTCGGTGCAGGTTACCCCGTTTTATAACGGTGACAATCAGCTCATCGGCGCCAACTGGTATGCGAGTTTGACTATGGAAGGTTCACTGAACAGCGATGGCACGATTACGCAGGAAATGCGTGATCTCGCGGCCAATCAGATGAACATCCATTCTCACTATCGCATCAACCAAATCAATTTCGTCGAGGGTGATGAATATGGATACTATCTCATTGATGGTATTGCAGAAGTCATTCTTGACGGGAGCGTCGGCGCCAACATCTACACATACACAGACGGTGGTGGCAAGGGTGTAATGGGCCTCGGAGAAACTTTCGAGTCTTACGTTGGGTACATGAATGCTAACGTTAACGTCAACGGTCCTGGTATGTCCATCGATAACATTTCGATGCACTTCCGCGAGTACCAAGACGGGAACGTGCCGAAGCCCGACTGGTGGGGTGGTGATTATGCCGCTGATATTGACATCAGCGGGTATGTGGATTTCGCCGGTGGTGGTCTTGGGATCAGCCGTGTCGTTGTTCCCGAGCCGGCTTCATTAGCGCTCCTTTTGATCGGCGCTGTGGCTGGACTACGCCGCAAGAAGTAATGGAGGGGGGAAGCACCTAGCTTAATGGGGGTTAGCTAGGCAAGGCGGCCGGTGTGAGGATTTATCCTTGCACTGGCCGTTTTTTTATGGTAGAGTACTTCCAGTTGGTTTTTCCCAGTTCTTTTGAAAGGAGTCTACAGTGAAGAAACCATCGGCCTTTGGGATGTCTCCCACAATGATTTTGTTTTTTATAATTTTTGTTATCATAGCTGGTGTGATCACAGGCTGTGATCGGGAGTTGGTAACCTACTACTATCCTATCCCCTCGTATTATGATGATACGGCGTATGAGGTTGTGGACATTGTAGATATTCATTATGTGCCGTATGATCCATTTTTCTACTCTGAGATCCATTACTACGATGATTGCCCTTACGACCTATTCTATTGCAAGCAAATAAAAAAATGAGTCGTGATGTGGTTGACCAAGCTCCCCAAACTTTAAGTGCGGGGAGCTTTTCTTATGCTGATTTTTTGCGCAAAATTTTCTTTAAATACTTAGCAGTGTGTGAACCTGGTGTATACGCCACTTCTTCTGGTGTGCCAATCGCCACAATTTGCCCACCACCAAGGCCACCTTCCGGTCCCATATCTATAACATAATCTGAGCATTTTATAATTTCTAAATTATGCTCGATCACCACCACACTATTCCCCTTCTCCACTAATTTATTCATAATCTCAATCAACTTTCGCACATCTTCATAATGTAAACCTACTGTCGGTTCATCAAGTAAATAAATTGTGCGTTCGGTGAACGGCCTATAAAGTTCTGATGAAATCTTCACTCTCTGCGCCTCACCGCCCGATAGCGTGGTAGCCGATTGCCCAAGCTGGAGATATCCTAAACCCACGGCCAATAAAGTTTCTAACCTATCGGCGATCGCTGGAATATCATGGAAGAATTCCAAAGCTTCCTCTACGGTTAAGTGAAGCACATCATCAATATTCTTTTTCTGATATCTCACTTCAAGTGTTTCTTTATCAAATCTTTTTCCTCGACACACGTCACATTCCACATACACAGTGGGGAGAAAGTTCATTTCTACTGCAATTGTGCCGTTACCTTGGCAAGCTTCACATCTGCCGCCTTTAACGTTAAACGAGAAGCGATTGGCCTTCCAACCCTTTAGTCTCGCGCCTTCCGTGGCAGCGAAAAGGTCTCGGATGTGCGTAAAGGCGCCAGTGTATGTGGCTGGGTTGGAGCGTGGTGTACGACCAATTGGTGATTGATCAATTAATACGGCGCGATGCACATATTCTGTTCCTGAGAATTCTTTACAGTTATAAACGGCGCTTGAGCGATAACGGCGATCAAATCTGGCTTGCAAATTCTTGTGTAAAATTTCGTAAACTAAAGATGATTTGCCGGAACCAGACACGCCGGTGATGGACACTAAACGCCCGAGTGGAATATCAACCTTCAAGTTTTTAATATTAAAGATATTGCCACCGCGGATTTTAATTAAGCCCTTTTCCGACGCGCGGCGTTTGTCTGGAATGGGGATAGAAACATCACCGCGCAGGTAATCCACTGTTACGGAATTAAAAGTATTCTTCTTGGCCGTTAGCAACTTCTCTATGTCGTCGGCCACCACGATTTTGCCACCATGCACGCCAGCGCCCGGACCGATGTCTACCAGATAATCTGATGCGTAAATTGTGTCTTCATCATGCTCCACCACAATGATTGTGTTGCCGATGTCGCGGAGATCTTGAAGCGTTTTAATTAAACGATCGTTATCGCGGGAGTGAAGACCGATGGTAGGTTCATCAAGTACGTAAAGTGCGCCTACTAAGCGCGAGCCGAGCTGCGAGGCTAAACGAATACGCTGGGCTTCACCGCCCGAGAGCGTGTGAGCGCGACGGTCGAGCGTGATGTAATCCAAGCCGACGTCGAGTAAGAACTTTAAACGCGATTCAATCTCCTTAAGAATTACTTTAGAAATTTCTTTCTCCTTTTCCGTTAGTTTTAAATTATTAAAAAAATTATTAGCCTTCTCAATTGAGAGCGCGGCTACTTCCACAATGTTTAATCCCCCGCTCTCTTTACTCCCGTTCAAGCGCACCTCAAGCGCTTCTGGTCGTAAACGATTGCCATGGCAAGTGTCACAAGAATCAGAACCGAAAAAGTGTTTGGTCCCCAAACCATGACAAGCCGGACAAGCACCGTAAGGTGAATTAAAGGAGAAAAGACGTGGTTCAATTTCAGGATATGAGAAGCCGTCAAATGGGCAAGCAAATTTAGCAGAGAAAATGTTACTTTCCTCGCCTACTATAATCTTCACCAAGCCATCACTCTCGTTTAAGGCGCGTTCCACCCCCTCACTTAAACGTTCATTGGAGGAGTCCACGGTGGCTTGCCCAACCTCCTTACCGATTTTACTCCCTGTGCTTTTGCCACCAGTGAAATCAATAAGCGGAATCTCATCCACAATCACATCAATCTCGTGCTTTTTATTTTTATCGAGCAAGATGCGCTCGCGCAGAAGTTTACGCGCGCCATCAATAATTACCTCGCGATAACCTTTATCTAAGAGATCATAAAGTAGTTGATAATATTCGCCTTTTCTTCCCCGAATTAATGGAGAAGTAATTAAAAGTGAATCGCCCTTAGCGCCTTTTAAATTCTCCTTCACCAAACCCACAATCTCAGCATTTGAGAGTTTAACGATCGGGCGGCTACAGGTTAAACAATATGGTCGGCCCACGCGCGCGTAGAGCACACGGAGGTAATCATAAATTTCAGTAATCGTGGCTACTGTGGAACGTGGATTATTAGAGCGCGACTTCTGGTCTATTGAAATGGCTGGCGAGAGTCCGCGGATCTCATCCACGTCGGGCTTTTGCATCTGCTTTAAAAATTGTCGGGCGTAAGAAGAGAGGGATTCCACATAACGTCGCTGACCTTCAGCGAAAATAGTGTCGAAGGCCAGGGATGATTTACCTGAACCAGAGAGACCAGTGAACACCACCATTTTACCACGTGGAATTTCGAGATTTACGTTTTTGAGATTATGAGTTCTCGCACCCTTAATCACAATTTTATCTTCCTCGCTTTTCATAAATTAGCGTTGATTATAGCAGGAATATGGTATCTTGACAAATGTAAAGGTATATAATAGGGTAATTATCAGCTGGGTTGAGTCCCCCGGGTATTGGTGTCACTTACTGAAAGGCGAGAAATGAGGAGTGTTAAGGTAATTCACACGCAGGAATCTGAAAATTATGCGAAACTTCATCAGTCCAAAATTGACGAAGAAGTCGCGAAGATGGCGAAATGTGGAGCAATTGTGATAGGTGCTAGCACGGCCTTTGGCACATACAGTCGTGAATATTTAACAATAGCCACGACCATCGTATTTGAGGAGTCAAAAAAGCTGGACAGTGTATTTGAGGAGTGCTAGCAAGAACTGACTTTGGTAAATTTTCTCAAGTGTCCTGTTGGGCTCATAGCTCACAGGACATTTTTTATTTAAACCTCCTCCCCTCTCAACATTTTAATTTCGTCGCGGAGTAAGGCGGCGGTTTCGAAGTCGAGTTCTTTAATCGCAGCGGACATTTGCTTCTGTCGGTCACGGATAAGTTTGCGTTTATCTGTGCCTGAAGCTTTATCAATCTTCACAATCTCAAACAACGCTTTACCACGCTCACTCTCAAGCGTGTTGGTAATATCACTAATCGTCTTTATGATCGTCATCGGTGTGATGCCGTGCTTTTTATTATATGCTAGCTGAATGTCACGTCGGCGATTAGTCTCATCAATCGCAGCCTTCATTGAGCGGGTGATATTGTCACCATACAAGATCACCCAACCTTCAGAATTCCGCGCTGCGCGACCAATAGTTTGAATGAGCGAAACTTCCGAACGTAAAAATCCTTCTTTATCTGCATCAAGAATTCCGATTAACGAAACTTCCGGTAAATCCAAACCTTCACGCAACAAGTTCACACCCACCAAACAATCAAATTTACCTTTCCGAAAATCCGTCAAAATTTTAATTCGCTCAATCGTTTTAATTTCACTATGCAGATACTCGGCTTTAACCCCTTTCTCTTTTAAATACGTACTTAAATCCTCTGCCATTTTTTTGGTCAGCGTGGTGGCAATCACGCGCATGCCGCCCTTAATCACCTTCTCCGCTTCAGCAATAAAGTCCTTAATTTGTCCGGGGTAATTGGCCTTTTGAATAATCGGCCGCACATCAATTTTAGGATCCACCAAACCAGTAGGACGGATAATCTGCTCCACAATTTGCGTAGAACGTTCGCGCTCAAAGTCGCTTGGTGTGGCTGAAGTATAAATAATCTGCCCCACACGCTCCATAAATTCATTAAATTTAAGCGGTCGGTTATCGGCCGCTGAAGGCAAACGGAAACCGTGTTCGATCAATGTCTTCTTGCGGCTCTGATCGCCAGCATACATGCCACCAACCTGCGGAATTGTGACGTGAGATTCATCGATGATGGTTAAAAAATCTGGCTTACCATCGGGAGTCTGGGGGAAGTAGGCAAGCAAAGTATCTGGTGGTTCACCGACGGGCCGGCCAGACATGTGACGCGAGTAATTCTCAATACCCGAGCAATATCCCGTCTCGCGGATCATGGCAATATCGTAATTGGTGCGACGCTTTAAACGTTCAGCTTCTAGGATTTTACCTTCTTTATTTAGCCACTTTAAATGTTCATCAAGCTCATCTTTAATTAATTTTATCGCGCGAGTCACTTCCTCTTTAGTGGTCACAAAATGTTTGGCGGGGAAGAGAAAGGCTTCCGCCAGATTCTCTAAAATTTCCCTACTCACTGGATCAACTTTTTCAATTTGAGTTACACCAGATGGCGCAAGAGTGATCGAAAAAATCACTTCTTCTCCCGTCGGCATCACCTCCACTCTATCACCCGTGGCGCGGAAGGTGCCTGGTGTGAGATCGGCGGAAGTGCGCGTGTAATGATTTTTAATTAAATTAGTAAATAATTCTTGGCGAGATAAATGTTCGCCAACGCGGATTAAAAGATTCGCCTTCTCATATTCCTTCGGACTGCCGAGACCATAAATGCAAGAGACCGAAGCCACAATAATTACGTCCGGCCGAGTAAGTAAAGCCTGAGTGGAAGCGTGACGGAGCCGATCGATTTCTTTATTAATCTGTGCGTCCTTCTCAATATATGTATCCGTAATCGGCATATAAGCCTCGGGTTGATAGTAGTCGTAGTAGGAGACGAAATAATGCACGGCGTTGTCGGGGAAGAAGTCACGATACTCTTGCGCCAGCTGGGCGGCGAGAGTTTTATTGTGAGCGATAACGAGTGTGGGTTTATTAACTTGGGCAATAAGATTGGCGGCGGTGAAGGTTTTACCCGAGCCGGTTACGCCGAGTAGAGTTTGCTCTCTGTCGCCACGCTTAAGACCGAGCATCAATTGCTCGATCGCCTTGGGCTGATCCCCCGCCGGCTCAAACTTGGACTTTAAAATGAATTTATTAGGCACAAGCTAATTTAACCACGATTTCTTAAACTCTGTAAATCTATTATCTAAGATTGATTGGCGGATATTTTTTACTAAATTAACGATAAAATAGAGATTATGCACTGAGGCTAAGGTGTTGGCGAGAATTTCTTTAGCTCTAAATAGGTGGGCAATGTAGGATCGAGTAAAATTTTGGCAAGTGTAACATTGGCAACCCTTTTCAATTGGCGAAAAATCTTCACGGAATTCTTGATTTAAAATATTTATTCTTCCTGCTTTAGTCCACAATGCGCCATTCCTCGCCTCGCGCGTGGGCGCCACGCAGTCAAAGGTGTCCACACCCATTTCCACCGCGGCAAAAATGTCTTCCACCGCGCCAATACCTAAAAGATGTCGCGGTTTGTCTTCTGGTAAAATTTGATTGACCCAACCCACCGCCATATCAATATCCTTTTTAATAAACGAGCCACCAATGCCGAAGCCATCAAAGTCCATTGCTCCAATTGTTCTGGCACTTTCTTCTCGTAGATCTTGATGTCTTCCACCTTGTACTATGCCGAACAAAGCTTGTGTGCCGCCAAGCTTTTTATGTTCATCAAGTGATCTTTTGGCCCAAGCGTGGGTACGAGCAAGTGCTTCTTTTTGGTATTCATACGTGGCCGTTGAAGCGGTGCACTCGTCGAAGGCGAAGATGATGTCAGCGCCCAAATCGTGCTGGATCTGCATTGATTTTTCTGGAGTGAAGCGATGCTCGCTGCCATCGCGAGGTGAACGAAAGGTTACGCCATCATCATCAATTTTGGCAGGGGCACCCAAGGCAACTGATTCAAAATTTTGTTCGTGTAGCCCGCCAGCATCGATCGCATTTTGATGCGTTCGGGCGGGGGTTCCCGTACCAACGGGATGAAGCAACGAGAATTCGGATTTGTCTGCGGAATCTTCCTTTGCGATTTTGCTAACACTTTTTCCAAAGGCTTCACCGAGCGAGAAAACTTGAAAGCCACCAGAGTCTGTGAGAGTCGGCCCGGACCAATTCATAAACTTTCCTAATCCCCCGCCCGCCTTTACAATTTTTTCTCCTGGTTCGAGATATAAGTGATAAGTGTTTGCGAGCACAGCTTCCGCTCCCAAACTTGAGATCATCTCCGGAGTTAGAGCTTTAACGGTTGCTTTCGTTCCAACCACAGTAAAAGCTGGCGTGTGTATTTCGCCATGCGGAGTTTTAATTACCCCGGCGCGCCCAAGGCTTCCAGGGATTCTGGCTTCAATTTTAAACGAGGACGACATTCACCTATTCTTACCCTTTAAGACACAGGATTGCAAGCCGCACACACACCAAATTCTTCTAACTTATCTAAATATTTAATTACAGCTCTCACATATTCCGCATGGCTCCAAACCAAAGGCGCCACAGAGAGAGATTCGCCAGTATGAGGATTCAGTTGCTCAGACAAGATACCAGAGGGCGAAGCGTACTTAAGTACCCAACGAAAAATTTCTCTAACTGGTTCAAGATCCTTCTCATTTTTAGCTTGATCAATTATGTAGTGAGCTGACCACAAACTTGGCACAAACCAAGGGTTACCAGGGGTATTCTTATCAATTTGATAATAGTTATCACCGGTATATCTTGCCACTCCACCCACCAAAGTTTTAACTCTTAAAGCTTGATCTGTAACCTTAAGTGCCTTTATCAACCTTTCATCGTCATGAGTTAAAACTTTAAATTGATAAACTCCAAACGCGCTTGAGGCGTCAATTGCTTCGTCATAAACTAGCTCGTCTTGATTAAATGAAAGCATTTTATAAAAACAGCCACGTTTTTCATCATACAGGTGCCGTAAAATTGCCTCTTTAACCTCACGCGCAGCCCGGCGATAAGTGTCCTCATTTTTTATTTTACCTAAAAGTTTAGCAAACTCACTGGCTACGGTTAGCGCACCATATACAGCCGATGAAGAAAATGTCGTCACCCCTAGCTTCTCCTCCCAAAGATCGTAACTCTCTTTAGGCAAACCAGTGCGCGGATCGCGATAAAGTACCATAAAGTCCGCAGCTTTTTTAATTAGTGAGTTATAAATTTCCTCAATAAATTCTAAATCTTTAGTGACGGTGTAATACTCCCAAAGTGAGTAAATTACCAAAGCGGTTTCATCTTCTTGAATTGGCAATTGAGCTTGACCATTTCTAAACCACGGATGCCATGAACTACCGAGTGAGCCGTCAGGACTGTATTTATGCATAAAGTAGCCTTCGTCAGAAATAATTTTATTACAAAATGCAAAAAAGCTTCTTGCCACTGAACCGTCTCCTGCAAGAGTGAGTGCAAGTGCGGTAAACGAAGCATCGCGTGGCCATACATAAGCATAAGTATCCTTGCCTTTTTGCAAAGTATTGGAATCTCCGGAAGCAATAATCGCCCCATTAGTGCTGGCATGGGCCCTCATTATTAATAGCGATTGATTAAAAAGTTTTACCAGATCAGGCTCAAGACCATAAAAGCTAAAATTTTGGCGGGTTACCCAGGCTTGCCAATAATTTTTTGTAGTCTCGACTAAATGCCCCGCACCCTTGGCAAGCACATAATTGTTAAGTTCCGTGGCCTCTTTAATTGATGTGGCAACCGTGAGCCAGTAATATAAAATTTTTGTCTCATCTGGCTTATAAACTCCAGTGAGTGCTATAAATGAATCGGCGGGGCCATGCTCAATTGGGTTTTTTTCTAACTTTCCGTCGATTGCGTCGTACTCTGTACCCTCTTTACCATCCACACCAAATACTCCAGTACTAAAGTCATCAAAATTGCGACCTTCAAGTTGAGCATTAATTAAAATGGCGCGCTGGTTACGGTAATGGATTACTGTGTTGTTTGAAGGGTTAAAGTAGGCCGTGTGTGCCGAGCGGGATTCTGTGAGCTCAAATTTATGACCAAAGAAAATCTTAATCTTGCGCTCGCGATAGGCCAAGTTTTTTATTAAAATTTTACGAACAAAAATATCCTTTTCATTATAAACAAGATCGTTGAAGAAAATTGAAAGTTCAAGATCCTTATTTATAGCCATAGTCTCGCCCGCTAGCACATTTGTTTCAGTTTTAATTTCAATCTTCCAGGCGCCGTCATCAATAAATGAAAAAACTCCATCCACCCACACGCCCACGCGGTGAGCAAAACGCCCACCGACTTGGTTCTCTAACCCAATATAGGGGAAGTACAAATCTCTCACCTCGGCACGCTCGTCGAGATTAATTAGGATACGTCCATTACCGAGGGTGAGCGCCTTCGACATTCTTAAATTTTATAGCCTTTCAAACTTTTATTAACCGCAGTTAGTGTGGCGCTTATTGTTTTGGCTTTAGAAATTGCTTGGGCAGTTTTGTCATCTTTAAGTACATGCTTTACCCAATTGGCGAAATCATTACCGCCGTTTTTAGTGTGGAAGTTGTAACGTGCCACATCAATTACTTCAAAGTAATTTGCTAACTCTTTTAGACTGCGAAGTACTGGCCCACTACTAACCCAAAACTCTTGACCACTTGGGGCGTATACCAAACTTGGTAAATCGGATTTTGTTTTTGTTACTTTTTTTGGAGTAACCACCTTTGTTGTTTGCACTTTTGGTTTCATAAAATTTAAAATAAAATCTTTCATATTAATTAATTATTGTTACTATATTTTAACAAACTAGGATTTTTGTGCATTAGCGCTATCCACTCTTAGCTCTAAATCGTGCGCAGCGTTCATGTATGCAATATAAGCGTCGTATGGAGATTGATAAGGATTAAAGTAAGCATGCACGTCGCCATCAGCAAACCACTTTGTGCACATGTAGTAAAAGTGGTCAGAAGTTTGAAGACGACGCCAAGATTCTTGAAGACTTTTACTTTTAACATTTGCCATCCGAGGCTCAAGGGCATAGATACGATCAAGAGCCGAGCGTTGCATCTCATTTCCTGTCCAAGCGGAGAGATCGCGCTCGGTGTCGGCCCAAGTGAGGATGTGCGGCACATCGAGATCGTCAGACACCGGGAACTTCCTTACTGCTTCATCCACAGTGACAAAGTTATTGTCGGGGTGTTTAAGAATCTCGCCCGGCAAATGACGTAAGAATTCAAAGATGCCCGTGTCAGCCCATTGATGCTCACCAAAAGTCTCGTAATCCATAAAAAGATTAACGAGGTGTCCATTGCCGTTGATGGCGTTTACCCACTGGGCAAATTTAGGAGCATTGAGTGGGTACTCCTTCCACGACTTCTCGCCGAAGCGGAAGGCCATGTCGTCAGATAAGCGGTAATTTTTTAAAAGTAATTTAATCTTCTTGGCACCCTTCGGTCGGTATAAAAAGTTGGGGCTCCGCCAGCCAAGATAATGATCCCAACCTTCGGTTACAACACCCTCATAACCCTTTTTATCGGCCCAGACGCCTACGTCGTTACGATATGAGAGCTCAGTATTGCGGAAAACTTTAGGTTTAATTCCAAATAATTTTTTAATTTTAGCTTCGTGGAGTTTAACTTGCCGCTCAAACTCTTGTGGTGAATAGAAAAAGGCTAAGGAATGATAGTAAGTCTCGCCAAGCACACTCACCCGCCCCGTCTCCACTAACTTTTGGAAGACTTCAATAACTTCTGGCGCATTTTCCTCAAGTTGCTCGAGAGCCAGGCCAGAGAAAGAAAAACTTATTTTAAATTCTGGATGTTTTTTTAATAATTCTAAAAAGGTTAGGCTGGCCGGTAAATATGACTTCTCCGCGACTTTCCGCAAAATCCGCGCGTTGTTTAAATTAGTTTCCGAATCGTCATTAAAATATTCACTATCACGTCCAACGTCAAAAATTCGATACTTCTTAACCCGAAGTGGTTGATGAACCTGAAAATATAAACAGACCGCTGGCATGCCAATAGTTTAACATAAAAAAACCGGCAACGACTCACATAGTGAATCGCTGCCGGCCGAGGCTGGTGGGCAAATTCGCGCTCCAGCTTGCAAGGTAAACTTAAAAGATCAAATGGTTGGCCAGCGCAGGAAACGTCTCCTTGGAAACACTCCTGCGCTGGCCCCGCTGCCGAGTAGCTGATATGGATTTTTGCACATCTGAGTTTCGATGTCAATTTTTCTTACCCACACTTTTTAGGTTTTTAATTTCACCCTTTTTGCTTATAAACCTAAAATCTGGTAGTTTAACGATAGTTTGGTCCTAGAAATTGCTCATGTTTGAGAGGGTGAAAATGACTCAACAAATGTGGACTCTAATCACGATATGTGCCGTATTGCTTTTGTTTTGTCTCAAACGATGGCTTGGTAACAATCCCAAATTCATGAAATGGCTTGAAGATGAGTATGATGAAAATGGTCCAGAAAATCGAAAGGAGAAAAAATGAAGACGACAGAGATGCCTAGCGGTTCGAGTTGTCCGCATTGTAGTGGCCCAGTCTTAGCCGATATTGTGGCTGAGGAAGTGACACCGGCAGGGACAGCGGAAAAAGAAAAGATCACAAAGGTTTCTGCAACGTATCGATGCGCCAATGAGAACTGTGCGACGAGTTTCGCACACCCTCCCGGTCAACCAGATTGGTTACCGAATTTGAAGGATTCAATTATAAAAGAATTTGCCGGTAAGGTGACCGACAAAATGAAATAAGTACGACCCCTACCCGCGCTACACCAGCGCGGGTTTTTTGTATCTTAAAATTGACTGGCACTTATATAAATGGTAGTTATTTAAGTGGAATTAGTAAGAAACCAATGTGGTTTCTTTGACATAGTTTTTGGGTAGAAAGTGAGGAATAGTATGTTACCAAGTAGCGCAAAAACCTCTTTGGAACTCCGCACAGAGGCGGCAACACTTCGTTTTTTGGGTAACCAAATAAGAGAGGGTACCCCCATTTGCGAAGCAATCACAGAAACAGTAAAAAACTTCCCTGATTTTTCGGAAGCTCTCCAGACCGCCCTTCATCAAATCCGGGAGGGAGACTCATTCCATACTGGCTTGATTGGTTATGAATGGTGCTTCCAAGATTTTGTCCCCGGTATGATCGGAATTGGGGAAGAAACAGGTCTACTGGACGTGACGTTACTCCAAGCGGCTAATTTAGTCGATCAAATGGCCACCGTGGTTGAGGGCGGAAAGAAGTCCAGTCGAGATCAGATTGCAGCCATGATTGACTTTTGGATGCTCGCGGAACTCATGAGCGCCGGTTTACCCCTTGTGCGCTGTTTCGAAATTTTGGAACAGACGTCAAGAAGTCGCTCAAAGAGTTATTGGGGTGTTTTGAGTGGTATGATTGCGCACCAGAGCCTGAGTATAGTAATGGGTTGGCATGCTGAGCACTATCTCCTATTCAACACAAACGATGTGAGTAAAATGTTTCAAGTTGAAACCAAGTATATGGCTGATCATGAGGCCCGACGCAAAGATGAGCTACGACCGCAAGTGATCCGAGATATTTACGAACGACATTATAAGGAGATCTTCGGTTAGTAATAACCGACCAGCTCAGAATTTAGAACCGCTTTGGCAAACACCAAAGCGGTCTTTTTTTGTTCATGTAAATATGCTAAAGTGCATTTGGAAATTGGTCTCGAAACGCTCTCTTGAAAGGAGGGGTATATGTGCCAACATCAGGCCAATGGAGAAAGAAGCTTCTGGATCTTGTTGTGGGTAGTTACTATGTTTACGTCCGCAATTCCCTTTGCTAGGGGCGAGCGTGGAATACTCGACAAGGTTGGACTAGGAATCGGTATTCTCATGGCAGTCATTCTAATTCTGGGTTTTGCTTTTGAATTTTATTGTCACAGGCATCCAGAATTTGTAGAACAAATGGAAAATGAATTTCAAAATGAGGAAGAAGAGCGGCGAAAAAAACTAGAGACCAAATGAAGAAGTAGTGTCCCTACACACAACCCGTCATTAATTTGGCGGGTTTTTTTATTTAACATTCTTTTCACGACCGTTAAAACATTACACACTTTACATAAAAAAACGGCAACGAGTCACATAGTGAATCATTGCCGGTTATAAATAAAGTTGAGGGGGAAGCAGTGGCAATAAGCCTCACTAGGCACCAGATAAAGGCCCTAATCTCCCGCAATCCCCCCCTATCACATCTGAATCTAATATATTATAAAAAAATATTTTTGCAATATTTTAATAGCTTTATCTCGTCACCTGCTGATAAATCCCTAAACACTTCTTGGCCGATTCAAGCCAGGTGGTGCGGCGAGCTTCGGCTTCGCCGTGGAGAGCCAAAGTGCGCTGAAGTGGCGCGTGATTAATAACGCTTAAAATTTTATCGGTCATATCATCAATATCCCAAAAGTCTGCCTTAAGCGCATGTTTGAGCACCTCGGCCACGCCAGATTGGTTAGAAACTAAAACCGGCGTGCCATTCACCAACGACTCAAGCGGCGTAAGTCCAAACGGTTCGGAGATGGAAGGGAGCACATAAAGATCAGCCGAAGCATAAAGATCATTTAACTCTTGCCCGCGCAAGAAGCCACAGAAGATCACGCGGTCAGAAATGCCAAGCCGCGCGGCGTCATCAATGGTTTGCCTTTCCATATCGCCTGAACCGGCGACAATAAAATATACTTTCGGATTAAATTCTAAAACTCTTTTCGCCACTTTTATAAAATAATCGGGACCTTTTTGGAGGGTAAGACGACCAACAAACAGTACGATTTTATAACCCGCCTCTTTTAATTCTTTCAATCTCACATTTTGTCCGCGATATTCATCAGAGTCGATCCCGTTGTGGACTACTTCAATTTTATGTTCCGGAATGCCGTAATGCTTCATCACGATATTTTTGGTCCAACGACTTATAGCAATCACCTTATCAGCCAGAGTCATCCCAGCCTTCTCAATTTCATAAACTTGCTGGTTTACTCCACTGCCACCCGTGCGATCAAACTCCGTGGCGTGAACATGCACCACTAACGGTTTACCACTCAATTTCTTCGCCATCATACCGGCCGGGTACGCCAACCAATCGTGCGCGTGGATCACATCAAACTTTTGATTTTTAATTACTGCGCGCGCCCGCTCACCATAAAGCCGCACCTCATCGATTAAATTGCGACCATAAATACTTGGTCCACTACCTCTGATCTCCCCGTACTTTTCTGAAGTAATGTAGGGGTAAACTAAAGTGTCGACTGTTTGGAGCGAGAACTTCTGAATATCAGCGAAGATCATTTTCATAAAGTCGGCACTCACATCCACTCTTTTTGGGAGCACGAAGATCACCTCGGTGGGTAAGGTGCACATGGCTTTAGTTAAGCCAAAGCAAGCTGTGCCTAATCCCCCACTATTATGAGGGGGGAACTCCCAGCCAAACATTAGAACCTTTAAATTCATGATGTGTCATCAAGGTGCAATGTCCTTGATCTCTTTTCGGACAAGCTTCTCTGCTTCATTTAGATCACTCTTCAACCTATGCATTATTTTGGTCTCTTCGTCTGTTAAAGCGCGAGCAATTTTAGTTTTTTCAAGTATCTTCAAATGTTCCTGCAGATCTTCTCGTAAAATATCAAACGCTTTCTCAAGTGTTGTTTGCGCCTCACCTACCTCTTTACGCACATGATACTTATAACGCCTTGCCTGTCGCCAACTTGAAAGAATTAATAAAATCAAGATTAAGAGTAAGGCGAGCATTGGGATGAACAAGGTCAAAAAGTTTACCGTCCAATTACTTACCCTATTTAACCAGCTACGCTCCACCACAATTATTACTGGATCGCTACGTAAACTCTTTACACCATTTTGTTTGGTGACAATACCTGAAAAAAGGTAAACGCCATTTTTAAGTGACTTGGCATCAAAACTAAAAGCAAACTCACCGTTATCATCACTTGTGACTTTTTGCTCAATTTCCCTTTCAGCATTTCGGCCGTAGTAGATTGTGACTTCTGAATTCAGATAAGTACGTCCCTTAATAGTAGCCACTTCATCGGCGGCAATTCGGGATGGATATTCAGTAAATAATGGTGGGTTGATTGATTCAACTTCGATATCTAAATAGTCTGTAAGGTAATTACCGGCAAAGTCGATAGCGCGGGCAATTATAGTATGCTTGCCACTTGGCAGATTGTCGGCTTGGTAAATTGTTTTGCTGCCATTCTCAACATCTATCTGTGCAGGAATAATTATGGCTTCACCATCACCAACTTTAATTTCATATTCTTTAATACCAGAGCCGCTATCGCTTGCACTTAGACTAAATCGCACAAAGGCCTCTGAATTATCCGATCTTGGGATTTCTTCAAACTCAAAAGTTTCTGGTTTAAGTGTGTCAATTTGGAAGCGAAAGTGAGAAACTGGGCCCCAACCAGCGGCATTACGTGCTTGAGCATGGAAGTAGTACGCGCCATCTTTAACATCAGGTAGAGCTTTTTCAGTTAGACGATAGTCATAAAACACACTTGGCTGGGAAGCTGCGTTTCTGTCGTATAGCAGTCTTACGGCCAACACGTCACGTGGCAGACTCCAATTAAATTCTGGGTCACTGTTTGCATACCAATTATCTGGTTCGGCGTGAGTGTCGGATTTAATTACAATAGCTGATGGCAAAGTCCCCGCAATTGGCGCAGTTGGAGTAACTGGCACGGGAGTCGTAAGTAAACCCGGAGTCGGTCCAATTACAAAATTTGCTGTACCAAGATTGGTGAGCACATTTGTGCCAAGTCCGTCATTAGCAAGCACCGCGCCTTGAGAGAACTTTAAGCCGGCATTACCCTCAGCTTTGGCTCTAAAGGTTAAAGTAATTAAATTTGTGCCAACACCTTGATAGCCTGGATTTAAAATAATGCCCTCAAAACTTGCAGTGCCATTAGTGTTAGAGAATGTTGGTTCTTGTACCCATAAACCTATACCTTGTGACACTTTAACTAAGCTAACGAGAGTTAGTTTATCGGTAGGGAAAGAAATATTTGATTGGATGGCGTTAACCGCCTTGTCGGTGCTGGCAACTAAAACAGAAACGGAAAATACGTCACCAATTTTGTAACTACCTGTGGCCGGAGTAAATCTAAGATCCGCTGCGTTAGTTACTGTTGTAAGACAAAACAGCAATATAATGAGCGCTGCTATTTTTATGATAAATTTTTCCATCAGCGACGTCTAAAAAATATTTTCAATGCCAAAAAGCCGAGACCAACGGCCATGATAATAATTATACTCCATAAAAAATATGGATGAAACGGAAAACTTGGATTACTGGGGTGGATAACTTCAATTTTTGAGTTTTCAAACTTATCTACGGCCTTGATATATACAAAACTACTCAAGTTTTGATCCTTTAACTCAGCTGGGCTAGTCACTTTTTGCCAATCTAAGCGCGATTCTCTGACCGGAAACCAACTTTGACCCTCTGCTATTTCGTAATGGTCAATACTGCTTTGTTTATCAACGGTTGAGAATACAATGAAATTTTTACCATCATATAAATCCTCTGATTTAGAAATTAGTGGTGTAAACGACTCTGGAGGTAATAAATCAGTTACCTCTGTTTTATTATTAAGCTCTAAATTTACTAAGTTTTTAGCTTCTAAATTTTTAAAAACAACAACTGATTTTGTCCCTGCACCATCGTTAAGCAAAACTTCAGTATTTGTTTTGTCCCAACTTAGCGAATTCAATTTTGGCTCACTCAGCATTGTAAGTGAAAAGATTTCGCCATTTTTGCCAACAAAGCCCCCCGGACGGATACCGGAAAAAACAAGTTTATTATCTATAATTTTAGGTTCTTCAAGCCAAAAATTAATAATTGAACTATTGATTTTCAAACTTTCTACTTTGGTTTGAGGCGAAAGGTAAATAGATCCAGAAATTGCATTTATAGATACTTCAGAATCTATATTAACTAACACTTCATATGTGCCACTCAAGTTCTTTAAAACTTTAAAATATAGTTCAGCCATAATTACCCAGTCCAATAATAAGCCATAATACTAAAGTCGATCAGGTCAACTTTAGTATCGCCGTTTAATTGACCTGTCTCCTTAACTGCAAACTCTGTACTTAGTACTCGTTTATACCAGTACGCCGCAATAGAGAAATCAACTAGATTTACCTTACTATCGCAATTTAAATCTGCTTTTACTGCACACCCCGTAGGTTGCGCGCCAATTGGTATATTTTGAGTACCCACCTTAAATGCAGCCGCCACACCGAAGGCACTGATTTCACTCGAAGTTGCGGCTTTGGATTTTGCACTATGATCACCAAACTCAAGGGGCGCCGTATCTAAATTGTAGAGATAGATACCCGATGTGTCAGAATTAGTGTTAAAGAAAAATGGCACAGGAGAGTTTACGTTGATTGTTACATTGGCACTTGGAGTCGTTTGGCCAAAAATTGCTAAATTATCTCCTTGTTTTACTTCTTGTTTGTCTACCGCAAGCGTAGGGGTGATGAAAATCCCACTAATTTTCGTTACGGCACCACTTGTGATCTCAAGAGGAAAGGAGAAAAGGCTGGAACGTCTGCCAGCATTATCTTCTCCGTAAAGCGAAAAATTATAATCACCTGAAGAAAGACTAGTGAGCGAGATTTCAAATTTGGAATCAGGGCCAGCAATCGTACTAATTGCAACTTGCCCGTCTTTTAAGACTGTAACTTTACTAAGTGGATAAGCTCTACCATTGAATATTACCCCAGTTTCACTTGAACCTCCGCCACCACCCCCTCCTCCCCCACCACCTCCACCGCCACCTACTGAGACAGGTGTGGCAGTAACCTCGCTTGAAGTGGCAACAAAATTGCTGAAAGCGTCTTGCACTCTAATGACAAAATAATATGGCGTACTGTTTGTGAGACTTGAGCGAGTTGCGTTAGTAACATTACCAACACTTGTGTAAGTGTAGGGCCCACCACTTGTTGTGGATTGCCCTACAGTGTAGCCAGAAACTGTCCAACCTAAAAAGCCAGACGATGCGGTCCACGAGAGATTTACTTGTCCATCACCAGCGGTAGCGGAAAGTGCCGGAGTAGTAACTTCAGGGAAGAATAAAAATCCAGAATTAACACCAAAACTAAGTGACGTGCTAGTGCCCGTACCTAACTGACCAAGAGCACCCCACAAGCCGAAAGCTGATGAGGTGCTGTAATTACCCGGAGCGATCACAGGATCAATAACTTTAAGTGAGGAACCTACGAACTCTTGCGCGCGGGCTTGAGCTCCTAAAATTACAATCAATAAAATTATTACCCACTTTATTCTTTCCAAAATTTAATTTACTGGTTGAGTTGTCGTTCTGCTCGTCTTATATTGTTCGATCGCCTTAACTACCTGTGACTCTGGTTTTAAGTCTTCTATGAAGAGAATATGATCTCGATTGATCTCCATTACATCCGCTGGACCATGGAGCTCATCACCAAGCTTTACTAAATTAACTTGTGAGTTGGGTTGGCTTGGTTGCAATGCTTGAGCAACTTGGAGGTAAAAAATATCTGTAAGCTTTGCGTATTTACCACCCGAGCTTGCAATCTTACCAAAGTATACTTGATTGTTACTCAAAAATACAGCCTGATATTCACTACTGCCAGTACTTGTGCCAAGATAACCTAAATTCTTCCCTAATATCCAGAGTACACCCAAGAGTGCAATTACAATTATCACAAGTAACAGCCAACTAAACCCCGACTTCTTTTTTGTTTCGTCCATATTTTTTAATTAATAATTTTAATAACTTGTTATCAATTATAACCTCTATAAAACTTGTTTACAAATCAAGCTTTAGCTCTGCCACTTCAATCAACTTCTTTTCACTTGGCCGATAGAGTATTGCTTTGCGAGCCTTGGTGTAGATCAAAACCTTATCACCAAGTAAGGCATTCGCAAAAAATGCTTGGTCAGATAATTTCTCTAAATCTGAGACAGTTGCAATAGTTGGAGTTTCTCCTTCTGGTAAAGTAATTAATTTACCAATCTCGGCAATCATTTTGGCGTTATCTTCAAACTGAATTTTGTTTAAATTTTGAGCAGAATCTTTTGTAAAAAATAGATAAAAGTTTGCACAAACAGAAATTACCAAAAGCACTAAAAGTAACTTTTTAGAAGGGAATTTCGATTTATTTTGCGGCTGAAGTTCTTCATTCATTTCCATTATTCTAGCACAGTCTTCTTAATGTCCTCATCCACCCATTCATAAATTAACTTAGAAATCTGCGCTATTACTTCGGAAAGCTCCTCGAGGTTATCACCCTCCGTCATCATGCAAACTAGATACGGATACTCGCGATGATACACAATCCCGCAATCGTGTAATTGTTTTCTGGCTCCCAAATCTCTCTCACCAAATTTATGCGCCACAGCAACATTTGTGGGCAGGTACTTTTTTATTCCATCGTTAAATTGCGATTTTTGTAAACAACTGAGTATCAATTCCGACAACTCTTGATTTGGCGCCACTCCATTATATAGCCGTCTAAATGTACTTAGGTAAACGCGGGTATTTAAATTATTAATTTTCGGGTCATCAGAGTTACTAAAACCATATTCATGGAAAATCTTTTTCTTTACTTCTTGTCTTTGCGGACTCTGCATTATGTAATTAAATAATATTTGATATGAAGCATTGTCAGAATTTTCCAAGACAAGTTTGATTAGCTCTTTAACTGAGTAGCTTTGATTTTCTTTTGCCGAGATTAGCGGTTTAATATTTTGTAGCGGAATTTCAAGTTTAAGAGCTTTAATCTTTTGATTTAGTATTTCTGGCTCAGTTTCAGCGATCGAGGTATAAGTTAAAGCCATTGGTAATTTAAGTAGTGACGCCGGAATATACTCCCCATACTCATCTATGCCGAACGTTGGTCCATTCTTCAGATCACGATAAGAAACTGAAAATCGATCGAATAAGCCTTGCTGTTTAAAAGCAGCAAGTTCTTTAATTAATTTAGGGCGAATATCCTTCACTAACTGCGGTGAGATTTTTTCATCACTACACACCACGTCTTTGTTTAATAAACTGGTTCTCTTTCGACAAAAGTACTCATCTGAATGAAAAAAGAGGAAATCAACCGCAAAAGCCACGGCGATTAGGAGAATTAAGCAAAAAATGGTTTTGAGTTTAAATTGAGGAATTGTCATACCCCTTTACGCGCTATGGCGTAGTCGGATCTGATGATACTCCTGGATCGGTGGGCGGGTCAACCTCAACCACAGGATCTGGTTCTACTATCTCTTCAATCTCTTCCACTATTGGATCTGGTGGCACTCCTGGATCGACGGGAGGTATTACCACAGGAACATCTACAGGGTCAGGCGGCAGTGGATCAACACTTGGTGTGGTTGTAGCGGTAGGATCAGGCACAATTGGATCTGTCGGGATAACTTCTGGCGTAGTGGTAGGTGTAGTTGTTGCCGTGTCATCAATTATGTCTGGAGGAGTGCTTGTGGCGGTTGGCGTAGGGGTCGGGACAGGAGTTGGTGCGGGAGTCTGGCCGGGATCTTCATCAGGAATCACCGGCGTACTAGTAGCTGTTGGGTCAACAACAGGAGTTGTCGTTGCAACCGGAACAATCGGCACAGTAGTAGTGGCTGTTGGGATAACTGGTGGCGTTGTGGTAGAAGTGACACTCAACACAGTGTCGGCCGTTGGCAACTTAGCCACAGCGAACCAATCAAATGTGAGATCAAATGGCGCATCTTCAGCCAAGATAATTGAGAATCCATTGAGAGACTTGCGGCCGATCACAAACTTAATATCTTCATCAAGTAACTGATATGGATCTAATAAGCCACCGGCAGTGAGATTAGCTGTGATGAGCGGAATATTTAAATATGGGCTGGAGAAAGTGATCGCCACTTCGCGCGCGCCAGTTGGGATCGTGGCGGTGCCAGCCGTGTCGCCACTTACGTAAATATGCTTTAAGAAATTAATGTCTGAAGTAAGAGCCACTAGCGCGTTAACTGAACCAATGGTGTTGACCTCCAGACCATCAAAGAGACCACGAGGCGAGATTACTTCAAGTCCAGACACCACCCGATCGGTGAAGACTTCAGAAAGGGTACTCGAAGCGGTAAAGTTTTGCCTCTCTTGAATTAAGTGCGAGAGGATAACGCGACCATGATCAAGATCAGCGGGGATAGCGTCAAGATCAATGCCTTTAGCCGCCAAAACTTCTTTAATCATGGCACCAGTGGAGTAAGAAGTGTTGACGAGAATCTGAACTTTGCAGACTACCGCAGGATCAGCGCTACAATTTGCATCTTCAATCGCCTTACCAATGGTTTGCCCGGCTTTAGTTAACTTCATTGCCACACCAGGCGTGGAAGAGATTGTGAGTAAGTCGCCGGCCTTAACCACGCCATTTTCTTCTGAAACTTTCACCGGCACGCGTCCGGCCAAGGCAATTGGTTTAGCCTCACTCGTTTCACCAAGCAAATCTCCTCCGATCACTTCTGATGGTAAGGTGGAAACAACTCCCACTAGCGCCTTACCTTGGGCAGCGCGTTCTAGAATTGATGTTTTTTCTAAACCACTCGCTGCCTCGTACTCAATAAAGCTATCACTAATAGCCACCACGTCGCCTGGCTCCACACCGCCCGTCGTCTCATACCACTCGGCCAAGTCACCTCCGGTGCCAGTGTAAGAGAAGACTGCCACCACACCGCCAGCGCCAGCGCCGCCATTCTGACCGGTTGTAAAATCTGCAAGAGAGGCGCCACCACCACCTGACCCATATGCAACGCCGTTGGTACCGGCTGCGCCCGATGCAGTAGCTCCTGTTGTCCCGCCATCACCACCTGTCCCCCAATATGTTCCGCCCCCAGTACCACCTAGGGCCGAGTTGGCGCCAGAAAATCCATTGTTCCCCTCCCCGCCAGCCACCGTGATATCACCCGCCATAGTTGTGGTGGCAATACCTCCAGCTCCACCAGCCAAATTACTGGCGGGTCCGGCTACGGTGTAAGTATTACCAGAACCGGTGCCTCCAGTTCCACCTTCAGCCCCAGTCAAAACACCAAAATATGAGTCGCCACCTGTGCCACCTAAACCGCTATTATCGGAGCCAGAACCAGCAGTGCCAGCTGTGCCAACAGAGTAAGCTTGTGACGATCCGAGAGTAGTAGATGTGTGCATCTCAATCGTTGTCGCCCCACCACCGCCTCCACCACCGGCTGGTTCAGCTGTTGTTCCATCACTGTCCACGCCGGCTCCGCCACCACCAGCGCCTGTCACAATTACTTGGGCGAACTTTACTCCCGTTGGAGCATTCCATGTACCAGAACTTGAAGTGTAAACGTTGCTCGTCACACCATTCACATCATTACTATCAATACAAGTTGTCCCAATTGCGTAACAACCTCCAGAAATACTAAAGCCCACATTAGATGTTGTTGTCGCCGAACCGGAAATGGTGAGACCCGTGAGCGTGGTAGTGCCGAAACCAGTAGCTGACACAGAGAGCGCTGTCGATGAAGCTCTTGTAACAACTTCTAAGATTCTTCCTGTTGATGTTCCCCAAATTGTGGCGTTAGCATATGGCGTTGTGGTACCGATCGCCACCCTCCCCTTAAACACTCCAGAAATTGCATCGGATTGGGTGGTAGAAGCAACACCAATCGAGATCGGCCCAGCGCTAAAGATGCCACCAAGGCCAACGCTTAAGCTATTACCAATGGATAAATTCCCCGCAATTACTCCATCTTCTCTTACTTGCAAACCGCCTGCTTCAAGCGAGTGAGCAATCAAGGAGGTGACTTCAGCCCCCGATATATCGACTACATTAAGCGTGTCGTCAAGATTATCTATTACATAAGCATAACGGCCCGAAACCGCCACACTCACTGGGTTTGAGCCCGGCGACATTGATCCTACTGCAACTGGGTTGTACGGATCATAAACATCTATTATTTCAAGTAAATTGGAGCCAGTGGAAACCACATATGCATAACGTCCCGATACGGTGACGCCGTTTGGATTTGTCCCAACAGCAATACTACTAGCAAGAAATGCGGATTCTTTATTGCTAATATCAATAATTCTCAAATTACCATTTATCTCAACCAAATATGCATAATTACCTGAAATAGCGAAACGCTTAGTTGAAGCTACCCCACTGAGACCAGCAATAACCGCGGCTGTTGGTGCAGTTTTATTTGAAACATCTATGATATAAAAATCAGAGGAGTTAGGTGCAACATAAAGATAACGTCCATCAGTTTGGAGATCTTGTATTCTCATTGCGCCAACACCAGTGTCACCAGAGTACACCACAATAGGATTAACGGGGTCTGCAACATTCACAATTTTTAAAACTCCAGCAGCATTATTTTCAGCCATATAGACATAATTACCCGAGACAGCCAATGCCACCGGCGAAGCAGTAAAACCTGGATCAAAATTTGATTTGCGGGTAGGAGATATAGGGTTTGAAACATCAATTATTTCAAAATCTCCCGATTGGGCAGCAATATAAACATATGGCCATTTAACCTCAAATGATTTATATGAGCTGTTGTCCAACGAGAATGAAGAAATTAATGATGGTGATGTGGTTGCGCTATCAAAAATTTTAAGTGTATCGAGAGTTTCGTCTACAACAAATACATACCGTCCATGAACTTCTACCTCATCTGCTGTACCGCCACTACCTGAGGAAATAGAGCCACGTAAAGTTGGGTTGGTGGGAGTTTGAGAGATACTATTTGAGACAAATAAACTAGTGGTGGTCGAGTTCACCATTGTTAAGTTGGTGATTGTTGAACTACCAGTAAGGAGAATGCCGTCTGTGGATGTGAGAGGTGTTAAGTAGAGACCTGCATCAGTCCAGTTTGACGAACCACTACCACCAATACACACACCGTCGATAGCAAAGCAACCATCAGAGAGATCAATACCCCCCGCGAAGGTAGAAGTTGCATTGATTTCAGTGACGGCAATTGAGCCAGCAAAGGTGCTTGTGCCTGTTCCTGAACTATTAAATGCCCCCGTAATCGCTAAATTAGTAGTGGTGGCATTGGTGGAAGTTGAATTCACCATCGTCAGGTTAGTAATTGTTGAAGTGGAATTGTTGACGAGAATGCCGCCGGTGATAGTTGCTAATCCTGAACCAGCAATGGTGGTGAAGGAAGCGGCGCCGGCAGTGAGAGCGTCAGCTCCGATGTCGATGGAGCCGAAACCGTTGGTGATGGAACCGCCGTTGAGAATACCAACTGAAGTGAGTGATGAAGAGACAACAGCAGAACCAAGTGCTGTGGCTGAAAGAGTGTTGACTCCATTGATGTTGAGAGCGAGGCCAGAAGCTAAATTGAGATTGCCACTGACGTATTGATTAGTCGTCGTGGCATTTGTTGTCGTCGAGTTAGAGGTTGAAAGATTAGCAATTGTGGAACTGCCAGAGAGAATGATGCCATCTGTGGAAGTGAGTGGTGTTAAGTAGAGGCCGGCGTCAGTCCAGTTGGATGAACCGCCGCCGCCGATACAGGTGCCACCAATGGCGAAGCAGCCGGCGGTGAGATTGATGCCTCCAGCGAAGGTGGAAGTGGCGTTAGTTTCAGTGACAGCAATTGATCCGGCAAAAGTGGAAGTGGCTGTGGAAGTAGCAAAAATATTTGCTGCCACAATTTGCCCTTCTACTGATAATTTAGCGTATGGTGAAGTAGTACCGATACCAACGTTGACCCCAAACTCACCCGTCCCACCCAAAATGAGACTACTGTTGGCAGTAACTTGGGCGTTGTAACCAATGGCCGTGGAATAAGTAAGACCATCAGTAGTCCCAGTATTGCCAGCACTACTCCCAATGAACGTGTTGTATTGCCCCGTTGTGTTAACAAGTCCAGCACTATCTCCAAGAGCCACGTTAAGCCCACCACCAAGATTCGCACTTAATGCAAGACTGCCGACGGCAGTGTTTGAACTTCCAGTATTAGTTTTTAATGCTTGATAACCTACTGCAGTGTTCCCTGAAACAGCAAATACGTAGTCCGAAAGTGCCTGATAACCAATGCCCACATTGTTGTTACCAGCAGCTTCATTATCATCTAGATACGGCCCTGAGCCAGCACCTAAAAATGTATTCTGTGTACCAGTATTATGCATAAAACGTGTTCCTCCCATTCGGATTAGGCCAATTCCAGAAATCGGATATGAAGTGGCGGGAAGATCTATTGTATTTGAAACATAAAGTCTAGTAGTGGTGGCGCTCGTCGTCGTCGAGTTCACCATAGTTAAGTTAGAAATTGTTGAGGAGCCGGTAAGCAGGATGCCATCGCTGGATGTAAGTGGTGTTAAGTAGAGACCGGCGTCTGTCCAGTTGGATGAACCGCCGCCACCGATACAAGTGCCACCAATGGCGAAGCAGCCGGCGGTGAGATTCATGCCGACATTGGAAGTGGAAGTAGCGGAACCAGCAATGTTAAGACCAGAGAGTGTGGTGGTACCAAAGCCAGTGCCGGCGATTTGAATTTGAGGAGTAGTGCTGGTGGAGAAGGTGGTGGGTGAAGATGTGCCGAGAACGAATGTGCCAGCCATGTTACGGAATGACCAGTGGTTGTCGGTTGCTCCAGCGGTGAGTGTGAGTTGGGGAGCGGTTGAGGAAGCGAGTTGCAGTGTCCAACGAGGAGTAGAAGTGCCGATACCAAATGTGCCCATGCCGGTGTTGATGGAAGCCATACTGGCTGAACCTAAGGTGGTGGCGGTGGAATAGTAGGCAAGAGTGTTGGCGGTGCCTTCAGTGCCACCAATGCCGGAACCGGCTACCGCTCGTCTCACACTGAAGGTGAGGTTAGAGACAGTGGCACCACTTGAGGCGGGGTAGCGAGCTTGGACTCGCACGTAATCACCAGCTGTCAGGGTGGCATAGACATTAACCGCCGCTACTCCCCTGTCGGTGCTTGAATTTTTGGCATTAGCGGCGCTACCTGGAATTAAAACGGCTCCAGCGTTTTTAACAATTTGAAATGAGCTATCGTTGACACTTGTACCTTGAGCTACGTCAGCATGATAGTGAAGTTCATAAAGAC